>JAAETJ010000063.1 GCA_024228495.1 bacterium | reverse complement strand
GAACTGCTCTTTCGTTTTTTGAAACGTACAATGAACGGTATCCATTTGATTAAACAGGATGAACGCGGAGTGACGATACAATTTCATGCCATGCTGATCGTCGCACTATTGCAACTGCGGCTGAAACAGAAGACGGCCGCCGTGGACGGTGGTGATGATGACCACTCCTCAGAAAAAACCGTTCATGAGCCCATGGAAGAGAGCACCACTGAGGAGGCAAGAGCGGCCGTGGAGGAGCACAAAGAAGGCCGCCTCGCCAATAAACAAGCTGCTCCTGAGCCGCCGACCGAAGGGGCGGCTGGTGAGGAGAAAATTCTCGTCGCAGACGAGCACAACGAAGATTCAGTCGCCACCTCCCAACAGCAGGCGGGGTTCGATACGGAAAAACCGATTTCATCAGGATATAAATTCATTGAAACTATTGGAAAAAACCTGAAGAAATATTGGAAAATCGGAATTCATTGGCTGACAGCTCTTAAAGAACTGTTGGACAAACCTTTTGATGAACATGCTGTGGAAATATTGAATAGCTCATAGGCAATATCCATTCCAGGTTGTATTGCAACAAATCACCGGACTCGATTTTTCTTTCCGACGCTTCCTGCAACCAGGGGTTAATTCTTGGCCCCGAGGCCAACATCCGGCCATCGTGCCAATCACCATTATTAGCAAGATTGGCATAGTTCAGCAAAGCCCAAAGCTGAACCTCGGAGACTCCAGATCGCAACGCTTGCTTAACTTTATTAGCACCATGCCCCGCCACTGCGATAGCCCAACGGATACAGGCGAGTTCATCTTCAGATTTGATCAGTCTGGCGCGTTCTGAAATTAAGACGCCATCAATCACTTCGATATCCCGCTTCAACAACGCTTGGGTAATGCTGGGATTGACATATTCAACCGCGATGCGTCGATTATTCGAACCTATTTCAGACAAATAATTGACGACCTCATCGGCGAATAACTCGGCATATCGATTCAGTTCATCACCGCCATAAAAATAAGCGATAGGCTGACCGATACGCTTGTTCCGCTCTGCGATAGAAGGCTCAAAAGAGTTATGCAGCAGAAAAGGGCCATCCGCTGCGATAAACAAATAAGTACAGGGAATATGCGACATGAACAACGCATAGTAGCGGTAGTCGATGGCGTAACGCAGACTGATGGGACTCGTCATGACACACAACGAAACCTCGTGCTTACGCATTTCGGCTTTGATCCGTTGCATCCGATAGCGACGCATACGATCAAAATTGATCTCAGGCATTTCTCGGAACTGCGTAAGATCACTCCAATGATCTTGCGTAACCATTTGATCTGGGGAGAGTGTCTTCATCTTATGCAACACTTTCGCGTTGAGCGATCATCTTCAGCCATTCTTTTTCCATGACAATATCTTTTGTAGATTCGAGTCGATCAAGAAAGACGATACCCTCCAGATGATCGAACTCGTGCTGGAATACACGAGCGATAAATCCGCTGTATTTCGTTTCAACCGTCTCCCCCTGATCTGAAACATAGCTGACCGCTATGGCTTTATGTCGCGGAACCAGACCCCGAACTCCTGGAATGGTTAAGCAGCCTTCCCAATCTTTTTCGGTGTCCAGCGACTTCCCTATGATCTCTGGATTGATCATTGTGGTGGGTTCCATTTCTGGCGCATACGGATAACGTGGATTGGGTCGGGAAGAAATGATAAAGATACGTTTGGATTCGTAAACTTGAGGTGCGGCGATGCCCACTCCATTAGCATCGCTAACTGTCAGAAGCATATCGTCGATTAATGAATGCACCTGAGGATTTTGCACATCCTCCACATCGGTTGCCCGTTTCCGAAGAACCGGATGACCGAGCTGAGCGATTTGAAGCAGGCGTGCCATAAGATCTTATACCTCGCTAATGGGATCTATCCCAAATCATACTCCATTTTATATCGACTCAGTTGCGCGGTAATATTCTGGGCTCTTTCCCCCCTGGCGTGATAGTGATATACATTAAAAAACAACATGATATAATGAAATTCCTTTCATATTATGTT
>JAAETJ010000062.1 GCA_024228495.1 bacterium | reverse complement strand
GATTCACACATGTCCTTGTAACCCCATCCATACCCCTTATCATTACTCAGCAAATGGCAGCCAATGAAGGTTTCGATGATCTCTCCAGGCTTTTTTGTGAGTTTGATGATGCTCCACAATACATTGCCGCGCAGGCAATGGGTTATGGTTTCCCAGCGTCGGTTTTCATTCTCTTCCGGTTGAACCAGATTGTTGATGATGTCGCGCCGACTGGCGCCTTGAGTGAATAGCCATCCCATGATGTGTCTCCTGGATTGATAAAGAAAGAATCCCAAAGGCGCACCACAGCCCAAGGCGCAGTTGCACCTCAGGGGCAATAAAAGAGTGATTGGATGAACGGACCAACAGCTGGAAGGCTGGCGTACCCACTGCCTGGTCCTGGGGGGTATTTGATGGGCGTCGGCGATGCCGACTAGGGTGTAGCCTTAGACCCGGCTACGGGGAAACAACATCCATAGTATTACCGCAGATCGGTGCTTTTTCAAGTGCCTGTGATGAAGACAAGCCAAGCGAAATACACATCTGGAGAAAAGGCAGGGTAGATCAAGAAGGAGATATCAGGGACGGCCCGAGTCAAAACTCCATTTTCGACCCTGACCGCCAGCCATCGCCAGACCTGTGTCGGCGTATCGCATCCTTGCGTGGCTTCCAGGTCAAAGGATGCCGAATAGGTGGCCAGATGGCAACTGTGATTGCTGGTGAATTGGTTTTGTCCTGTAGTAGATGGGGATTATTCGATGTATTTCAGGATCGATTTGGAATAACTCAGTGCAACATGGGCTTTGCTTCAACCTAGAATCCTCAGTTGAACAGGTTCAGAGGGCATCGTATTGTGCCGATTTGCGTAACAAAAAATTGACGTAATGGCCCGCCCTTAAAGAGATTTTTTGTATAGCAAGGCGGTGCAATACGGCATTCTCTGAGCATGTAGCGATGCTCACCCATAGAGTGAACATGATGTATGATGGTTTTTTCAAATATCACAGTAGGTTAGCTCTCTTTATAGCGGTC
>JAAETJ010000061.1 GCA_024228495.1 bacterium | reverse complement strand
TCCAGAATATCCATCACTTCAGGCGTTCCATAATGCCCGTCACCGCGCACGGTGATGATAGTGCGGGGCCAGTTGCGCCGGATGCGGGCAATGACATGGCGCAGAATTTGTGCTGCCTCTTCGCCCGATGGCCGCTTGCCAGGCCGCAGCACAAAGCAAACCGGCTTGCCAGTTGCTGCATCATATATGTGGATTGGTTGAAAGCAGTATCCTTGTGCATGAGTATTGAACAGGCAAAGCTGCTGGCCGCCATATGTGCGGTCGGTGGTATCATCAATATCCAGGACAATATGGCCGGGGACGGTACTAAAGCTGTCACAGAACAGATCAATCAAGGCCAGCCCCATGCGGCCAAGCTGTCGCCATGATGGCGTATTCTCCAGCCGCGACAAGGTTGGCTGTGAGGCTAGTGCACGACCGCTGTCCGGCAACCGCTCGCAGGCAATCTTCAAAGCCGGGTCATGACGCAGCTCATCAAGGTCATCACAGTCTTCATGTCCACAGCAAATCGCAAACATGCGCGCGCGGATCATGGCGGTGTGATCGTGGGTGATACGGGCCGCATCGCGCTCGTCACGCAAGCATGAAGCGAGCATCCCGGCAAAGTTCAGCCTCTTCTCAATCTCACGCAGTATCAGCACACCGCCGTCAGAAGAAAGTGAACCTCCATCAAAGCGGGCATGAATATCCAGAGACTCAACAGGTGACAAACCGGGGAGAAACAGGTTATCTTTATTCATGGCGGGCCGGACTTTCTACTGGTAGTGGATAACCTTGTCTAAACACCAAAATCATACGCTATTTCAACAGCTTGTTCCACGCCCGTCAGCTATATTATGCACTCTGATGAATAATCCGGGTTAAGAAATTTGCCATATATCTGAGCACGAGCTTGATATTCTACCTACTTTTACCCAAGAATTTTTATAAAAGGGTGCTATTGTCAAACAACCGCACAATGCCAACATACAATACCAACCCACAATGATTGCAGAACAGGAAATTCTTCCATGAACAAAATTGCCGTAATTTTTACATCCCTGATCCTGGCATCAGTTTCACCATCATCTGCTGGTGAAACCGCATCTTCCCCGGGTTCAGTACAATATTTCGTTAATCTCAAAAATGGCGCAGAAGTCACCAGCCCGGTTAAAGTGATATTCGGTCTTTCGGGCATGGGTGTTGCGCCCGCTGGTGTCGATAAACCCAATACCGGTCACCATCACATTCTACTTGACCGTGTACCTCTTGGTGAGGGTGAAGATGGAAAAGACGAATTGGACGGGAATATCATTTCGGATGAAAACAACATCCATTTCGGCAAGGGGCAAACGGAAACCACGCTTGAACTCGAACCGGGTATTCATACCATTCAACTAGTTTTGGGCGACAAGGATCACATCCCGCACAATCCACCGGTTTTTTCTGAAGTGATCACCATTACTGTCAAATAGATTTTTGGTAATCCTTATTTATTCTTATACGCCAAAGTGAGCCGCCATTATGTCTGCGCCATCCAAACCCGCGCTCAACCCCGCAGTCGAGGAAGCCCAAACTGATGCCGCGCGACGCCGAGCTAAAGGCGAATTCGTACGTGGTATCAGCGGGTTTCGCAGTGTCCTGGGGGAGGATCCGGATTTTCCGGCAGAACCTCAACGCTACCATCTGTTTGTCGCGTTTAAGGGACCCCCGCACATGAGAATAGGAGATTGCCATGACGGCAGTTATCGTTCTCGAAGCCAGTGGTCCAAAGGGCGGTAGCTACCGTTTTAAGGTCGGCATTCATTTTGGATGGCTAAGCTGGCTTTGGGGTGGATAGAGACTTTTCAACAGACCATAAAGGGGGCTGTCGATTGGCAGCCCCTTTTTTCATTCTAGCGGGTAAAATCACCAATCCTTTTGCGACAAGGTTTTGCGACGGCTAACCCGTTGAAATCACAGGGCGCAAAAAACCGTTGCAAAAACCTTGGTTTTTACCTCAAGTTCCATATATCCGATTATGCGACAATTTCTGAAACGAGGAATGTCCATATATGCGTTTACTTGGTCTGGATGACTTATTCTCATTAATATGGTAAACAGCCCTGTAACAGGGAGGTTATTAGGGTTATTTTTGAAATTGTACCAATTCTTGTTTTTATCAGTCGCTCTGAGTGAGCTTCAAATATCAATTTACCACGACTGGGAGTGGAAAATGCGGGTCGCCCACAAGCCCGTTTTTGCCCGTAGAAAGAATGAAAACACATGATAAATCCTAAACACATTATTTGTGCGGTCGTTATTTCCACGGCAT
>JAAETJ010000060.1 GCA_024228495.1 bacterium | reverse complement strand
TGGATGCGTCATTACCTCTAGCCCGCACTGCGTAGCCGTTTTACCCCCCAAAATACCCCTCTATGACGAATTGGGTCTATAGTCCAAGTAAATGATTTCGGTATATGCCAAAACCCAGCCAGTGGACTTGGAGCATAAAAATGGGTCATTGGTCATATACGCTGAGAATGTCAACATTTTGAGCGTCATTGACGCGGTGAGAGTCATTGACGCGCAGAATGACAGTTTTGATGCGGTGCAGCAATTTGGACTATTAATTGCCTCAAAAGCTTGACATCTGATAGAATTACTGGCTATGACTAAGAAACTAATCCAGATATCAGACTTGATACAGCTACCGGTGAAGCATGCGGTGTTCGTGCTGGAGTGGGTGAAAGATGGCGCTACTCGCCGAGCCGCTGAAGCGTCCGGGTACTCCCATGAATACGGCGCAAAGCTGATACTAGACCCTCAAGTGTCTGCCGCTATCGATATGATATTCGCACGACGTATGGAGGAGGCCGAGTACGACGCTGATTGGCTCCTGGGCGAGATGGTTGACAACCATTACATCGCGAGGCAGCAAGGCAATATAAGCGCGAGCAACACCGCTCTGAGCATGGTAGGGAAGCACAAACGGGTTGACGCCTTCGCAGCTGACAAGGTCAACGTGAGCACCGATGCGGACGTTGTGGATCGTTTGGTGATGGCGCGGCGGCGGATGCATGC
>JAAETJ010000059.1 GCA_024228495.1 bacterium | reverse complement strand
CGACAAAAAATAATGCCTTTCGCCTCACTCACCCCCGAGCCCCCTCTATTTGGAAAAAATTGGGGGTGCGCGGATGGTTGAGAATTCCCCTCTTTTCTGATAAGCGAGTGGGCGAGGGGTGAGTTGTGATCTTTTGTCGTGTACTTAGTTGTTTGTGTTAAAACGTTACTTTGCTATACAGGCATTCTTAAGATGACATAAGCAATCCTACCAGACGACAGAGGGTATGGGGAAAAAAAACATTGACAGGGGAAATTTGATGTCGTAATGCATTCTCTTATACATAATGAATAAGCATCCCATAAAAGGAGATGATATACAATAGAAGTCGACGGGGCCAAAATTATGGTTGTTTATAAGCTACATGGTTGACGACTTCACTGCTATAGACATTCATATAAATAATAGGACTTACGCACTTCGTGTTTTCCCCAATAATAAGGAATATTTCCAGACAAGATGTCTGAAATTCCTTATCACTTCGAGACAATTCGAGCTTTTTTTCTGGACGATTTCCCTCCCATAATATATGGTCTTCAGCGGTCGTATTTTCATGCTGTGCCACATCACTGTTCATTCTTTTCTGTCGAGTGCAACGATCTCCGATACCGCATATTCCGCGTTATCGTGGGTGAAGTGAATGTATCGGGGTGTATGGCACTCGACACGCTTCCAAGAAGGAGTCGTCACATGAGTTCACAACACCGCCTGTTTTCCGGTCCCCCCGTTGCCTCCTGCGAGATGCTGATCGAGGTCTATCCTGCGGCCATCCTGACGATCTATCATGTGGTGACAACATCATTTCCTGCCGTGACTCACATATTTTCCCGGCAGGTCTGCTACGCGTTTATCCTCATGGTCACGGGATGCTGTCTCCTCTCCAGAAAGCCCACGGCAAAGGCGATTGCCAGGAAACTTGGGGTGGTGAGCCATGATGCCTTGACACGGCTCCTCACCCATGCCTGTTGGAACGCGTCGCTCCTGCTTGACGCGCTGGTCAAGCAGGCCCTCTTGTTGACCACTGGAGCCGTCCTCCCCTCGTATCTCATCCTGGATGACGTGGTCATTCCCAAGCCCTTTGCCAGGTGGATTGCCGGAGCCTATTGGGATTGGGATCATGCCGAACAGCGCCGGGTGTTTTGCCATCGGCTCGTCGTGATCATCTGGACCAATGGTGTCCTGGTCATTCCGGTCGCCTTTGCCCTCTGGCACAAGAAACACAGTGCCTATTTTCTCTCCTCGAAGGCCTCCTTCACTCAGAAGGAGTATGCCGCCTTCCTCACCCAATTTCCGAAGATGCGCCCCCTGCTCGACCCGCTCGTCATCACCCATGACGAGATGATCGTGTTGGAGTTGTCCCGGTTCGCGGCCTGGCAGAAAGCTCTCATCGGGAAGCCAGCGTGGGCGGTCATTGCCACCCATGCGGCGAATCAGCATCGCTATCGCACCAAAAATGAGATCGCCCGGTGTCTGATCTACCGAGTCGTGCGCAAAGGACTACGGGGCGAGTACATCACCTTTGACAGTTGGTATGCGTCAAAAAAGAATTTGAACTTCCTGACTCGATTAGGGCTGGTGTACTATACTGCATTGCCGGGTTCCCGGAAGGTGAATAGCGCGTTCCGGGTCAGCACGTCCACCCCACTGCCCATTGAACCGCAACGTGTGAGCACACTCGCGGCGACGTACGCCACACGTGACTATATTCCCTATCCCCAGGGACGTCTCCGCGCCTTAGCCCTGCGGGTGAATCTGTCCGGGCTGGATTTTATGACCACCCTCGTCATCATCAAGCGTCAGGATTGGCGCCAGTTTCTCAAACGCGCCCTTCCTGCGGACCACCCCATTCACCAGAAGAAGAGCGAGGACCCCAACACCTATCTGTTGACCAACAACGTCGTGTGCCCCACCTACCGGATCATCGTCCGGTATCGCAGCCGCTGGACGATTGAGGTCATGTTTCGCGATCTCAAACAGCATCTCGGGTTGGGTGCCTGTCAACATCGAAGTCTGGAAGCTGTCACTCGCCATATCGCCCTCGTGCTGTTTGCGTATGTCTGCATCCAACTGATTCGCCAGGACATCGCCTCCTCTGCGACCCATCAGTCCGTCACCATGACGATTGGAGATGTAAAGAAGCATCTACAATCGCACGTTCTGATGCCCCTCGCAGAAATGGGGACTCCTGGCATGATCGTGGGAGTTCAACGCCCGATGCCACGTGACATATTTGAGCAACTCATCGACCCGGCAACATCAACAGTGATAAGCCATTCCGGCTTCCGTAAGTTATCATCGCCTGATATCAAAGAGTTTGATAAAAATGCGTAACTCCTATTACTTAATTTTTGCGCAAAATTGAAGGGGGGGCAATAATTGATCCCCCCTATTTTTGCGCAAAAATCATGGGTTTCCAAAAAAATCGAGTAAATTTTGCAAGATCGACCGCATCGATTCGGCATATGGATGCGATTTCAGTAAAGCTACCTT
>JAAETJ010000058.1 GCA_024228495.1 bacterium | reverse complement strand
GTTATCACGGAACGGTTGCGTTTTGGGCGAGAATTGCCGTATCCTTTTCATATGGAAGACCGCTACCTGCCGCTGCGCACTCTCACTCGCCATCGCCACCATCTGGTGGGCGAATTAGTGCGGGTCAAATCTCATGCGCTCTCACTGGTGTATCTCCAAGCCAGTGAGTACACAGCAGACCCTGCTTTTTCCAACGTCTTCGGCAAGACCAGTCAGGCGGTACTCAAGGAATTCCCATCCCTGGAAACAGTAGCCGCAATGCCCTTTGATGAGTTAGTTGAATGGCTTGATGTCAAAGGGAAACGTCGCTTTGCTCAACCGGAAGAGAATGCACGTCGTTTACAGCAGATTGCCAAAGATTCCTATCAGTTACCAGATGAGTGGCTTGATTCAGTCAACACCACTTTGTCTTTGAGTTTGCGCCATATCACCGTGCTACAGCAATTATTGGCTCGGGTCGATTCGGCGATTGCAGACCAAATGACCCACTATCCCAATTCTTTGACCACTATTCCTGGCATTGGCCCTGTCTTTTCCGCTGGCATCATTGCTGAAATCGGCGACCTCTCTCGTTTTGAATACAGCCATGCCAAGGTCGCCAGTTTTGCTGGCCTCAAGTGGTCGAAACATCAATCAGCCGATTTTACGGCTGATGAAACTCGGCTTAAGCGTACCGGGTCACGATTTCTCCGTTACTATTTGTGCGAAGCAGCTCAGCTAGTTAGATTGCACGATGCTGAGTACGCTGCTTTTTATCTCAAAAAAGTCAACGAAGTTCGTTATCATCGCCATAAGCGTGCCATCACGCTGACGGCTCGTAAGCTTGTGCGGTTGGTTGTGCGGCTGCTAACGACCAATGAACCGTTTCGAGCTAGGCAGGTGTCTAACGAAAAAAGCACCTAAAACAACCAGTCCATCCTGGTAATACTTGATTCATAACCTGCTATTCTTTTGATAAAGTTCTGTTTGGCAGGTTCGCGGTAGCTTGCCTGCTTTTCGGTC
>JAAETJ010000057.1 GCA_024228495.1 bacterium | reverse complement strand
GGCGGCAAAATTTGATGAGACCGTCGAAATTGCCATGAATCTGGGTGTTGATACACGTCACTCTGATCAAATGGTGCGTGGCGTGATCAATCTGCCAAATGGCACGGGACGCAATGTGCGGGTTGCTGTATTTGCTAAAGATGCAAAGGCTGAAGAGGCCAAAGCAGCTGGTGCTGATGTAGTTGGCGCTGAAGACCTGATGACAGAAATTCAAGCTGGTAAAATTGATTTTGACCGTTGTATTGCTACACCGGACATGATGCCGCTTGTCGGTCGTCTGGGTAAAGTGCTTGGTCCTCGCAACCTGATGCCAAATCCGAAAACCGGAACTGTAACGCCTGATGTTGGTGAGGCTGTCAAAGCTGCCAAGGGTGGTGCTGTTGATTTTCGTGCTGAAAAAGCTGGCATAATCCACGCTGGCGTCGGCAAGACTTCATTTGATGAAAACGCTTTGGAAGAAAACATACGTGCGTTTGTCGGTGCGGTATCCAGGGCTCGTCCATCGGGCGCAAAGGGCACATTCATTGAACGTGTGACAATTTCTTCCTCAATGGGGCCGGGGGTTAAAGTTGACCCGGCTTCAGCAATGGAAGCTTGAAAATGCAAGAATTCGTCCGGCTTGTTAAAAAATGAGCCGGACAAAAGTTTTGACAGGAGTCTTTTGATTTCTGGCAAAAACCTGTCCGAGACTGCAGGTGGGTCACCTTAATAG
>JAAETJ010000056.1 GCA_024228495.1 bacterium | reverse complement strand
TCATTTGATACGGCGATATTGATCATTGCGATGTAATTAGTTACGCTGTCATGGAGAGCGATGATGTCGGCTAACCCTTCGGCGGACATCTTCTGGTCTGTATCGTGAATTTTCAGGTTTAGTTTTAAAATAAGAATAAACAATGCAAACAAAAAACGCAACACTAGTTATAAACGAAAAAACGGAAGAACTATTTCCTCCTAATACAAAACCGAGCCCAAGCAGGCAACCATAAAACACCTCTTTTATTTCAATTTTTTCAAAGTTTATATCCTACATTCCGCACTTTCTGACGGGTTTTTCGGGTAATTTTTGATTCCGAATAGTCAAAAGAAATCAGTCAGTTGTCTATTCGTAGGTGACCGCCCTGTTACGTAATATGACCATCACTTTTTCCTCAATGCGTTTTTGCGTGGCGCGCAGTGCCCTCAGCGCGGCCCGAAACTCTCGGTAATGGTCGCCAAGCTCTGCCATGTGGTGGACGTCGGCGCGGCGCACGAGTTTGCAGACCCGTCGGCCCTCCTCGCCTTTGAACAGAAACAGTGTCTGGGGATGCCCCTGGCCGTCGACGCAGTGACAGTTAGGTTTGCCGCAGCGGCGGCGCACCTCGGAGACACTGCCCACCGCGTAGGCTCTGTCGGCGAGCAGGATTTCCATCAAGCTCGCGCGCTGGCTTTCTAGCTCGCGCACACACTGTAGCGCGCGTTGTATTGACTTTGACATGATTCTAGTATACGATAAATTTATTATGTATACAAGTCAAATCGGCGGCAGTTTCCGCACGGTGACTGACAACGGGCCTGCCAAGCTGATGGTTCACACGATAGGTCCGCATCCGATCCTGCGCTATTTCCTCGAACGCATGACCTTTTCGCGCATCGTCAATAGCTGTCTGGGCAGCGCCAACGACACTCGCTTAAGCTATGCCGAGACGCTCTCAGTGTTGATTCAAAACATTGTTTTGTCCCCGGCGCCGCTGTACCGCATCGCCCAATGGGCCGAGCCCATCGACCCCGAGGCGCTCGGCATTACTGCCCAGCAGAAAGCCGCCCTGAACGATGACCGGATGGCCCGAAGTCTCGATGCGCTGGCTTCCTCCCGGGCCAGGAGTCTTTTTTTCCGCTGGGCGCTTCATGTGATTAAAGCCTTATACTCGATGATCAAGTTTTTAGAGCTTGACAATCTGGGTTGAAGCTGAAGTAGCTGAGTCAGGCGTTCACCCTCGGGTTTTGGCGCTTGCTGAAACCGTCAAGGGACGAGCGCCTGGCCAGCTACCGGTACTTATTGTAGCGCAGTGGTGGACAAGCGCGAGAGGAAGTTGATAATAGCACGCTGTCGAGAGTCCCCTGGATGCTGTGGAACCGTCCATGTTGATCAGTGAACCCTTACCGTTTGTAAAAGAGTTTATCGGTGCCCTCAATGCGGCGCTCAAAGCCCATCGGCCGTTGGGACCTGGGTTAAGTTTCAGGCAGCGCCACTGGATAGGCTTTTGCCTAATGGGGATTCTGATTACGAATACGGTGTGTTGGGCGAAATTTGAACGGGGGAGCTTGGGGAAGTATTCGTTGTCGGCGTTATCATGGATGTTCCGGCACGCTAAGATTCCATGGGAGCGCCTGTTACCGTCGAGTGTCCAGGTGGTCCTGGAGCGCTATGGAATAACGGAAGGGTGCCTGTGTCTGGACGACTCGGACAAGAAGCGGTCAAAAGTCACCAAAAAGATAGCCTACGTACACCAACTCAAAGATAAAGCCAGT
>JAAETJ010000055.1 GCA_024228495.1 bacterium | reverse complement strand
GCACCCATATTGGCAATGAGTCGTTTGCCTGGTTCTCAAGCACCCAGTCCAAGAGTCGGATCAACTTTCTGAAACTGCTACGCGGTTCGGTGCTGGATTATACGGTCAACATGGCGGCGCTTGACTGGGTGGCGAGTTGTTACTTCGCGCACAAAAACAGGCAAACGACAGATCTTGCGCCCGATAAGAGTCTGCCCTACCCTGTTTGATCATGAAGGACTTGGTCTTATTGCTCATACATCTGTTGGCCACCCTCGCCAAGCTCTTGGGTCCAGGTGGCGCAAAAGCCATTGTTGCCGATAGTCTTCTCATGAAACAGCAACTCCTGGTGATCAGCCGTTCACGAAAACGCGCACCCAATCTGTCAGTACTTGATCGATTCTTGTTGGGATTCTGGTCGCTTTTTCTTAGTCCGCACCATATCCAGCGGTCTTCGATTATTCTCAGGCCATCAACTCTACTGAGATTCCACGAAGCACTCAAGAAAAGGAAATATCGGTTGCTTTTTACCTCTCGTCAAAAAGGCAAGCCAGGACCCAAGGGCCCATCCCAGGAAATGATCCTGGTCATCGTTGAAATGAAGCGTCGAAATCCAGGGTACGGTTGCCCAAAAATCGCAGAGCAAATATCAAAGTTATTCGGTATCGATATTAACAAGGATATTGTCCGACGGATTCTGGCCAAATACTACTATCCGGCCCCCGATACCGGTGGTGGTCCTTCATGGCTGACTTTCATCGGCCATATGAAAGATAGTCTCTGGAGTGTAGATCT
>JAAETJ010000054.1 GCA_024228495.1 bacterium | reverse complement strand
CCCGCGCACGTCGGCCATAATGCCCAGGAACTGAACTCGGTTGCCGACTGGGTCCGATCCCGAGTGATTGGCTAGTTCAAGATCAATCATCTCGGTGATTTTGTTGAACATGACGACTGCGTGCGGCGCAGCTTCATCGATCAGCATTTTTGTAGCCGGTTGCTCATTTGCTGAATTGGCTAATCTTTCAACCTGCCTCTGAGCTACCGCGAATTCGTCGAGGATTGTCTTGAATTCTGACCAGACTGCGATATTTCCAGGATTGGTCCAGTTCGTTGAGAGATCGTCCATTGCGACTCTGATGACGCCTATATCCTCCCAGACTGCCGCTCTTTCTGTTTTGAACGCTTCCTTTCCAGTCAGCATCCATCCCCGTAGCGCTGCCAGTGAAGCGTAGATGTTCTTGGTAAGATTGGCGCTTGCAGCCGCTGTCGGCGTGCGCAGAACCTTAATGCGGTGGGTAGCTGTATTGATAGTATCCACTTTCCACAGCGTTACCGTAACGGAGGCAGTAAGCAAGATAACAATGAGAGCAAAGCCGATAGCCAGTCGGTGAGTAATCTTGAAAGACAGCTTGGAAAATTTTAACACTATAGCGTTTCTCCTCGATATCGCATCACAACCATTGTGGCCTTTGCGTAATTATGCTTTTTATAGCTAAAGGTTTGATTGGATTTGTTTGTAAATAGTGAGGGTAAAGCTGGTGCATCATTAAAACACCATTGACCATCAATTTGGCTGAACTCTCGTCAGCCCCCCATCAAAATCGGCATTTTTTGCTGCCATTTTTAAGGCGAATCCGGTGTTCGTCATGAAATACTCTCCGCTTGGTTAAAAATGTTAACAT
Organism: bacterium; assembly: GCA_024228495.1. Classification (GTDB taxonomy): domain Bacteria; phylum Pseudomonadota; class Alphaproteobacteria; order Rhizobiales; family JAKIUO01; genus JAKIUO01. The sequence goes on along the minus strand of JAAETJ010000054.1, from coordinate 43,730 downwards.
CAAGACAGAATAAATTTCTTTACGCAGAGACCAGATAAAAAGATTCTGTTGCGATTCAACTATATGTCATTTTATGATATTGTGTATAGCTGTAGTATCTTATAGGTAGGTGTCAGCTAAAACTCAATTTCTTCACGTTGAAGAGCGCGGACAACCAGATGAGTTCGGTTCGACGCGCCACGTTTTTTAACGGGGAAACAAAAAGCAACTTAAGAGCTATTTCTCACTTCCAAGATCGAGACTTTCAGGATAGTCTCATATCTTCTCGTCAGTGTATTCAAAATAAGTTGGTGAATGCTGTTGTAACCAAGCTTTGGCGACGTCGTCTTGAACGGCTGGTGCTGAATAATCAGGGCTGTTCAATGCTGATTACTCTTTGTCAGCTGTCGAGAGAATATCCGAAACGGGTAAATTTCAGTAGCTCAATTCACGGCTGCGCTGGCGAATGGCCGCTATTTCTGCATTGCTGAAATTCGATCTTTGATCATACAAACCAACGGTGATGACCGCTGGCACCAAACAGAAGTAGGAGCTGCATCGAAAATGTACCTATGAATGTCCGTTGTTGAGGGGCGAGCGGAATGTACGATAAAATCGTAACGGTTTTTGCACCGATGTCAGGTGAAGTCTGAGCTACTACACATAAGTGCAAAGTACACGAACTCAAACAAGTACAATAAATAGGTTCTTTTCTTTTGCTCCAGATATCGACTGATAAATTCTCCAATAATGCGAAAAAAGACCGCATTATAATTTGCCTCGATCATATTGAAACTCTGAATTAATCCATATCCAGCCAGCATGGTACGACGTCGAGGGCGATCAGCTCGTCGATCGTTTGGCGGGGGCGGATGAGGCCGTGGCGGGTGCCATTGACCAGCACTTCGGCGATCAGTGGGCGTGAATTATAGGTACTTGATTGAGTGGCGCCATAGGCACCTGCGGTCATCACCGCGATGAGATCCCCGGCTTTTAGCGGTGGCAAAAAGCGTTCTTTGGCGAGATAGTCACCGGTTTCGCAAACTGGCCCCACCACATCCATCTTGTGTAATTGCACGTTTTTGTCCGCCTTTTTTACAGGCCAGATATCGTGCCAGGCTTCATAGAGCGTCGGTCGGATCAGATCGTTCATGGCTGCGTCTACAATGGCGAATGTGCGGTTTTCGCCTTGCTTGATATAGAGCACACGGGTAACCAGAATACCTGCATTGCCGGTGATCATGCGGCCTGGCTCGAAGATTAGCTTACAATCAATATCTTCCATCATCTCAATGATGGTTTTGGCGTAATCGTCAGGATGTGGTGGCAACTCGTTTTCATCGCCATAGGGAATACCAAGGCCGCCGCCCAGATCGACATGCGAGATGGTGTGGCCCTCGGCGCGCAGATCGCGCACCAGCTGGCGCAATAGCGTAAAAGCGTCGCGAAAGGGCTGTAACTGGGTGATCTGACTGCCAATATGCATATCGACGCCAGAGGGCTCGATATGGGGAAGCTTGGCGGCGATCTCATAGACCCGCAAAGCCTCCATATATGGGATGCCGAATTTATCGTCAGATTTGCCGGTGGAGATTTTGGCATGGGTGCGGGCGTCCACATCTGGATTGATGCGCAGGGACACGGAGGCTTTTTTGCCCAGTTTTCCGGCGACGCGGTTAAGCTCGATCAATTCTGGTTCGGATTCTACATTAAAGCAGTAAATACCCATTTTGAGACCCAGCGCCATTTCGTGCGCGGTCTTGCCAACGCCTGAAAACATGATGCGCTCACCAGGGATGCCAGCAATCATAGCGCGGCGCAGCTCGCCTTCCGATACCACATCAACGCCAGCCCCAAGACGTGCCAAGGCTTTGAGAATAGCCTGATTGGAATTGGCTTTCATAGCGTAACAGATAAGGGTGTCATGGCCAACAAAGGCCTCGTCAAACACCTTGTAGTGGCGCTCGATGGTTTGCTGGCTATAGCAGTAAAAAGGTGTGCAGATCTCTTGGGCCAATTGCGTCAGGTCGACATCTTCTGTGTGCAGCAGGCCGTCTTTATAGGTGAAATGGTGCATGCAAAACTCAACCTTTGTGTCATCCCAGCCTTCGCGGGGATGTCAAATAGTGTTTATTTGTATCGATTTTTGAAAACTAGTTGAGAAGCAAGTCTATATCAAGCCATCGAGCACAAAGGAGCGATGAGGTTTTTTACCGTCAGCATCGGCAACAGGTGCCTTTGGCGCATCGGCAGGGCGCTCAAGCTGGCCTTTAACGCCGCAGCCAGACAGGCCAAGGACTGCCAGAAAAATGATTCCTATAGCGATGTGCGCAGTTTTCGTCATCAGGCGTTCCTGTTCTTGTGGGGCTGTTTGGCCCCGATAGAGCTTTGTTTGGCCACCACATATTTACAGCAGTAAAGCTCTTAAATATAGTTTGCTCTTCTCTATTAGCTTGTTGGCGGGCGTTTTTCCAGTCTCACAAGCCATTGTTGGGCCTTTTTTTTCACATTTGTGGGCGATGTGCCACCATAGCTCGTGCGTGAGGCCACGGATTGTTGCACCGAAAGCACTTTAAGCACACTTTTTTCGATCTTTGGTTCGACGCTTTGCATGTCGGGAAGAGTCAGCTCATCCAGCCGTTTTCCCTGTTTTTCAGCCAGCGCGACGATCTCGCCTGTGACATGATGGGCATTGCGAAACGGCATTTTCAATGTCCGCACCAGCCAGTCCGCCAGATCGGTGGCCGTTGAATAGCCATGCGCCGCTGCTTGCGTCATGCGATCCTTGTTGGGTTGAAGGTCCGTGATCATGCCGGTCATGGCAGCGATCATTAAAGAATAGTTGTCAAAGGCATCAAAGGCCATTTCCTTATCTTCTTGCATGTCCTTGGAGTAGGCCAGCGGCAAACCTTTCATGACCATGGTCAATCCTTGCAGTGCACCCGCGATACGTCCGACCTTGGCGCGCACCAGTTCAGCAGCGTCAGGATTGCGCTTTTGCGGCATGATGCTTGATCCGGTGCTAAAACCATCCGACAGGGTGATAAAGCCAAATTGCGCTGTGGCCCAGATCACGAGCTCTTCGGACAGGCGCGAGAGATGCACAGCGCTGATGGACAAGCTTGCAAGGGTTTCGAGCACAAAGTCGCGATCGGAGACCGCATCGAGCGAGTTGCCCATGGGCCGCTCAAAGCCAAGTAGTTTTGAGGTCATATCTCGGTCGATAGGAAATGGCGTGCCGGCCAGAGCCGCCGCGCCAAGCGGACTTTCGTTGAGCCGTGCGCGGCCATCAAGCAGGCGCGAGCGGTCGCGTTCAAACATCTCTACATAAGCCAGTAAATGATGTCCAAGGGTCACAGGTTGCGCGGTTTGCAGATGGGTGAATCCGGGAATCACCAGATCGTTGAAGTCAACGGCTTTTTTAACCAATGCCGCCTGCAGTCCGTCGAGCTGTGCCACAAAATGATCAATCATGTCACGTACATAGAGCTTAAAATCGGTGGCCACTTGATCATTGCGCGAGCGCGCCGTGTGTAGCCGTCCGGCAACAGGGCCGATTAATTCGGTCAATCTGTCTTCAATATTCATATGAATATCTTCCAACTGGCGCGAGAACTTGAAATCGCCATTTTCGATTTCTAACAAAATTTTGTCTAGACCTTGGGCAATCTTGAGGGCATCTTGGTCTGAAATGATGTCCGTTTTGGCCAGCATGGCGCAGTGGGCCTTTGAACCCTCAATGTCCTTTGCATAAAGACGCTTGTCGAAGCCGATGGAAGCATTGATTTCTTCCATGATCTGGGCGGGTCCATCGCTAAAGCGTCCGCCCCACATTTTATTGGTCATGACCTGATCCTGTTTAAACCGTTTGAGAGAAACAAATGAGCACTGACAAAAAACACATCGATGAAGACAAGGGCTATTGCACCCCGTCAATCACGGCAGACCTGCTTGCCACACTTATAGGTCTGGCGTTGGTATATGGGATGATTGCCCTTGTTGGCAATGGTTCGGGAGGTGATCAGGCAAAAGCGGCTCCGCAAGCCATGAACTTTGACCTATTAAAATCGAAGGCACGCGGCAAGCTGGCGGCGTTTTTTGTGTATAAAAAACCAAAGCCCGTTCCAGAGTTTACCTATGTGGATGAAGCGGGCACCGATCATTCATTGAAAGAGTTACGCGGTAAAGTGGTTCTGCTCAATCTGTGGGCCACCTGGTGCGGTCCGTGTCGTCACGAAATGCCCTGGCTCGATGCGCTGAAAAACAAATATCAAGATCAGCCTTTTGAGATGCTGACCATTAGTATTGATCGTGGTGGTCTCAAAAAGCCTCGACGATTTTTTAACAAGATTAATGTCAAGCACCTGACCCTTTATATTGACAAAACCGGTCGCCTGGCGCCAAAATTGCGCGCCTTTGGCATGCCAACCACCTTGTTGATCGGTCCCCATGGTCAAGAACTCGGGCGCATTGCCGGGCCGGCTGAATGGGCGTCAGAAGATGCCTTTGCCTTTATTGAAGCAGCGATTGCATCGACAAAAACCACTAGGAATCAGGAGGAAGAAAAGAGGTTATAGGGGGCGTCTATGCGCTGGCTGTGTTTTACATGGCTGCTTTCCCGCAGTTTATATCGCAAGCCCAGGGGGTGCTCGGCACGTCATTCACTCTGGTGTTTGTTCATTCCATATTGAATCTTGTGTGGTTTTCGGCAATGGTCCTGCTCTCCTCCCGATTGACGGGAGCGGCTCGCAACAGTTCGTTTCAGCGCTGGCTCAAGGGTGTGACAGGTGTTGTGTTCATCGGTTTCGGGGCAAAGCTTGCATCATTAAAGCCGTAAATTGCCTCTTCATATATTTGCCATGCTTTTCGCCCTCTCCAGCTCGTGAAAAAGAGCTCCCGTAACTGTTGCAAGCGCGCGTCCATTGTGGCACCTTGCGCCTGTCTTTGATGTGTATCCCCGTTAATTACACGGTCCCTTGACCGGGCTTCATTCACTGCAAGGAGATCGCTTTGGCACGAAACAAAATATCCATCATCGGAGCTGGCATGATCGGCGGCACCATTGCCCACCTGGCGGCCATGTGGGAACTTGGTGATGTGGTGATGTTTGATATCAAGGAAGGTCTGCCTCACGGCAAGGCGCTTGATATTATCGAAGCCTCTCCCATTGATGGTTATGATTGCCATCTCAAAGGCACCAACGAATATAGCGATATTGAAGATTCCGATGTTGTCATCGTCACCGCAGGCGTGCCGCGCAAGGCTGGCATGAGCCGCGATGATCTGCTGGGTATCAACTTGAAAGTCATGGAGCAGGTGGGATCTGGCATCCGTAAATATGCCCCTGATGCTTTCGTTATTTGTATCACCAACCCGCTCGACGCCATGGTCTGGGCCTTGCAAAAAACCTCCGGTCTGCAGCGCAACAAGGTGGTGGGCATGGCGGGTGTACTGGATGCGGCCCGTTTTCGCTATTTCCTCGCCTCAGAATTTGACGTTTCGGTGGAAGACGTGACGGCCTTTGTACTCGGCGGGCATGGAAACACGATGGTGCCATTGGAGCGCTATTCAACGGTCGCTGGTATCCCCTTGCCTGATTTGATCAAAATGAACTGGGTGACAAAAGAGCGCCTTGCCGAAATTATCCAGCGCGTGCGTGATGGCGGCGCCGAAGTCGTTGGTTTACTCAAAGATGGTTCCGCCTATCACGCCCCGGCAACGGCGGCGCTCAATATGGCCGAGAGCTATCTCAAGGACAAAAAGCGCGTCATGCCCTGCGCCGCATATTTGAACGGTGAATATGGCGTCAAGGGGGTCTATATCGGTGTGCCCGTGGTGATTGGTGCCAAGGGTGTTGAGCGGGTTATCGAAATAGAGCTGACCCCGGCCGACAAAGACGCTTTCATGAATTCTGTGGCCTCTGTCGAAGGTCTTGTCGAAGCTTGCTGGAAAATCGCCCCCCATCTGGCTGGGGCATAATGCTGGAGCTGTAGGGCGCAATGTATTGTGCCGTATCGCCTAACTAAAGTGCACAGTGTCTGTTGAGAGATCGCAACGGTACAATGTATTGCACCCTACAAATGATTGCTGAAGGAGAACCTCATGAATATCCACGAATATCAGGCCAAGGAACTAATGAAGGCGCATGGTTTGCCGACGGCCAAGGGAATTATGGCCTTGAGTGTTGATGAGGCTGTGGCTGCGGCCGGTGAGATCGGCGGCGATCTTTGGGTTGTCAAAGCGCAGGTGCATGCCGGTGGGCGCGGCAAGGGCGGCGGCGTCAAGATCGCCAAGTCGGTGGACGATGTCAAAACTCATGCAAACGATATTCTCGGCATGCAGCTGGTCACCCATCAAACTGGTCCAGCGGGCAAAAAGGTCTCTCGCATTTATGTGGAAGAGGGCAGCTCGATTGATCGCGAGCTTTATCTCTCGGTGCTACTTGATCGTGCCACCTCGCGCGTCAGCTTTATCGCTTCCACCGAAGGCGGCATGGACATTGAAGAAGTGGCCGCCAGCACCCCTGAAAAAATTATCTCGATCGATGTTGACCCTGCCAGTGGCATCTCCGGGTTTCATGGCCGCCAGATCGCTTTTGCACTGGGGCTTTCAGGTGATGCCTTCAAGCAGTGCATCCGTTTGATCGGTGGGCTCTACAATCTGTTTCTTGAAAAAGATGCGTCCTTGATTGAGATCAATCCGCTTGTCGTCACCAAATCTGGCGAGCTGTTGATCCTGGATGCCAAGATGGGTTTCGATGATAACGCCTTGTTCCGACACAAGGATATCCTGGAGCTGCGCGATCTTGACGAAGAAGAGCCAACCGAGCTGCTGGCTAGTAGCTTTGACCTCAACTATGTCAAACTGGATGGCAATATTGGCTGCATGGTCAATGGTGCGGGTCTGGCCATGGGTACCATGGACATCATCAAGCTAGAGGGGGCTTCCCCGGCCAACTTTCTTGATGTTGGCGGCGGGGCCACCAAAGAGCAGGTTTTGAACGCTTTTAAAATTATCCTCTCTGACCCCAATGTCGAAGGTATCATGGTAAATATTTTTGGCGGTATCATGCGCTGCGATATCATCGCCGAGGGCATTGTCGACGCCGCTAAGCAGATGAATATCACCGTGCCACTGGTCGTGCGGTTAGAGGGCACAAATGTTGCGCTTGGCAAGGCAATACTCGAAGACAGCGGCCTTGCGATTATTCCCGCCGATGATCTGGGCGATGCCGCCAAGAAGGTTGTAGCGGCTGTGCAGGGGAGTTAACAAGTCTGTTGAGTAGGACTGTACTCAACAGTAGTCTTGGTGAATGCAAGGTTCTTCTTGCTATCATTGGCCCGGGCAGTTTTCGTGTGGTCAATGTTGCGGGATGGGACAAGCTCAATATGCATATGCGCTGGGAGCCAAGCGCTTCTAACCGCACTGTGGACTGTTTGGCTCCAGGACGTCATGGTATAAAAAACTCAATGGAAAATGTATCCTGCTCTTAAAGAAAATGGAGCAGCCGCTGGTGTTTGGTTACTCTTTTTAACGGTGATTATGTCAGTACTGACTGGGTCAGGGTGCGTTATGTGCGCGACAATGAGTGTCTGTGAGACTTTTGCGAGGTTTTGCTGCGTATCCATTGACACACCACGCAGCCATCCAGAGAGATCATCGCGAGATAGAACAGGGCGAAATAGATTGTGAGTACCATGCCAGCGAATGCGAACAAAATAGCTGTGTAGATGATCTGGGTTGAGAACTGAAATAGGGCCAAAATATTCGCCTTTCGTTGTTGGTCTTTGCAAGGTCAGGGGAATTGCCTGAGCTCTTTAACAGCGCTCCAAGACAAGTCCTCTTGTTTATTAGTCGTGACGACGGGAGAAATGGTTCAAACAAACTAATCCAGTTCTGGACGTTCTAAAGCTGACTGTGTAGGGTGCTTGAGAAAGCAAACAGGAGACCACTTTATGTCTGTACTCGTTGATAAGAATACACGTGTTTTGTGTCAGGGAATTACCGGTGCCCACGGGACGTTTCATACCGAGCAGGCGATTGCCTATGGCACCAAAATAGTTGGCGGTATCACGCCTGGCAAGGGCGGCACCAAGCATCTCGATTTGCCGGTTTTCAATACGGTCAAGGAAGCGGTACGCGAAACTGGTGCCACCGCTACATCAATCTATGTACCGCCGCCCTTTGCAGCCGATGCTATTTTAGAGGCCATCGATGCAGAGCTACCGCTGATCGTGGCGATCACCGAGGGTATTCCAGTGCTCGATATGGTCAAGGTGAAACGCGCCCTGAGTGGTTCGAAATCGCGTATTGTCGGTCCTAATTGCCCTGGTGTTATTACCCCCGACGAATGCAAGATCGGGATTATGCCGGGACATATTCATCAACGTGGCACGGTCGGCATTGTTTCTCGTTCGGGCACGCTCACTTATGAAGCGGTTAAGCAGACCTCTGATGTGGGGCTTGGGCAGTCGACTTGTATCGGAATTGGCGGTGATCCCGTCAACGGCACCAATTTTATCGATTGCCTCGATCTGTTCCTCAATGATGAGGAAACGCAAAGCATCGTCATGATTGGTGAAATTGGCGGTACGGCAGAAGAAGAAGCGGCCGAATTTTTAAAAAACCATGCCATAAAAAAACCTGTCGTTGGTTTCATTGCCGGGCTCACCGCTCCCAAAGGCAAAACCATGGGCCATGCCGGCGCGATTGTTTCTGGCGGCAAAGGCACGGCTGAGGCAAAAATCGAAGCACTCAAATCAGCGGGCGCGGCTATTGCCGACAGTCCGGCAAGTCTAGGCACAACGCTTGTTGAGCTGCTTGGCTGAGCCTGCCAAGGTAGCGTCTTTGGTGGGAGGAGTTTGACGTATGTTTCACGTCTATAAACACTTTCTGGTTTTGCTGGTCTTTTACTTTGCTCTCGTATCTGTCTTGCCCGTGGATATGGCGCAGGCCGGGTTAGGTAGCATCATCCGCAAGGCGGCACGCAAGGCCGATGATGGGGGAGGGGCAATCAGCCATAAGCTTGATGTCGATGGCTTGAAGCATTTTGATGTGGAGCCTGGCACCAGCCGGTTCGGACTGGCCACCAATCCCGATGGCTCGATCAATGTCAAAAGCATAGATGGCAAAGAATTGCACATCAGATCAGCCGATGATCTTCAAGGTACTCTGATCCGTTTTCAAAAAAGATTGAAAAAGACGGGGGGCGGCAAGGCTCTTTTTTTTGTCTCACAAAATGATCTGTTCCGCTCCAGTAAATCGACGTCGCTGCTTGCCAAAATAGACGGCTTGCACGTGATCACTGGTTCAAAAACCAGTTTGCCGGTGAGCCGGATATTGGATCAAAAGGGGGCTGACACCTGGGGTGTTGAAATCCGCAAAGGGATGATTGCGGCAAGCCACAATGCACACGATTTATCTGAAGCTTTGTTTCGTATGAACCATACGTTCAACCCAGCTGATGTTCATGTCGTCTCGTTCTCCAAAAAGGCACCCGATTTTCCAGATCCTATCAATTTTGCGGCCAGTGGCCGTGTTCCTGATCCAACCTTGATTGACCCAACAAGGCTCGATAGGGCGTTCAAGGTATTGCGCGGCAAGAAGCTGATCGTCACGGGAAAAGTAGAGGGGGGTGTTTTATTCGTAAAAACGCGAGGGGGTACTGTCAAGCGACTGCCCCTTGATGATTTACGAACTAAAGCCCGTGAAGCCAATATTGATCTCATTATTTTGGGGGGCAAGAGTACCGCTCAGCCGGGGAAAAAATCGTTTTTTGGCCGTCAGGATGGCAAAAAGCTGAGCGCTGCCTTCGCGACCGAGCGCTACGGGGATTTTCTGGTAGCTCTTGGTGGCAAAAAGAAGCTGATGGTCATGCAATTGGACGCGGTCGATGAAAGCCATGTGGTCTGGCGCAGTATGCCTGATAGCGCTAAAGCCTCAAAGGGCCTGCTGAAGCGCATGGAGAAAGAACCTGTCGCGAGTAGTTTGGCCCGGGCTCTTGTGAATCCGGTGGGCAAAGCAGCCCCAAAAGAAGACGAAGATGAGTTGAGTATTGAACTCAACGCCAAGAGCAAGGGGTGGCAAACGGAGCTGGAACACCGGATCATTCCGGGTATTCCGTTTGGTCTCCAGCTCTTGTATATTGTTAATCTGATTGCCGGTCTGTTGGCCTGGACCACGTCGAGTTGGCTCTGGGAAAAAATATGGCGATCAAAAGGTCGATCTGAGTTTTCTTCAAAATGGTCGTGGTTTGGCTACCGACTGGTGCGTAATCTCACAATGATTCTCACCCTCATGGGAGCCATCGGTATCCTCTTGTTTTTATTCCAGTGGTTGATATCAGCCTGGCTAACCTTACTCGCCGTTCTGCGCATTATCACCTGGCCAGTGCGCAAATTATTTGGTTTGTTTGCTGTTGGCTAAAAGGTATTGAGGTGGGACGTTTACTTCACCGCAAAACTCAAGGATGCCCACTGGCTTTGCCAGCGTTCGTCTTTTTTTGGGGATCACCTTGTTGAGCGTGGCAACTGCATTGAGCAGATACGGGCCTTTGTGCGGCAGGGCAATTTGCGCTACGCCTAGCGCATTGGTGCGCACGGGTTTGATGTTTTCGGGGGCAGTTTTTGATCCAACTCTGCCATTGATGGAATGTTGTTCTGAGTATTGGCTTTCTTCGGCACCTATACAAAAGCGGACTATCGGCGATCTTGCCTCAACGCTCTTTGTCGTGCAAAGCTGGTGTCCGGTGCTGAGGGTATTCCGGAAAAATCCTGAGCACCAAGAATGGCAGAGGATGACCCTTTTTCACCTTGTGGCTAAAAAACATGGTTAGTTGCATTTTAGTTTTTACTGATGGGGATTATCTTCGAAAACGGATGAATCCTCACGGGAAAACCCGTGGTACCGGTGTCCTAATGGGCACAGCAAGTCACATCACAATCCCGTGGGTTGCCTGCTCTACCGAGCAGGGGGCTCACTCATTTACGGTCGTGTTACTCTGTCTTTGACCGCTATCAGAAATTAGCCTCCCTTGAAATGAGAAGTATTGGGCTTTAAACCGCCAAAAGGGAAGTTCACGATGCGCTCAATCGCTTCGACAACGAGCAGGCTCGACAACACCAATGACATAACCAGTGAAAGCGTAAAAAGAAAAATCAGACCGAGTACTACAGGCCAATGACCAATGAAAGCCAAAACGCCGTTGGCGGTTATAACCATGACGACAATCCCATGCAGAAGATAGACGGACAGCGACCGACCGCCCCTATCCGCGAATAAAAATCGCTTACTGGGCATGAGGCTTATCAGCGCAATAGATAGCGCAAAGGAGATCATATAGATAAGGGCACGAAAAATCCCATCCGCCCAGTCGCTACTACCCAGGCGGGCGTAGGAAAAGCTGCCGTAGAGCGCTTGATAGTCCCCCCCGAACAGAGATACGAAAGCCAGTAAAACGGCGCCGAAAAAGCACATAATGACGATTTTCGGTATCTTGGCGTCTTCGATATAGCTGAGAACAGCGGGCGCAATTTGATGTCCTGCGATGAAGAACGGCAGAAAATAAAGGATCCTCGAAGCGCTCATCACATAGCCAATCGCATCAATATATCCCACACCCACGCCGATGGCGATGGAAATCACGAGCGGATATTTGAGCTTTAAAAAATAAGGAAGCGCCAGCCTCCAGACAAAAAGGGCCAGCAGAAACCACAAAATCCAGTAGGGTTTAAGATTGGCCGTATAGGCGCTGACCTCGTCGTGCAGGGCGAGATGAAGCAGCTCATAAAAAATCGTAAAAATAAAAAGCGGAACGAGGATCGAGCGACACAGCCTGAAAAGCACCGCGTCTGCCGGTCGAGGCCTGGAAAGCAGGCCCGAGATCAATACAAAGGCTGGCATATGAAAGCTGTAGATGGCGACATAAACCGCCTTGAAAATAGGGCTTGACCCGATCAGTGGCTCTATCACATGGCCGAAGACAACGAGAACCATAAGTAAAAACTTAGCATGGTCCAAAGAATGATTTCGTTCCATCTCTCTCCCTTCCCCAAACATCACCCCAAAATTTACACAAAAGAAGTTAAAGTAAGTTAAGCTCTAGCGGCGTTTTTTTTGATGGTCGGTCATAAATACCTGTCATTTGCAAGTAATTGTAAACATCCTAGGGTTCGCGGCCATATTGATTCAAAAATATACGATAAGAAAAATGTCAAACTGTCCATTTCAGGGGGTACCCTGAAAAGCACATGTCGTCTGATAAATTCGGCTTTAATAGGAAGCTCCTGGCACTTCACTGCCAATCGCTCTTTGTCAGCTGTCGAGAGAATACCGGAAACGGGTAAATTTCAGTGGCTCAATTCACGGCTGCGCTGGCAAACGGCCGCTATCTCTGCATTGCTGAAATTCGATCATTGATCGTGCAAACCAAAGGGATGACCGCTTAGGGGACCGGGTGGGGCATGGCGTTTCACCCGTTTCAGCCTAGCGATATCGAAGTCCTTCCTTGATCGAACTGATCAGCTTGCTTGTACGGATTTGCGCGCGGGTGATCATTTTTTGTTGTCTGCTTTTAGGGGCGAGATATTCTTCAATCTCAGCATTGGCGACTGTGCGAGCGAGCTCCTTGAGGCCGGTAAGAGGTCTGATCCAGACTTTCATCTCTACGATCTTGCCATGCTCATCCAGTACAAACCGATCTACGCCCTGCAAGGTAAATTTGCCAACCGTGGTTTCGAACTCGAACAGAACCTCGTTCTCTTTTACCCATGTATCGGTGACGCGGTAATCCTTGAAGATACCAAACACCCGTTCAAGGGTCTCAAAGACGATTTTCTTGCCATGCTTTGGTTGGAACACAGCTGGCGAGTAAAATTCGATATCGTCATGGATCAGGGGCAGCATCAGCCCGGGATCATTTTCCTCGAATATGCGGTGCCACTTATCGATAAAATTTTTTGCGTGAGATGAGGTCATTTGGCGAAACTATCATGCTTCTTGAAGCAAGCAAAGCAGGACGGCTCGCCAATCCTTCCTACACCGTCATATTTTCCTCAAGCATCATAACCTGAGCGACAGTTTTCAGCTTGGCTGATTTGTGTATTTCATTCTGGCTCAGGACAGGGGTCTGGTTACGGAAGCGCTCTACGATGGAGCGTACGAAGGGCCGCACACCGGGGCTGGTAATGAGGACGGCAGATTCACCTGCGTTGCTGGCCTGTTCTATGGCCGTTTGTACACAGCGGATAAACTCCTGTAATTTTGAAGGCGCCATCGCCAATTCGCGATTATCGCCGTCGCCAATGATCGCCTCGATAAAGGCGTGTTCCCATTTCGGTGCCATGGTGATGAGCGGCAAAAAGTCTTCATGATTGGTATGGGAGGCGCAAATCTGGCGAGCGAGGCGCGAGCGCACATGTTCGGTGATCAATTGCACATTGGTGGTGTAACCAGTGGCCTCGGCGATCCCCTCCAGAATGGTTCCCAGATCGCGGATCGAGACGCGCTCGGTGAGCAGCGTTTGCAGCACGCGCTGAATAGTGGTGAAGCTGACCTGGGCCGGGACGATCTCTTCCAGCAGGCGGCTTTCATGTTCGGGCAATTCGTCAAGCAATTTACGAACTTCCGCATAGGATAAAAGGTCAGAGACATTATTGCGCATGATTTCTGTCATATGGGTCGAAAGTACCGTGACGGGATCGACGACCGTATAGCCCTTGAACTGTGCCTGTTCTCGCAAGGTGGCGTCAATCCAGGTAGCAGGCAGGCCAAAGGTTGGCTCAACGCCGTGGATGCCGGGCAGATCTATCTGCGCCCCGGACGGGTCCATGACCATATATTGATCAGGCATAATCTGGCCTCCGCCTGCGCTGATCTCCTTGATCTTGATGACATAATCATTGGCCTGCATCTGCATATTATCGAGTATGCGCACAGAGGGCATGACAAATCCCATTTCGGTAGCCATCTGGCGGCGCAGGGCCTTGATCTGTTCCGTGAGACGATCGCTGTCCCCGTGTGGATCATTGATCAGTGGCAATAATCCATAGCCGATTTCCAGACGCAGATCATCCATGCGCAGGGTCTCGACAATGGTTTCTTCCGCTGGTTCCGCTTCTTCGATTTTTTCGGCAACAGCAACGGCCTGTTCTTCGATCTTTTGTTTTTCAAGATTTTTACTGGCGATAAAGGCAAGGCCGCCGGTGATCAGGCCAAGGGTCATGAACGGCACAAGGGGAATGCCGGGCAGTACAGCCATGGTGATCATCAGGAATGAGGACATGCCAAGTGCTTTGGGATAACCGGTGAGCTGTGTTCCAATGGCTTTTTCAGCTGATCCCTTGACGCCCGCTTTGGAGACTAGCAGGCCGGCGGCAAGCGAGACGATAAGTGCTGGAATTTGTGAGACCAGCCCGTCACCAATTGTCAGCAAGGTGTAGGCTTGTGCCGCTTCGCCCATGGTGAGGTCCATTTGCGCAGTACCGATGACGATACCGCCAATGACATTGATAAAGGTGATCAGTAAACCGGCAATGGCATCGCCGCGCACAAATTTACTGGCGCCATCCATGGCCCCAAAAAAACCAGACTCGCCTTCAAGTTCGGCGCGCCGCTCACGGGCGATTTCTTCATCAATGAGGCCAGCGCCAAGATCGGCATCAATGGCCATCTGTTTGCCGGGCATAGCGTCAAGCGTAAAGCGAGCCGCGACCTCGGCGATACGGCCAGACCCCTTGGTGATCACGATGAAATTGACGATCACCAATATGGAAAAGACGATAATGCCGATGACGAAATTGCCCTGCATGACAAAGTGCCCAAAGGCCTCAATGACATTGCCAGCAGCAGATGGACCTTCATGGCCATGAGCCAAAATAAGCCTCGTTGAGGCAAGATTGAGCGCCAGTCGCAGCATGGTGGCAATCAGCAATATGGTGGGAAATGACGAAAATTCGAGAGGTTTTTGAATGAACAGGGCTGTCATCAAAACGAGCACAGAAAAGGTCACAGATACGGCCAATAGCATATCAAGGAGAAAAGCCGGCATCGGCAGGATGAGCACGATAAGGATGACGATAACACCAATCGCCAGCCCAAGGTCTCCCTTGCGCAAGGTCTCAATGATCCGGCCGAGACCCGCGAAAAGGTCAGCACTCCCACCGGCTTGGCCAGGGGTGTTGGCATTTTCCGGGGCAATTTCTGGCGGCCCCGCCGCTGATGTATCGCTCATTTCAAGGTCCCTTACTCATATCTCTAGATGATTCGCGGTCAGATGTGAATCCCTGTTGGTACGGGGAGAGAGAAGTGCCGATGATGGGGACGTAGCGCAAGTAAACACAAGAGAGTTGGCTCACAGCACTATTACGTGTTTGTAGCACCAATAGACCCGTGATTGTTTTGTTAACCATAAAGCAACATATGAGGCTTAGTAGTAAAAGTTAAAGCTAAATCAAGGTAAATAAGGAAGCTCCCGATGAACTTCAATCCATTCACATGGTCAATGTCTTTTAAAATTCCAGCAATGATCGTTGCAGTCGGAGTTGTCGCCATAGGCGCGACGGGTACTTTTTCGTATTTTGCCAGCACTGAGGCTATCGAACATGCAGTTGAGGCCAAGCTAACAGCTGTATTAGAGGACAGAGAGGTTGCGCTATCTGATTGGTTGAAGAGCATCGAGGGTGACTTGATTGTTCAGGCTAGCAACCCCGTTGTAAAGCAGGCATTGGTGGCATTTACCAATGGTTGGCAGGACCTTCAAGGCAATCAGAAAGAAAAACTTCAGCGCCTTTACATCAAGAACAATCCGCATCCAACAGGTGAGAAGGAAAAACTTGATGCCGCAAGTGACGGTTCTGCTTACAGCACCGCGCACGCGCAATATCATCCCTATTTACGCGCCTTTTTGCAAGAACGAGGCTATTATGATATTTTCCTGTTCGATACAAAGGGAAATCTAGTTTACACTGTTTTTAAGGAACTTGACTACGCGACTAATCTTATTTCAGGGGAATGGGCAAGCTCTGATCTTGGCAAAGCCTTTCGGGCGTCGCGTGACAATCCAAAAGCAGGCAGTAAAGCCTTTTTCGATTTTAAAGCCTATGCACCGAGCTATGGCGCTCCAGCTAGTTTCATCTCTACCTCCTTGCTTGATAACAAGGGTAAATTACAGGGTGTGCTTGTGTTCCAGATGCCGATTGGCAAGCTTAACGGGCTGATGCAGCAAAAGGCTGGCCTTGGCAGTTCAGGAGAGAGCTATGTGGTTGGCAAAGATTTTCTGATGCGAAGCGATTCTCGTTTCTCCAAGGAGTCAACGATCCTTAATACCAGGATAGACACGCAGCAGGTGCGCAAGGCCCTTGATGGAGGTAGCGGTCTGTTAATTGGTGATGATTACCGGGGGACGCCGGTAATGGCAGCTTATAAACCAATCAGGTTCCTAAATACAACATGGGCCGTTGTTGCCGAGCAGGATTATGTTGAAGCACTTTCGTCGATCATTTCCATGCGCAACTACTTGCTTGTAGGCTCTGGAGTTGGTATTTTACTTATCATACTTATCGGTTTTTTTGCTGGACGCAGTTTTTCAAACCCAGTCACTCGAATGACTGCCGTTATGGATCAGTTGGCAAAAGGTGACAATAGTGTCGATATTCCGGGGATGGAGCGAAAAGACGAAATTGGTGAAATGGCTTTTGCTGTCGAGGTGTTCAAAAACAACGCAATTAAAAATGATCAGCTTGTGGCCCAACAAGAAGAGCAGGCACTTCGCACCGAACAGGAAAAACGTTCAATGATGCAGAAAATGGCGGATGATTTTGACGCGAGTGTTGGCGGCATTGTTGAAACCGTGTCTACCGCTTCTGTCGAGCTTCAATCAACCGCCCAGTCTATGGCCGGAATATCGAAACAGGCCAGTGATCAGGCATCAGAGGCATCAGTTGCCTCCCAGCAGACTTCAGGCAACGTGCAATCAGTGGCAAGTGCTACCGAAGAAATGAACAGCACCATTAGTGAAATCAGCCAGCAGGTATCGCAAGCTTCAAATGCTTCGCGCCAGGCTGTCACCCAAGTTGGCAACACCAGTGAACAAATGAACGCGTTGGCAGACACCGCCAATAAAATCGGTGAAGTGGTTGAATTGATTTCCGGCATTGCCGAGCAGACCAATTTGCTGGCCCTCAACGCAACGATTGAATCAGCGCGGGCCGGAGAAGCTGGTAAAGGCTTTGCGGTGGTTGCAAGTGAAGTCAAGCAATTGGCCTCGCAGACCGCCAAGGCAACAAGTGAAATTTCCGATCAGATCAGTGATATTCAAAACGCCACCAAATTGGCGTCTGGCTCCATGGATCAAGTGGCGAGCGCGATTGCCAAGGTTAATGAAATCTCTACGGCGATTGCTGCTGCGATGGAAGAGCAGGGCGCCGCGACGCAGGAAATTGCCGCCAGCGTCAATCAGGCCGCCATTGGTACCCAGCAGGTCAATGATAATATCACATCAGTCTCTCAAGCTTCGCAAGAAGCGGGTGCCGCGTCAGGTCAGGTGATGTCGGCTGCAGGTGAACTTTCCCAGCAGGCAGAATTGCTGAAAGGCGAAGTTGATCGCTTTATCAGCGAGGTGAAAGCCGGATAGTTTTTCAGCAGTCCCTTGCAACATAGTTTGTTGAAGAAGGGGCTACGGTTTCGTTTTTCATTTATCCCCCAACCGGGATTGTTAATGGACCAGTCCCTTAAGCGCCCGCCACGCAGATGATTACTCTTTAATCCTCTAGCAGTTTTTTGCGTTCGCGATTGCTGATGCGCTCGGATTCTGATTTTAGCTGGCCGCAGGCCGCCATGATGTCTCGACCGCGCGGGCGGCGGATGGGGCTGGCGTACCCGGCATCATTTATAATGTCGGCGAAGCGCTCAATTTGCGCCCAATCGGAACATTGACAGGGGCTGTTTGGCCACGGGTTGAACGGGATCAGATTGATCTTGGCGGGGATGCCTTTCAACAGCTGAACGAGAGCCTTGGCATCCTGAATGCTGTCATTGATACCATCCAGCATGACATATTCAAAGGTGATACGTCGGGCATTGGAAAGGCCGGGATAGTCGCGGCATGCCTGCATCAATTCCTTTAAGGGGTATTTGCGGTTGATGGGCACAAGCTTGTCACGCAGCTTGTCATTTGTGGCGTGCAAGGAGACGGCCAGCATACAGGCGATTTCGGCTCCAGCTTGATGCATTTGAGGGACCACACCAGCGGTTGACAGGGTGATGCGGCGGCGTGACAGATTGATACCAGCGTCATCAGACAAAATACCTGAAGCTTTTTTGACATGGTTAAAATTATACAAGGGTTCGCCCATGCCCATGAACACAAGACGCG
This sequence comes from bacterium, assembly GCA_024228495.1. GTDB lineage: Bacteria > Pseudomonadota > Alphaproteobacteria > Rhizobiales > JAKIUO01 > JAKIUO01. The sequence goes on along the minus strand of JAAETJ010000054.1, from coordinate 25,381 downwards.
TGATCATGCGCCGCGAATCCGGCAGGCCGCTTTTATCGTCGGCTTCAATGAGCGGCCAGTCGCCGAGCCGGTCTCGTGCTAGCATCACTTGTCCAACTATCTCATCGGCGGTCAGATTGCGTACTAGCGGCATGGTACCAGTATGGCAAAAGCGGCAGTTTAGCGTGCAGCCAACCTGACTTGAGATGCACAAGGTGCCTCTGGTTTCTTCGGGGATATAGACCATTTCGGCTTCGGGGCCGGGTTTGCCGGGAATATCCGATTTGAAGCGTAACAACCATTTGCGGGTACCATCATTGGAAATCTGCTCGGTGACAATATGCGGGCGCTCAATTGTGTGCTTTTTGATCAGTTTTTGGCGCAGATCCTTGGAAATTGTGTGCAGCTCGCTCAAATCAGTGAGGCCGCGCGCATAAAGGCCGTTCCATAGCTGGTTAACACGCATCCGTACCTGCTTGTCCTTGACGTCGATTTGTACGAGGGCCGCGCCCAGCTCAGTGCGATCAAGGGCAATCAGGGTCGGCCGTACAAGGGTGTTCTCCGGCAAGTTTTGGCCATTATCGGTGGCTATATTATTTGCTGTCGATGGTTCGGGTTTGTTCATGGCGTTTTCTATCACATTCCTCCTGAATGCGCTACACTAGAGCAACCTCAAACAGATCGAATATCAGAGCCCGACTGGGCGATGGTCGAGCAGACCGCCCTATCGGAAGTCCGAGCGAATCAAGTTATAGTCGTGAGATATGAAAATGGTGAGACAACCATCCTCGCATACGCCCCGTTATAGCTCGTTCACACTTAGTTGATGAGGAGGCTCTTTAAAAACCCAAAAATAAAAACTATATATTAGAAAATGCAGGAGAACGCGCCTTGTTTTAATCGATAAGGGGCTGCGGGGTGCTGCTCTCATTGTGAGTTAATTGGCTCAGATGAGGCATAGCGCGCTAAACTAACGAGGGAAATAACCATAATGGCAAATTTACCAAGTCTTAGAGGTCCAGGGGGCCTGTCACGATACCTGTCGGATATCCGCAAGTTTCCAATGTTGAAACCGGATGAAGAGTTTACGCTGGCCAAGAACTGGCGCGAAAAAGACGATAAGGAAGCCGCACACCGTTTGGTGACCAGTCATTTGCGTCTGGTGGCCAAAATAGCCATGGGTTATCGTGGCTATGGCCTACCTATCAATGAAGTGGTCTCGGAGGGTAATGTTGGCCTGATGCAGGCTGTCAAGCGCTTTGAACCCGATAAAGGCTTTCGCCTTGCGACCTATGCGATGTGGTGGATCCGTGCGGCTATTCAGGAATATATCCTGCGTTCATGGTCATTGGTGCGTATGGGCACGACGGCAGCGCAAAAGAAGCTTTTTTTCAACCTGCGCAAGGTCAAGGGGCAAATCGATGCCCTTGAGGATGGCGATTTGACCCACGAACATGTCGAAGAGGTTTCTCGCCGCCTTGGGGTCAAGGAAGAAGAAGTGATCTCCATGAATCGACGTCTGTCTGGCGATAGTTCGTTGAACGCCCCCGTGCGTAATGACGCCGAAGGTGGCGGTGAATGGCTGGACTGGCTGGTCGACGAGGAGGTTGATCAGGAAACCGTTCTTGGTGACAATCAGGAACTTGACCAGCGCCGTGAAATGCTCAAGGATGCGATGTCGGAGCTGAATGAGCGCGAGCAGCGGATCTTTACGATGCGCCGCTTGTCGGAAGACCCGATGACGCTCGAACAGCTGAGCCAAGAATTTGACGTCTCGCGCGAGCGTATTCGCCAGATCGAGGTTCGGGCCTTTGAAAAGATTCAAAAAGGCGTCACGGAAGCGGCAGCGCAAGCCATTTAGGCGTGCGTTTTGAGCCGAGCTTGTCATCTCTCTTGTCAGGGTGAAGCTTTGTGAACTAAACAATAAAGGAGCGGCTGTGATCAGCCGCTCCTTTTTTTATTAGCCGCCAGGTCCTCATTTCATGCGCAAAAAATTTCTCATCATCCATAATAAAATGGCCGGACGCCTGAAGGCGCCGGTTCTTGCCCGGGTTTCAAAACAGCTTGAGCGGCAAGGAGCGCTGTTTATGCTGAAAGCTGCTTCAAGTGTGCAAGAAGACATAGATCTGGCCCGCGCAGCAGTTGCATCTCACGAAGTTGATGCGGTCATCGCAGCTGGCGGCGACAGTACTATTCGCGGTGTCGCGATGGGACTGATGGGGAGCAATATGCCGCTTGGTATCATACCGGCTGGTACCGGCAATGTGCTGGCACAGGAAATCGAGCTGGGGCACAAGCCTAAAAAAATCGCGCAAACCTTGATCAATGGCCTCGTTAAAACCATCACGCCGGGGCTGGCCAATGGTGAACCGTTTTTATTGATGGCTGGGGCGGGATTTGACGCGCAGATCGTCAAAAACCTTGATCACAACCTCAAACAACGCATTCGCAAAGCCGCCTATATCGGGCCGACATTAAAAGCCCTGGCTGCAAAGCCACAGCGATTGGTGATTGAATTCCCGGATGATCAAGGACATGTCGCCAAAAGCTATGAAGCCTCGTTTGTCGTGGTCACCAAGGTGCGCCTTTATGGGGGTAGCTTCATTCTGGCCCCTGAAGCAGAACTGACCAAAAACGATCTTCATGTGGTGATGTTTATGAACCCTGGCCGTTTTGGATTGATCAAGGCGCTGATCTGTCTGGCGCTAGGGCGCAACGCTCATGTACATGCGCAGGTCATGGAAGGGGGTAAGGCCGTTGGGCAGATGATGAAAAATCGGGGCATCATGATCCGACCGTGCCAAAAGGTGCGCATCAAGTCAAATGAGCCGGTGCCAACCCAAATCGATGGTGAGTGGCTGGCCGCTACACCGCTCGATATTAGCACATCTGATGCACCGATCCAGCTCATCGTGCCGCAGACATCTTGATCGTAATACTAGACGCTGGTTTTTGAACGAGCTTTGTGCTGGTTGTGTTCAATCATACGGGCCGCCCGTTTTGCTCTGTGTCTGACGACATAATTATAGGCGATTTTGTAGCCCAGCCAACTGGAGAAAATGGCCCAGGGAACAGACCCCAGAAACATCGGTATACCCCAGCCATTGAACAGGTTGACCATCCACATGCTGGTCTTTTCCCAAAAAGACAGATTGGTATTATTGCTGATATTGCCAACCAGTTCCGAGAATTGGTCAAAGCCGCTAATATCGTTGAAATTCCCCAGCATGATCTGTCCTGTGATGTAGAACAGATAATAGAGAGGGATCATGGTGAAAACATTGGAAGTCCAGGTCCATCCAAGGCCGGCAATCAGTGAAAAGTCCCATTTGACGATTTTGGTCAGGAACAGCCAGGTGCCGACGATCATGAACATCTGTATTCCGATGGTTGGGGTCATGGCCAGCAGCATACCAACAGCAACGCCCCTCGCTGTAAATTCGGGAGGGTGGGGTGATCTTTTCAACGGAACAACAAGGCGGTATTTGGCGCCGCGTTGTAAGTTTTTATGCCAGCTGTGTTTACGCAAGAAGTGCACTCTTCTTAAAATGGGATGCTCTGTTAATTTTGGACGCGTCACCCCTATTCGCTGGTGCGCGGGGTATACCCCTCTGATCTGACTTAGAACGTTGTTCAGATCAAGAGTTTTTCAAGACGCTAGGGCGAATTTAGCGGAAGTTTGAGGATTTTCGGGGTAAAGCCACACTCTTTTATGAATTGAAGCAGTCCGTCGCGGCTAATCGTCGTGGTGGCCCTATTGTCGAGGGGATGAAAATTCAGCATTTCCTCTTTCATCATCTGTTCGTCGAGGACCAGCGAAATACGTTGTGTCTTGTCATTGATCAGCGCAAAGGGTGTCACGGAGCCGGGACTGATGCCAAGCACCTCTTTCATAAGCTCTGGCGACCCGAAACTAAGACGGCCACAGCCAAGCAGCTTGTGTAAACGGTTGAGATGAATGGGCGTGTCCTCTTGAACTACCACCAGCCATAGCGAGCCTTTTTTGCATTTTAAAAACAGGTTTTTGGCATGTCCGCCAGGCACCATGCCGCGATTGGCTTGTGCTTGTTCAACCGTATGGGCGGCATCATGTTTAACGGTTTTGTGGGAGATCTGGAGTTTGTCAAGAAAGTCGAAAAGCTGGTTGCGTGTGATCGGCATGAAATGTCACTCTTTGCATTCAAACGATGTTTTACGGGTCTGCTAACAATAATTCTTCGCCAGATTGTAACGCGGTTGCAATATATTTTTCAATGGGTTGAATAGATATTGCTGCTTTTTGGGGTCTGCTAGAATTAGCTATGCTGGTCTTGGTGGTGATACCAACAGACATATTTGCGCGAGAAAGTCTGCCCTGGCGCCAAGGAGACGAAATAACAGCCATCGGCTATTATTTTTTTGCTCTTTGTCTCTCGCGCCGCCAGGTGACATTATCTGGATGACCACGGAAATCTTCAATTTCTTCGATTTCGCAGGTGGCATTAGGTGGCAGATCCAGAGCATCAAGAATATAGGGTGAGCAACCCTTGGTGAACTGACGAGGATGACCGCACACATCACAAAGAATATAGGCACGAAAATTGATTACCCGGCGTCTCCAACGGCGCGGCAGGGCCTTGGCCAGATCCATGATGCCGTCAACTTTGACTTCATCCTCAATACCGCAGGCTTCGCAGTCGATTTTTTTACCCTGGCTGCTCATTGAGATATTCCCTTGTTTTTGGATCGCGTATATAGAGATGCAGTTGCAAAACATTTGCATCAATCATTCTAGAGCATAAGGCAGCACCTGTCATCTGCGTCCTTTTGCCTGTCTTGTTTGCATTGATTGTGTGAGTGTGCCATCTCTGGCTTGCGCTTGATATCCGGGCGCAAAGGGCCGAAAACAACAGGGATTGTAAATAATGGAAAAATTCACCAGACTCACCGGCGTTGCGGCTCCATTGTCATTGATCAATGTGGATACCGACATGATCATCCCCAAACAGTTTTTGAAAACCATCGAGCGTACCGGCCTTGGTAAGCACCTGTTCTCCGAAATGCGTTATGATGATAATGGTGCCGAACGCCACGAATTCGTGCTGAACCAGCCCGCTTATCGCGCCGCGCAAATATTGGTCGCGGGTGATAATTTTGGCTGTGGGTCGTCGCGCGAACATGCCCCCTGGGCAATATTGGATTTTGGTATTCGCTGCATCATCGCCGAAAGTTTTGCCGATATTTTTTACAATAACTGTTTCAAGAACGGCATTTTGCCGATCAAGCTTCCAGCTTCCCAAGTGGCGCTTTTGAAGGACGATGCACAGCGCGGCGCCAATGCCACCATCACCATTGACCTGCCCAATCAAGAAATTTCTGGCCCTGATGGTGGCAAAATAAATTTCGAGATTGACCCGTTTCGCAAACATTGCCTGATAGAGGGGCTGGACGATATTGGCCTGACCTTGCAAAAGTCAGCAGCTATCGAGAAATTCGAGGAGAAATCAGCGCAAGGCAAGCCGTGGCTCTAGGCACAAAAGATTTTGGGGTTCAGGTCACACACATAAAAAAGCAAATGGACAAGAAATGGAATTAGCAGCAACGAACGCAATGGAACTGACACCAGAGGTCGCACAAGGCCCGTCGCTTGAAATGTTTATCCTGGGCGGTCTTGATGTTTTTGCTGGTGATCTATGCTGGCATGAAGTGCCCCTTGCAGGGACAAAAATCATTGCCTGGTGCCGGTGTCGTATTGCTGTTCATTGGCGTAGTGAGCTTTGTCAGGGCGTTTGTACTCAAACTGTCATAGATTTTTATGAGTGAAATTGCCAAGACACCCGAACCTCCCTATTATGTTACGATATTTGCCAATCAGCGTACTCTTGATGATGAATTAGGCTATCAAGAAATGGCCGCGCGCATGAACGAGCTAGCTATGCAGCAGCCCGGTTTTCTTGGGGCGGATAGTGCACGTGATGGGGATGGTTTCGGCATCACTGTCTCTTATTGGCGAGATGAGGGCTCAATCCAGAATTGGCGAGAACGGGGCGAACACGCCGAGGCTCAACAGCGTGGTAAGCACAACTGGTATGCGGAATTTTCGGTGCGTATTGCCAGAGTAGAGCGGGCTTATGACTTCAAAAAATAGAGCAGACTTGCCATTTGGCTCCACTCGCTTTACGTCTTCAGGAATAATCAAAAAACACGAGTAAAAAAGGCTTATCGATATGGCGACTTATGATCTATTGCTGCTGGCTGGAGATGGCATTGGCCCAGAAATAATGGCGCAAACCAAGCGTATTATCGGCTGGTTCAATGATAATGGCGAACATCAGTTCAATATCCAGGATGATCTCGTTGGCGGCGCGTCTTACGAGGCTCATAAAAACCCTGCGACCGACGAGATGATGGCGAAAGCCATGGCGGCTGATGCCGTTCTGTTTGGCGCGGTGGGCGGCGAGCAATGGGCTGGCGTGCCTTATGATGAGCGCCCAGAAGCTGGCTTGTTGCGCCTTCGAAAAGATATGGAGCTGTTTGCCAATCTGCGCCCCGCTGTATGCTATCCAGCCTTGGCGACGGCCTCGGCGCTCAAACCAGAACTGGTCGAGGGGCTCGATATTATGATCGTACGCGAGTTGACGGGGGGCGTTTATTTTGGTGAACCCAAGCAGATCACTGGTGAAGGCAATCATAAGCGCGCCGTTGATACGCAAGTGTATGAGACCTATGAAATCGACCGTATCTCGCGTGTTGCCTTTGATCTGGCCAAAAAGCGTTCGAACAAGGTTCATTCGGCTGAAAAACACAATGTCATGGCTACTGGCGTGTTGTGGAAAGAGGTGGTTGCCCGCGTTCACGGGGAGGATTTTGGCGGCGTTGAGCTGTACCATATACTGGCTGATAATTGTGCCATGCAGCTGGTACGCAATCCCAAGCAGTTTGATGTCATCGTGACCGATAATCTATTTGGCGATATCCTGTCAGATGTTGCCGCCATGTTGACGGGCTCGCTCGGTATGTTAGCCTCGGCCTCGCTTGGCGCGATGGGAACGGATGGCAAAATGAAAGCCATGTATGAGCCGGTGCACGGTTCGGCTCCCGATATTGCAGGCAAAGGCGAAGCCAATCCCATTGCCATGATCGACAGCTTTGGCATGTGCCTGCGCTATTCGTTCAATATGGGGCGTGAGGCTGATCAGCTACAATCCGCGATCACGCAGGTTCTGGCCAATGGCTTACGCACTGCTGACATCATGCAAGATGGCATGACCGGTGTTTCAACCAGTGGCATGGGAGACGCGATCCTCTGCGAACTTGAAGCTCGCGCTTGATCGTCACAATTGAGCCTTGATAAGGGATCTAAAGAACAGTCAGATATAAAACCTCAATGAGGAGAGCTGTCTTGAATATCACATCACACATAAGTATTTTGTCACTGGTTTTTGGTTCGGTTGCAGTTTTTTTTGTCCCTGGCACCTCTATGGCAGCCGATAAACAAAAAATCATTTTAACAGCAGAAGAACTGGCCGAAAAAGAAAGCCGCAAGGCCTGCAAGATCCAGATTTGCAGCGTCTTTCGCTCAAAAAAGGTCTCGGGTGATCAGATCTCGTGCCATATTAAAAAGAGCATGCGCGAGGAGGCCGTCAAAGATGTGGTCACTGGCGGCAAAATTGGTTGGCGCTGGGGCAAGATCTATTGCGAATTTGATCTCAAACTCGCACAGGCGGATCTGGCCAGTGTCGTTAATGAGGGCGAGTTCGAATTGAAAATCACGCCTCATACCATCAATTGCAAGGTCGACCGCAAGAAAGACAATCAGTGGCATAAAATTTCCGTCAGCATCGCTCCGCACGTCAAGTTCAAGGACAGCAAGGCCGTTGAAGGGCGCATGAACTGGGGTGCTGTGGAAGCGCCGATCATATTCAAAAGCCTCATCTGGCCGGGTGTCAAGCTGGACAATCAGGTCAATCTGATTGGCGGAAAGATGGTCAAGATGGTCAATGGTTTCATGACCAAAAAATGCGATCAGGTGGTCAGCCAATTGCCTGGCGCAAAACAGTAAACAGAGCAGGGGGACTATATGAAAACGCTGATAGCGATCCTTCCCTATCTGCTTAGCGTCCTGAGCGTACTCAATATTGGTTCAATCTGGTTGGCGCGCAAAGCTATCTTGCGCGGTAACTGGCTCGCACATCGCAATTTCATGGTGCTATCTCTTGGGATGTGGGGAGTAACGCTGTTCTTGCTTGCGTTCTATTTGTGGATGCGCGGGATAGTGGTTCTCAGCGCCGTACCAGAGTACATTTTCGGGATTTTTAGCGTTAGTCTCATCGTGACGATTGCTATGCTGGTCGTGACCTTGGTGCGTGTGGTCAAACATCAGTTTCTCCCCCACAAACTGTTGGCACGCAAAGCTATATTGGTTTGGCTCTGGACCTGCGCTCTGGGCATTTTATTTTATCCCCTGATAGACGCGCATGTTATTGCGCCCGTTTGATTCTTACCCATGCAGCTTAGAACTGGCGCGGATGATGACGTCGCACATGCCAGGATCGCGGAACGAATGACCAGCGTCCGGAACGATGGTCAATTTTGAGTGCGGAATGGCCTTATTCAGTTCATGGGCGGTAATCATAGGACAGATGAGATCATAGCGGCCATTGATAATATGTGTGGGAATATCTGCCAGTCTTTCCCCGGCAACCGTCAACAATTGATCTCCATCGAGAAAACCGTTTTGCTGAAAATAATGGTTTTCAATCAGCGAGTGGGACAGCACATAATCGGGATTAGCCATCTCGGTTTGCAGGCGCTTTTGGTCAACAATCAGCCTTGAGGCTTGTTGCTCCAGCAAGGTCCACATATGCAGGGCATTGTTGCGCAACTCGATATTGTTGCTGCCAAACAATTTGGCGTAACCCTTGATGGGGTCAGCTCGGTCGGCATTGGGCAGCAGTTCGATAAAAGATGAGAAAACCTCTGGATAAATCTGTGAGACCACGCCGCCCTCAAAATAAAGTGCTTTAAACTCTGAGGCCCGACACAAGAAAATGCCATAGATCAAAATTGAGCGGACCCTGTTTGGATGCGTCATCGCAAAAGCCAGAGCCAGGGTGGAGCCCCATGAGCCACCGGCCAGATGCACCTGATCAATACTGAGCAGATTAAGCAGCTTGATTATGTCATCGACGAGATGGTCGGTGGTATTCTCGATGAGCGAGCCATGCGGTGTGCTCTTGCCACAACCACGTTGATCAAACTGGATGATGTTGCAACGTTGATGGTTAAATAAACGCCGCGTATCTGGAGAGCTACCGGTTCCTGGCCCTCCGTGCAAAAACAAGATGGGCTGGCCATCTGGGTTGCCGGAGCATTCAAAATATAATTCATGCCCGCCAAGGACCTTTAAAGAACCGGTTTGATAGGGATCGATGGGGGGAAACAGCGAGAGAGGGGCTGGCAACTTATCAGGCATTGGCTCTTCTTTTTATCATTGTGAAAGGATTGAATGATATAAACTCGATCATATATCATCTTGACAACGGGCGAGAATTGGTGTTCCAAACAAGCCAGTAGTCTATTGCAAGAAATAACAGGCATACAACAGGCTTAGCAGGAAAACTTTGATGGTCATACAAACGACAACCACACCAAAGATTACCAAACGCACCATTACAATGGCTGCTTAGCCTTTCCTCTTGCCCCGTGATCTCTTCCCCGGTGGGTATTGAGATCAAACAGGGAAAACATAGAGGGTATTTTACATATCATGGGTTACAAAATCGCCATTGTCGGAGCCACAGGAAATGTGGGCCAGGAAATGCTGACCATTTTGGATGAGCGTCAATTTCCAGTTGACGAAGTATTTGCTATTGCCTCGCGTCGAAGCGTTGGTCGTGAATTATCATTTGGCGACAAGACATTAAAATGTCAGGATCTTGAGCAGTTTGATTTTTCGCAGTGCGATTTTGCCTTGATGTCAGCTGGTGGCACCATCTCGAAAGAATGGGCTCTTAAGATTGGCGCGACGGGTTGTATCGTTATCGATAATTCCTCCGCCTGGCGCTATGATATCGACGTGCCGCTGGTGGTGCCCGAGGTTAATCCTGAGGCCGTTGAGGGTTACACCAGGAAAAATATTGTCGCCAACCCCAACTGCTCGACCATTCAACTCGTAGTGGCATTGAAGCCATTGCATGATGAAGCAAAAATCAAGCGTGTGGTGATCTCCACCTATCAGTCCGTATCCGGGGCTGGCAAGGAAGCCATGGATGAATTGTGGAACCAGACCAAGGGCATGTTTGTACCGGGGCAAGAAGTCGACCCTGCTAAATTCACCAAGCAGATTGCCTTTAACGTCATCCCCCATATCGATGTGTTCATGGAAGATGGCTATACCAAGGAAGAATGGAAGCTGATGGTCGAGACCAAGAAAATTCTCGATACCAAAATTAATCTGACGGCAACGGCCGTGCGGGTGCCGGTGTTTGTGGGACATGGTGAAGCGGTTAATATCGAGTTTGAAGAAGCACTGTCACCACAAGATGCGCGCGAAATTTTGCGTGAAGCTCCAGGTGTTCTTGTTATCGACAAGCATGAAGATGGTGGCTATGTGACCCCTGCCGAATGTGCTGGTGATTTCGCCACCTTTGTGTCGCGCATTCGCGAAGATATTACGCTTGAGAACGGGCTTAACATGTGGGTGGTGTCTGACAATCTGCGTAAGGGCGCGGCGCTCAACACCGTGCAAATCGCTGAAACCATCATCAATCGCGGTCTGCTGAAGAAGAAGGCGGCTTAGTTAGCACTCACAGCTGTTCGGGCTAATGCCGAGCCTCCGCGAGGGTGCGGTGGGTGGCCACCTTTGCCTCGCTTCGGTCGGGTATTCTTTGTTGATGGGTGATGCTGTCGCTAACTCTTGTTACCTCTCCCCGTCTGGGAGAGGGAGTCACAGGGTGTAGTATAGATGGTCTGTATGCAAATAATTTTACATGAGGAATATTTATGACTAGCCACATACTCACAGCGTTGGCGGTTCGGGTTGCCGGGATCTTTATGGGTCTTTATGCCTTGAGAAACGGGGCTTTGTATATCGGCTCGACGGTTGGTGGCTCGCAAAGTGAATTGCTGATGGTCCTGGCTTTTTTGCTCATGACAGCTGCTTCCTTACTGATGATCTTTTTTCCCCTGACTTTGGCTGGAAAAATCCTGCCAGACGATCTTGCTCCGGCAAAAACAGATAGTCTTTCCAGTGAAGAAATTGAGTATCTGGCCAGTTCTCTGTTAGGCCTGTATTTTTTTGTTGAGGCAATTATTCATGGTTTTTATATTCTTGGCATTTTACTGGGTCTGCAAAACATGGGGCTTTCATGGAGCTGGACACAAGAATATACCGCTATTGTTATGGCTATGATTGCTGAATTGTTTGCGGCTCTTTGGTTATTGTTTGGATCCAAGGGACTTTGGCGCGCTGTCAGGTGGGCCAGAGATGTTGGTAAAAAATAATTGTTAAAGCGTATCTGAAATTTTTTAACCCTGAGAGCTTCATTTCGAATGACCACACACCAAAAAGCCGTAGCCATGATGGTTGCAAGCTCGGCGATCATGAGTGTCAGCGGCTTGCTGGTACGCAATCTTCATGCAGCGGGCGATTGGCAGATCGTTTTCTGGCGCTCGCTCGGACTGGCAGTTGCCATGACTGTGCTGTTATTGGTTGAGCACAGAGGTGGCGCGATCAAGCAGATGCGGCACATCGGCTGGCTTGGCATTCTTGGCGGCGTGTTCTTTGCTTCGACAATCATGGGATTTGTACTGGCGCTCACCCATACAACGGTCGCCAACACGGTTTTCACCATGAGTGCCATTCCATTTTTTACTGCTGTCATGGCTTGGTTCATTTTGGGTGAGCGGGTGAAATCCATCACAATCATCGCTATTTTGGTGGCCAGTGCTGGCATTGCCCTGATGGTCGGTGATGGCTTTGCCCGTGGATCCGTGTTTGGCAATCTGATGGCCATCATGACGGCGTTTGGTTTTGCGTGTTTTGTAGTGATCTTGCGTAAAGGACGCTCGGTTAACATGCTCGCCTCATTGATCGTTGCGGCATTGATCGCGGCTTGTGTGGCGTATTACATGACCCAAGGCAATCTGCATTTATCTGCCCATGATTTGATCTTGTGTCTGATCTGGGGATCGCTGATCTCCGGGGGCAGCTATCTATTTCTGGTCAGAGCCTCACGCCATTTGCAAGGAGCAGAATTGACCCTGCTTGTCTTGCTGGAGTTCATCCTGGCACCTATCTGGGTGTTTTTGTTCGTCAATGAAGTACCAGGTCAAATGACCTTGATCGGTGGCTCTATCGTGTTGGCGTCAGTGGCCTCTCATGCTCTGGTCGCCAATCGCTCTTGACGCGCTACGTTCCAGACCCATTCCTCCATAATAGCCTTAAAACAGGTCAATTTAGCAAGAAATTAGCTGTACTTTTACGTGAAACAGCCAAAAAATCAGGTATGGTGCGGTTCTTGCTATTCCTTTGATAGTTCAGATCGAGGAGAATGTAAAATGGCCAGAGCAACCCCGCTGCCGACGCAATCGCTGTTTTTTTCGGAGCCCGATATCATCAAGATGGTGGAATTGATCAAGCAACAGCACGGTTCATATGCAGCGATGATTGCCGATTTTTTTGCCCATGAACAGGCGATCATTGGGGATGAAGTGCGGGCCGAGGCCTGGGGGCGGGTGGTGACACGCCTGCATTATGAAGGCTATGAGCAACCAACCATTTGCTGATTTTTTTTTAGGAGCGTTTGGTGCCAAGCACGAGGGTCCAGAATGTTTTATATTCAGTATCTGGATCGATAATTAGGGCGATACCCATTTCCTTGGCATTTTTCAATAACAGATTTTCGTTATGTCCAGGACTTTTCTGCCAGCCGTTGAAAACTTCGGCCAGCGATACTTGCCCGGTACCGACATTTTCAGCTGCTAGATGTACTGGATAGCCTGTGCGCTGAACCCGTACTAGTGGATCAGAACCATCAGACCCATAATGGGAAATGCGATCATGGGTGGCCAGGTCCTTGGCGTGCATTTTGGCAGCTTCCACGAGCTTGGTGTTAATTTTCAGCGGTTTTAGCCCCTTGCTGGCGCGATAGGTGTTGATCATCTTTCTGGCAGTATCTGGATTGAGACGGGTCTTGCTATAGTCGCGATTTTTAAAGGCGTTTTTTGGAGCCTTGCTAAATTTGCCCCGCGGGACCTTGTCGCTTAACCGTGCAGAGCGTTGTTTCTTTTCACCCTCGGCTGTATATCTGCGGCCTTTACCTTCGCTACCGTAAGATAAAATACCGTCATTGGGAGCATAGGAAAGAGTGGAGCTGTTTTGTCCCATGCTGCCACAACCGACAAGTGCAGTTGTCAGACTGGTCATGAGCAAAAAAGAGAAAATCACGCGCAACATATAAAGCTCCAAATAAGGATATTTACGCCTACTTTGCCTCAAGAATCAAGGAACTCTTGTAGCGCTAGGTAAAGAACGACGAAGCGATGAGCCTCCCGATACCCGGCGGGCAGCTGGATTAGAGCGCTTCCGTCGGGCAATTACAGTTGAGAATCCCTGTTTTTTTAAGGACATCAAGGGTGTCCCCAACTGTTGATTTAATAGGGAGCCTAAAAAGGTGACCTTAATTTGGCAAGATAGATCATCTTGTGCAAAAAAATGGCACGATCAATAGGTTTGTGATTTTTATTTTTGGCGCTTCCCCGACGCTTTGGCCAGTTGCACAGGCAAAGGCTAGTCAGCTAATGAACGACTCTGTTCACGTAATCTTGTTTGATCGTGCAAGTGAACAAGATTAGGGCGGGGTAAATCAATAAGGCCATCGCGGCGAAATTTTGAAAAAGCCCTGCTCACAGTCTCGATGGTCAGACCAAGATAATCGGCAATATCAACGCGAGCCATTGGCAATGTGATAAGTACATCTGCTTTTAACAGGGGGTTTTGAGGGTTTTGTCGTTTTGCAATATCAAGAAGAAAATTTGACACACGTTCAATAGCAGGCATGCGTCCCAACAAGAGGATCTGCTTCTGGGCCTGCTGTAGTTCAATCGACAATTTTTCAAAAACCGATTTCATGAGGGCAGGGTCTTTGGCCATGATCTTGTCGAAGCGCTTTTGTGGCAATTGCAAAATAGTGCAATCGCCCAGTGCTTCTGTGCTGTAGGAGTAGTTATCGATCAAGGGAGATGAGATGATTTCTCCTGATGTCATAAAGCGGGTGATTTGGCTGCGGCCATTGGGTAAAAGCTTGTAGGCTTTCATCGTGCCATCAATCAATAAATAGGTATATTGGATCGGGTCATCTTCCCAGCACAAGGTCTCTCCCGCAGCGAGGTTGCGGCTGCTGGCAATATCGCGCATGTAAGCGCAGCTATGCGTGGTGGCCATCAGGCCAACGACACCAAACTGGCGGATATCATTAGTCTGATGATCAGACTTCAAATATCGTCGCGTTGATGTGTGTTTTGTGTTGATTGCAGTAATGATATCCATTGCTAGTGATCCCTTCCACAAAACGGCACAGCTTTTTGGCAAATAAAACTATTGCGCTCGTTCGACCTTCTCCCTTAAGAGTTCATTACAAACTAGTTGGGTGCTTCGAGATATAGGGATAAATACTTAGTTTGGCGGGTTATCATGTCGCAGCCTTCATTTTGCTCAATCAAAGGAACCACGGACATTATGAGCGAATTTTCTCGCTATGACGTACCCGTATTCGGGATAACCGGTTGGAAAAATTCGGGAAAAACCCTGTTGACGACCCGCTTGATTAGTTATTTTTCTGAGCTGGGTTTGCGGGTTGGGGCCATTAAGCATGCGCACCATTCGTTCGAAATCGATCACGAAGGGCGCGATTCTTATCTGATGCGAGAAGCCGGAGCGCGCCAGATCGCGGTTGTTTCAAAATATCGCTGGGCTCTGGTGGCCGAACTCGTGCCTGAGCATGAGCCTGATTTTGAGACCATTCTTGGCCAGTTCAAAGGCTTTGATCTGGTGCTTGTCGAGGGCTATAAACAGCTGGCGTTCCCTAAGATAGAGGCGCGCAGCAGTTTCCAGGAAACCAGACAAAAGCTGTCTATTGATCGCCCTGATATCGTGGCGGTTGCCAGTGATGACCCGCACACCGAAGATGATCTGCCTCTGTTTGAAGTCGATGATATCAGTACCATCGCGGGCTTTATCGCTAAAACTCTCGCCCTCAAGCTTAAACAGCTTTAATGAATTTACACTTTTACCCTTGGTTGGGACACCATCTCATGTAAAATGTCCCTTATCCAACAAGTGCTTCTGTGTCCTCTCTGGGGATATGTTTGCAAACTCGTTTTGAAACAGGGTTTGCTCACGCGCCCATTAAAAGGTTTTTTGAGTTATGAAAATGTTTGATCGCTCTGTTTTTTCAGCGTTGAGCTTGTTTCTTGTTGTGGCTGGTCTGTCCCTAAATCCAGGAAACGCAGCGCTGGCCGTCGAGCAGGACCACGGCAATCCAGGTCAGTTCATTGATAATATTCGCAAAGGCATATCGGGGCTAAGTAAATATTTCTGGTCGCCAAAAGCGCAAATACCAGGGGAGAGCACTGCCCAGCCAGCCAAGGGTGACAAAGTCCTAGCGCCCGTTATCAAACCACAGCAAGCAGATGAAAAGAAAGCCACCAAAGTACATGACGCCAAGCCTGCAATCAGCGCTCCCGCAGCAATTGTCAAAAAACCAGTAAGCAAGCCGGCGCAGATGATTCAGCCCGATAACAAGATGGCACGTGTTCCAGCCAGTCCCAAAACCACGTTCGAAAGCAAAGCAGCTACCGATCACAAGAAAAGAATGGCGGTGACAAAAAAGGCTGGGAGTGTTGTCACCAAAACTACGCCAACAGCCAAGCCCGTTCTCAAAGTTGCCAAACCTGCTCTTGCGGTCAAGCCCGCCCTCAAGGTCAAGTCAGCACAAAAGGCATCTCGTTCTTCATCAAAAGCGCTTGCGCAATCGAGCTCTCAATCACCCGCAATTGTCAGCATGCAGAATAAAATAGCCAAGCAATCTCTAACCAGGAAAACAACATCTCTCGTGACACCCCGAGCCATTCTAAAAAACAAACCAGCACCTGTGACACCTGCAAAACGAGTTTCCCCGATGGCAATTGCTGGCAATACAGCTAAAGATAAAAAGTCGTTTGGTGCGATGAAGCAAAAAACGGCTCAAAAACCGTTTGTAAAGAAATCAGCAGCGGTGAGTGTACCCTCCAATTCGGCAAGCGTTCAAACGAAGATGCCATCAATAAAAAAAACAGTCGTAGCGACGGTTGTCGCGGCGAATACGAAAACGCCCAAACAACAATTAGTGCCCAATGACAAAGGAACATATATCTGGGTGCCCAATATTGGTTCGCAGCTTTCACAAAGGTTTGGATTGACCGGAATTCCTGCCAAAGAATTGCACGCTAACGGTGATCTGAACCGCACAGATGGACGCTGGGCATTCGCCCCCAAGAAAAACGGCATGTTGCCAAGTATTTATGGTTTGAGCGCTGAAATCCATGCGGCCGGGGAAACAGGCGTATGGGTTGGCGGGGGCTACAACTGGGTTTATGTCTTTGATAAAAAGCGCAGTTATGGATCGATTGTCGGTGGCACCAGGGCGAAGGAAAAAGTGGCGGCCAAGCTAGCCAAACCAGTGGAAAGTCTTAAATCTGGCGCTTTTAAATCTGGGTTTGCGGGCGTGCAAAAACCCGCTATTGCAAATAAAGCGGACAAGTCAGCAAAAACCAAAAAGATCGCCAAGCCTATCGACGCTCAGATTAACAAAACGACAAAAAAAGCTGCCAGGCCGCAAAAAGGTATAGAAGTCAAAAAGGCCACCAAAAAGCTCACGCAAGCACCTCGCCAGCATACGGTGATAAAACCGTTGGGCAAGAGTGCAGGGCGGGCAAAAGCTGGTTCGAAAGCGGTTAGCAACGGGAAGTGGTCGCGGGTCAATAATCGCTGGGTCTTCGTGCCGCATTCTCAGCCGGGTCGAATGGCTGGTGCTAATATGGTGCCAAAAACCAGCGCCGCAACCGGTCTGGCAGAAGGCCCGGATGCGAGTGAGGTAAAGACCACCAAAAACCAGAAGATCTGGGTGCGCAAGAATAATAAATGGGTTTATGTATTCGCGTTCCCCGCCGCCAAGACTCAACAGATGCAGCAAGCCAAGCGGGAACAAGGAACACTTATCGCACGCCGTAACAGCGCTCAACAAAATACAATTGGGCAGAATGCAACAAAACAGCGCCTTGTGACGCGAGCGGGCAAAAAACCGTTGGGAGAATTCATGTTCTTCGTGCCAGGACAAACACCTGGCACCGGTAGCTGGTTCATTGCTCCGCTGCAAATGTTGGAAAAAGCGAAAAAGATCAAGCTCCCTTCTTTTGCCGGGAACCGTTAAGTTTCAAGTGCGGCTATTGGTTTTATACCGCGCTACGAGCTATTTATATTCATCCATGCGCGAGACGACCATGACGCCGGAAATTTTCTGGATACGCTCTTCAAGGTGCTTGAGTTCAGCTGGACACTCTCCCCCATAGGCCCAGTTCAAGAGCTCAATCGTGTGGACAATGGGGGTGTTGGATTTGGTCGCCATATGATTGATACAGCCAATATTGCCAGCGGCGATGATGTCAGGTTCGATCTTGTCGATATTGTCCAGCTTGCGGGTCAATAGGGCTTTTGAAATGACCGGCTGCATGATCGAATATGTCCCGGCCGATCCACAGCATATATGCCCTTCTGGCACTTCCAGAACCGTATACCCGGCTTTGCTGAGCAAGGAGCGAGGCTCCTTGGTGATTTGTTGACCATGTTCGAGAGAACAAGAGCCATGATAGGCGACCTTGATATCGCTCCATTGGGTTGGCGCGAGCATGGTAATAGCAGTTAGCACTTCGCTGACATCATGTGTCAGTTCGGCAATATCGGCGGCTCGTTTGGCATATCCTTCATCATTGCGCAACAGATGCGCATAGTCTTTCAGCATGCTGCCACAGCCTGATGCAGTGATGACAATGGCATCAAGGGGTTGTTCGTCATGCAATTTGGAGAGCACATCTACATTGCGTTTGGCTGAGCGGATGGCTTTTTCTTCTTCGCCCAGATGATGTTCAATGGTTCCGCAACAGCCAAGGCCAGAGGGCACAATAACCTCGATCCCCATGCGTGATAACAAAGCGACCGTTGCTTCATTGATTGAGGGGCGCAAAAGATCATTGGAGCAGCCGGGCAGCATGGCGACGAGCTTTTGCCGCTTGTCATTGGCGGGCGTGCGTTTTTCATAGCGAGGGCTGCGGGCCGATTTTTGTGGCAGGGCGTCAAGCATACCAGCGATTGATGTCATGCCCAGTTTTTGAAAACCCTCGGTCAGCGGGCGTGCCAATCGACCGAGTTTCATGGCCATTTTCATGCGCGCCGGGTATGGGAGCAGCCCTGCAAGCAGCGAACGCGTCACTCTGGTGGACAGTTTGCGTCGTGCCTTTTTATTGATGCGGGCTCGCGCCATGTCAATGAGATGCACATAGTCGACCCCTGAGGGGCAGGTGGTCATGCAGGACAGGCAGGTCAGGCAATTATCGAGGAAGCCGATTGAAGCTTTGGACGGGTTTTCATTGTTCTTCATCATGCGGTTGATGAGATTGATACGCCCGCGCGGTGAGGCGCGCTCATCACCAAGGATCACATAGCTGGAACAGGTTGCCGTGCACAAGCCGCATTGCACACACTTGCGCATAATGGTTTCCGAGTGAGAGACGAGCGGGTCCTTGAGCTGTTCGGGTGAATAACTCGTTTTCATGAACTGGCGTTTCCTTGTTTGCTAACGGTGGGCTCGATCCGTGTTCTTGCCATAGCGCTGATTGAGCCCTTACAGTCCAGCATACATGCGTTCCGGGTTAAGAATATGGTGAGGATCAAAACTGTTCTTGATGCCACGAGTGATCTTGCCGATAGCACCCGGTATGGGGTGAAAAACCTCGGTTCTGGTGCGTACTTCGCGGTCGGCGCGAATGAGTGTTGCGTGTCCCCCCAAATGGGCAAGCGACCGACGGATGTCGGAGGCGCTGACATCAGAGGTCGCTGGCACTTCCAGCCAGATGAGCCCCCCTGACCAGTCATAGATTGCGCTGACAGGCACCACACGTTCGATTTCGCTGACCAGAATAGGGCCGTTCTGTGGGGGCGTCGAGATGCGCCAGACAGGGGCTCTTGACTGGGTCAGGAATTTCAGGTGCTGCATGTCTTGCCAAAAACTGTTGGTCTGTTGCTCGCTAAACTCCAGTACATCGCCATAACAGCTTAGCTGGGTGCGCAATCTTGTACTACGATAGCGCACGGCGGTTTCAAAATTTTCCAGCCGGATGGCGGTGAGGCTGGTGCCTAGTGAGGCGATCTTGGGATCTGTCAAAAGCGCTACGGGGGCTTTTTGCAGATGCACCGCGCCGGTGACCTCATAGGGACTTTTCATGGCATCACACAAGGCATTGATGGCTAGCCGGTCATCCAGACCCTGCAACACAAGGGTAACACTGGTTTCGAACCGCGGGATCACTTTTAGGATCACCTCGCTGAATACACATAGTGTACCCCAGCTGCCAGTTAGTCCCTTGGTGAGATCATAGCCGGTGACATTTTTCATCACGCGGCCACCGTTCTGGAAATATTCACCGCGACCATTGACGCCGTGAATACCCAGCAGCGAGTCACGCGCTGCCCCAGAGCGAATACGCCGTGGGCCGGAAAGATTGCAGGCGACGACACTGCCAATGGTGCCCTGACCGGTTTTGAAGCCAAACAGATGGCCATAATCAATGGGTTCAAACGCCAATTGCTGTTCTTCATGGCGCAATGTATGTTCGACCATCGACAGCGAGGTGCCGGCACGCACGGAAATGACCAGTTCTTCGGGGCTGTAAAAATTGATGCCGCTCAACTGACGCGTCGTCAAGGTCCGGTCGACGCGCATCGGGCGACCAATATATTGTTTGGAATTTTCACCAATCACTTCCAAACGGGTCTTGTCATCGCTGGCGCTGGTGATAATGTCGCTTAGATCCTTGTGATCTCGCGGTAGCAAAAGTTCGCTCATCGCTCACTCTCTCCGCCCGGCTTGCTGATTTCGGCAATGTCGGCTTCTATGCCACCTCGCCCAGGGGCGTTGAGGGGAAATACTTTGGCCGGGTTGAGCAGCCAGTTGGGGTCAAAAACTGTTTTAATACGGGTTTGTTGGATCAGATCAAGTTCGCTGAACTGTTCGCGCATCAGATCTCGTTTTTCAATGCCCACCCCATGTTCACCGGTCAGACATCCCCCGGCCTTGACACACAAGCGTAAAAGCTCCGCGCCGCATGCTTCAGCGCGTAAAAGCTCTTCTTCATCATTAGCATTATAAAGGATCACGGGATGCAGACTGCCGTCGCCCGCATGAAACACATTGGCAATTTCAAAATCGTGGTGGCGACCGATGTGGGCCACCCACCCCAACACATCTGCGAGGCGTGAAATGGGAATAACACCATCCATGCAATAATTGTCTGAAAGCTGCCCCATCGCGCCAAATGCCGATTTACGGCCCTTCCAGATTTTATCAGTTTCTTCGTCATTTTGTGCAATGCGAATGGTTTTGGGATCAAATTTTTCGACAATTTCGCGCACATGATCAAATTGTAGATTGATCTCGTTTTCAGACCCTTCCACCTCAACGATGAGCAAGGCTTCCACATCAAGAGGGTAGCCGACCTTGACGTAATTTTCACAAATATGAATGGCGCGCTTGTCCATAAACTCAAGGGCGGCGGGGATCATGCCACTGGCAATGATGGCGGAGACGCAATTGCCCGCATCCTTGTTGTTGTTAAAGCCGATCAGCATGGGGCGCGCCATTTCTGGTTTGCGCAAGATACGCACGGTAATTTCGGTGGCGATGCCAAGCTGTCCCTCTGAGCCATTGATCAGACCGAGTAGATCATAGCCATTGCTATCAAGCGCTTCACTGCCAATATCAATCACTTCGCCATCCATCAAAACCAGTTTGACGCCCAGCACGTTATTGGTGGTGACGCCGTATTTGAGACAATGGGCACCGCCTGAATTCATGGCCACATTGCCGCCAATGGTGCAGGCAATCTGCGAAGAGGGGTCCGGGGCATAAAAGAACTGCTCGGCGTTCATGGCGTCAGATATACCAAGATTGGTGACCCCGGCTTCGACCTTGGCTGTGCGGTTATCATAATTGATATCAAGGATTCGGCGCATTCGCGACAGGCCGATAATGACCGCATCTGTAGTAGGTACAGCCCCGCCACAAAGGGAGGTGCCTGCCCCTCTGGCGATGACTTGAATATGTTCTTTATGGCAATGGGTCAAAAGCAGACTGACCTCATGGGTCGAAGACGGCAGGATCACCAGCAGGGGAATGCGTCGATAAGTAGTCAGAGCATCTGTTTCATATGCCTGGCGCCCTTCTTCATCCTCAATAAACACTGCATCAGGGGCAATTTTGGCGAGATTTTTAGCGATTTGAGCGCGCCGTTTGAGAATATCTGGATCTGGATCCGGAAGGGGTATGAAAGACATTTTCTGTGTGGCTCTATTCTCGAAAAGCGCCCACTCGCACGGATAGGCTATGATGATTCGTCACGTTTCAAACATCCACTATAAGAGGCTTCGCTCTTCAAGGCCATGCCCGTTTGCGCCTGATGAATATTTTTTAAAAGCGGTTCCTTGTGTTATAATCTCCTTGACCTGCATCAATTCGTCGCGCGTAAGGACATTTTTCTGCTCCATTGATTGAGCTATCTTAGGGACGGATGTTGGCTGATATCATTAATCTGATATTGTTGGCTGGGGAACACGATCGTATTGGTCGACTTGTGTTCCAATAAGAATTTTACCACTGGAGGAGAAATCTAAATGATGAGAATTGTGAAAATCGCTTTTGCTGCCCTGGCTCTGTTTTCGTTTGCAGGCGTCGCTCATGCGGAAGGCGATGCTGCGAAAGGCAAAAAAATCTTCAACAAATGTAAAGCTTGCCACAAAGTTGGCGATAAAGCCAGGAACGGCGTTGGTCCACAACTCAACGGCATTATTGGCCGTAAGGCAGGGTCTGTCGAGAAATTCAAATATTCCAAACTTGTCAAAGGTGCTGCCGAGCTTGGGCTGGTTTGGGACGAAGCCACACTCGACAAATATCTTGATAAAAAAGGTATGAACAAAACGCTCAAAGCCTTTATCATTGAAAAAGGTGGCAAACCAAAAGGCAAGTCAAAAATGGCTTTTCCCGGTTTGAAAAAACCTCAGCAGCGTGCTGACGTCATTGCTTATTTGAAAACATTTGTTGCCAAATAAATCAGACGAGACAAAATATGGCGGAGCATATCCGCTTTGAACTGCTTTAAGGCCAGGGAATTTCCCGGGCCTTTTTGTTTTTCTTTTACAAGTTTTCAACGGTTGCAGCCTCGATTTGGCAATCTCTGGTTGCAGATCTAGTATAGTCTGGGGCATATTTGCGTGATACGAATCACGCACGTCCTGGGGCGGGCTTTGAGGAAACAGATAAAAAGGGGATCTTCAGGTGGTGAACTTTAATGACCGGGAGCGACTTGTCAGCAAATTATTTATGCTTTTTGTCGCGGTTTTCTGTGCGAGCGTGCTGCCATCCATGGCTCTTGCAGCTGATGCGACGCACGGTAAGACACTTGATTTGACCAATCACTGGGTAGGCTACGCGGCCATCGCTGTTTTTGTCTTCGCTTATGCTCTTGTCATGCTTGAAGAAGTGACTCACTTGAGAAAATCCAAACCGGTAATTCTAGCCGCCGGTATTATCTGGGCGATGATTGCATGGGAATATGCCAACAATAATTTGCCCCACGCTGCCGAAATAGCGGTTCGTCACAATATTCTCGAATATGCGGAGCTGTTCTTGTTCTTGCTGGTGGCGATGACCTATATCAATGCTATGGGCGAGCGCCGCGTTTTTATGGCTCTGCGTTCATGGATGGTGCACAAGGGGTTCACGCTCAAGCAATTGTTCTGGCTGACAGGGGTTCTGTCCTTTTTCATCTCACCTATTGCAGACAATCTGACCACCGCTTTGCTCATGTGCGCAGTGATCATGGCAGTTGATTGCACAAAGGATGACAGTGGTAAAATTGTCGGTTGTGTGCATCCCAAATTCGTTTTGATGGCCTGTATCAATATTGTCGTTGCGGCGAACGCTGGCGGTGCTTTCTCGCCGTTTGGCGATATTACGACCTTGATGGTCTGGCAAAAAGGCATTGTACAGTTCCAGGAGTTTTTCGTCTTGTTCGTGCCATCGGTCGTCAACTGGATTATACCAGCGGTGATCATGAGCTTCTTCTTGCCAAACTCCAAGCCCAAAGCGGCCGATGATGATGAAGAAACCCACATGAAACCGGGGGCCGTGGTCATTATCTTCTTGTTCCTTGCCACGATTACAACCGCTGTTGCCTTCCATAACTTCCTGCATCTGCCACCAATGCTGGGCATGATGACGGGTCTCGCCTATCTGCAGTTTTACAGCTACTATCTGCGCAAGATTTACGGCAAACGTTATTCTCGCAAATTGGGTCTTGAAGCGGGTGATGGAGCAGGCGCAACAGCCGATCAGATTGTTGGGAACAGACGGGTCAAGGAAGCTCCGCTGGAAGTGTTTGAAAAAGTTGCCTTGGCCGAGTGGGATACCTTGTTATTCTTTTTTGGTGTAGTGCTGGCCGTTGGTGGCCTTGGCTTCATTGGCTATCTGGCTGGTCTGTCCCAGATCATGTATGCAGATCTTGGTGCAACCAATGCCAATATTCTTGTCGGCATCCTGTCGGCGATTGTAGATAATATACCCGTTATGTTCGCTGTTTTGACGATGGGTCCGGAAATGAGCACCGTTGGTACCGTTGTCGGTCCCGAAGTGACGCAGGCAGCAATCGATGCCTCGCGTCATGCTCAATGGCTGCTGGTGACCCTGACGGCTGGTGTCGGTGGCTCGCTACTGTCTATTGGTTCAGCCGCCGGTGTGGCGCTGATGGGGCAGGCGAGAGGCTTTTATACCTTTGGCGGCCATCTCAAATGGATGCCAGTCATCGCCCTTGGCTACGCCGCCAGCATCTGGGTGCATATCTGGCTCAATGGCGGCTAGTACACCCCGCTGGAAGTTCTGACTCTATTTGATGGTCTTTACTGAGTCTGATTTGTAACGGTTGAATTTTTTAGTGATGCGGGATTCCCGATCGTCAATTCAGGCATTAAGAGCAATCGCATGTCTAATATCAATGGAGAAATCAAATACCGTTGCAGCCTGCTGATATGATCACGCTTTCCGATACGGAAAGAGAACTTCTTGAAGTGCTTGTGCGCGCCCACACCACGCCGTAGCAAATAGTAATGCGGGTACGGATTATTTTGCTTGCCGGTGATTGTTTTTGGTGTCAGGGCGCATCCTGATTGGCCAGGATGAGAATAGATTTTTGGGGATATTCAGAAATTCCCTGAAGATAATAGAGTGTTACTTCAATATGCTGAAATTATACAGAAATTCCCCGATAAATTCATGTATTTACCGCCTGTTAAGTCACCTATTAAGTCTATGTTTTTGATTAATAGGTATAATAATACAAGTAAATTAATAGTGTTGTTGTGCGTTAGGGGTATTGCTATGAGTAGAGCTTTTTTTTACAAAGAGAGAAGATTGGCCTTTGTTGTCATCTCTCTCGCGAGTTGGTTTGGCGTACTGGGGCTGGTTGGCCAATATTTGCCTGCCAATGCATCTGTAAAGACACGTCAGATGACCATCAATATGCACGGCAATAAGCTTTCGGGTCATTGGACAAAAAAAAATGGACGCTGGTATTTTCTGAAAATCAGTAAAGTCAGTAAGCTGAAGAGGACCAGACAGCAACGCGCTGTACCCGTGATAACGGCCTCCATACCTCCTTCCAAGCGGCGAAAAGTCAAAAAGAAGGCGCTGAGGGCGGCGCTTGCAGATGAAATCGGACGCTGGTCGAAAATCGGCGATCGCTGGGAATGGCGAACAGCGCGGACAACTGGCACGCTGGCCAAAACGCCTGTGCAATCACAAAAATCCAGGCGCTTACCGGAACCAAGTCAAATCGAAAAATCGAAAGAAACGGTCGCTCCTTTCCGCTCATTCCCCGAACCTCACTGGGTGCGTAGAGATGGTCACTGGAGTTTTGAGGCGGTGGAAGAGCATACGATTCTCAGAAATATCTGAACCGGGATTGCCTCTTAATTCCCTGGATTTGGAACATAACAATAAAAATTCAAAGGCCCGTGCATAACTGTATCGGGCCTTTTTGTATTGCTGCAACACAATGTCAT
>JAAETJ010000053.1 GCA_024228495.1 bacterium | reverse complement strand
GGAAAACCGTTTTTGTAGATTATGCGGCCGAATGGTGCGGAACCTGCAAGCGGCAGGAACGGGTGATAAATAAACTTCGCTCTGAAAACCCAGCATATGATAAGGCGATTACCTTTGTCAGGGTCGACTGGGACCTTTTTCAAAACGATGAAGTGACCACAAGTCGTAACATCCCCCGCCGTTCAACGCTATTGGTTCTAAAAGGTAAAAGGGAGTTGGGGCGTATCGTTGCTGGTACCAGCGAAAGTGACATCAAGAGCCTGATGGATCTGGGGCTTGCCAACTGATCAATCCGTTATAATGATGCTTAAATAAAGGGCAACAGGCTATTGAGGCCTGTTGCTGCAAACGTTGCTCTGATATTGCGGGTTTCGGCGCCCGATAATAATGTTTATGGTAAAATATCACATGGCTTAAGATACGCCAGAAGTGCAGTAGTCTTAGAATATCTAGTCACCCGTGATTTTCTGCCAAGGGTATGATTTTTCGATATTATTTCTGGTTTTGAAGTATTCGTTTTCACAAGGTTTTCAACTTATTTGAGAAAAACCTTGTGATTTGGGTTGCATGTAGGTTTTGGGGATTCCCATTTGAAACTGAATGTGGTGAAGTTGTGTAACGCAATTTTTCAAGGAACCTTGATTATGCCACCCAAGACAGCCAAGCCTTCCAGCGGCGATTTGTTTCGAATGCTTCTGGAGAACATCATTGATCAAAATCATGAACTTGTGCGGTTATCGCGTTTAGTCGACTGGGAACGTTTTGATGGAGCATTTGGTGCCTTTTATAATGATCAAAAGGGACGCGAAGGCCTGCCAACTCGGCTGATGGCCGGACTGCATCTGTTGAAGCATATGAAGGGGCTGTCGGATGAACAGGTTTGTGCATCCTGGCTGGAAAATCCGTATTTCCAGGCCTTCTGCGGGGAGGTTTATTTTCAGCATGAACTGCCTTTTGATCGCTCCTCAATGACACGCTGGCGCCAAAGAATTGGTGCTGATGCTCTGGAAGTTTTGCTGGCTGAGACAATTGCCGTTGCCCTGAAAACAAAAGCTGTCAGCACCCGTCAGCTTGAACGTATCACAGTTGATACAACGGTGCAGACCAAGGCCATTGCCCATCCCAGCGACAGCCACCTTATCGTTCGTGCAATCGAGTGGTTGAACCGGGCGGCGCGCAAGCACGACATCAATCTGCGCCAGTCTTTTACACGCCTTGCCCCCCGAGCCAAAAAGGAAGCCGCCCGTTTGATGCATACTGGTGGTCACAAGCAGGGTATGAGATGGGTACGCAAACTGAGAACCTGGCTGGGTCGTCTGATCCGTGATATTGAACGCAAGATTGCTGGTGACATAGTGGCCCAAGCACAATTTGCCACGCTACTGGAACGTTCACGCACAATCTTCGAACAGAAGAAAACCGACAAGAACAAGCTTTATGCCCTGCACGCCCCGGAGGTGGAGTGCATTGGTAAAGGCAAGGCGCGCACCCGGTATGAATTTGGCGTCAAAACCTCTATTGCCACCATCAATGAGAGGGCCAAAGGCGGACAGTTTGTGGTCGGTAGTCAAGCCCTGCCGGGCAACCCATATGACGGCCACACTCTGGCGGATCAGATCGATCAGGTCGAACGACTGACCGGCATTGGTGTCAGGCGTGCCTATGGTGATCGCGGTTATCGTGGGCACAAGTTGGAACGCGATGGGTTGGATGTCATCATTACCCACACACGCGGTATCACCTCACCAACAATCAAACGCGAGATGCGAAGACGAAGCGCCATTGAACCGGTGATAGGCCATATGAAGCAAGACGGACATCTGGAACGAAATCATCTGAAAGGAGCTGAAGGCGATGCCGTCAACGCCATCCTCACCGCCGCAGGCCACAACCTGCGCCTCCTGGCAAGGTGGTTGAGCCTTCTTTTTGTCTTTTTTCTGACAGCAATTATGAAATTCCAAACCCGCCAATCAACCGACCCAATCAAACAAGCTGCAGCCTGATTGGAAATATACAAAAATCACGGGTGACTAGTTACCCTACAAACCGGAGTAGAATTGGTAGAAGGCGGGCTTATCAATTTTGATATAGCGATTGGCGGCATTCCACGTAGTATTTTTGAAAACACGCAAACTGTTCAAAGCGCCGTTGCATTTGCTACACTGGACGAGGCAGAAGCTACTTTTGTTGATAACTCTATCGTCAAAAAAGGGTTGACCCTGGCCGGGGCGGCAGGGTGTCAATGCGGATACCATGAAAGCCCATGTGGTCGGTATGTTGCCTATTATGTTG
>JAAETJ010000052.1 GCA_024228495.1 bacterium | reverse complement strand
TTCAAGGGCCTGGCGATTCAGGTCTTCCATGCTGGTAAAGGTACGACCGGGAAAGAAGTTTGTCTCTACCGTATAAAATCCTCGTTCATTGCCGGCTTTTCGGTTGGGGTGTCCGATTTTATGACAGATAAATTCAAATCCATATTGTTTGGCAAACTGGATCATCTCAGGCGCGATCACCGCGTTGTAGCCACTTCCCCGCAGGCGAGCCAGGTTGGTGTTGTCAATGATGCAACAGGGGGCTGCGTACTGCCAAAAAGTCAAGGCTTCATGGAAAAAGCATTTCATATGAAACCGTTTGACAGATCGATAAAACTTCAAATAACGTATTTTGCAGTAGCGGAAATAAATCAAGGAACCCTGTACGGAAATCCGTTGGCCACCGATTTCCAACCGGTAAGGGGAGGTGTCATGCTGCATTTCAGCCCCGGGTTGGTCTGGTACTTGCTCGCATCGGCTGTTTTTGTGGCCGAGATCAAGGGCTCTGATTTGCCTCGTCAAAGTGGAATAGCCAATCTGAATATCATGTTCTTCAGTCAATTTTTCGTGTATCCGCTGGATCCACTCATCACATTCCAGGTAGAGTCGACGGAGTAGTTCCGGGTCGATATCGATCTTGTCTTTTCTCACTGATTCAGGCATTTCTCCATTTTGGCCAATAATATTTCTGACGCTGTTCTTGCTGACGTTTAACTGGCGGGCAATTTTGCGTATGCCCATGCCTTCCTCATGCAGGAGGTAGATCGCCTTACGCTTGTCTGGACTGATCATGGCATGCCTTCACTGCTGTTGAAAATGATGCCATGTTGCGCAAAATTCCACCGCTGAGCAAATTGGACTGAGCATAGAATGAAGGGCTCTGGTGGCGGTCATCCTGGCTTTTTGCGATGATCCGACACATATATTTCTGCACGATCTCCAGATCCCTGAGCATGGCTTGTTCGAGTTTGCTGCAATCGCTCGCAGAGACCTGGCTCTGTTTCATCTGACCAAGCGCCCAGGAGACCTTGCCGCTGATGATTTGCTGACGCAGGTTCTGTGAGCCTTTAAAATAGCCATGCGCCAGTGTTTCGATGTCACGGGTACTCAATCCTTTGCCCGCTACTGCACGGACAAAGTTTTCCACCTCTTCCTTGCTGATGGAGTTTACGCGCATAAACTGGCGCATCGCATACAACCAGGAATAGGCGGGGAAGATTCCCCTCATGATCTTATCGAGAACATAAGGCGTCATCTCTCCCAGCAGTCCCGTGCGCACACTGACCCAGGCTTTGCTTTTCTCCAGAACTCCGGCAATGTCGGTGTTGCTCATACCATAAACAGATCGCAGTTCATCGATCAGTCTCGCCTGTTCTAGAATGGTGAGACTTTTGGCATTGGCTATGCGCAGTAGCTCCAGAATACCCAGGGCTTCATCGTTGGAAAGCGAGCAATAGGGAACGATGCCCATGCTCAGTTTTTTTGCACAGCGGTAGCGCTTAAATCCATTCAGCAATATTCTGCTATCCTTCGTGTCGATCCCTTGCAAGGGATCACGGATGCCATTTTCCACGATGGACTGAAGCAGGCATTTTTCGGCATACTGATTTCGTATGCGATAAGCCTGATAACGTAAATCGATACTCGATAGTTCCACCTGTTCAGTCATAATTGGAGCTCCTCCGGATGCAACGACGCTTTCTGTGGTCTTCCACCATAGCCTCTACGGGGAAAATGGGTCACAACAACCCCATAAGCACCACAAAAACAGCACTGTGGTCCTTGATTTATCCTGGCTGTATCTAGTTTAGTCGGACAGCAGGCCGGTGTTGAACCCTCATCATCCACGGTTTTTTGCTTTTTTTGAGTGCGGCCTATTCGACGCCGCGCCTCGGCCTTCCTGTGGGATTCCCGGCCTTTTTCCGTCTTGCGATAGTGGCGTTGCGCCTCGCGATGAGCCAGCCTTTGCGCCGTTTTACGACAGGAATCACTACAGTATTGCTGGCCTCGATAACAGCTACGGCAGACAAAAAACGGCAGATGACAATGTGGGCACTCCAATTGACGTAACAGAATGGCTACCTACCCCACACCTGGCCCTTGCAAGCAACCAAAACCTGGAGTAGATTTAAGGATGTGGTGTTTCCGTGGGTTTTGATTGCTAGCGGAAAGTACTATCCCAAGGCCTGAAGTTGCTGCTTCAGGCCTTTCTCTTTAAATGCCTTCTCCTATTCCTTATCAGGCATTCTTATCCATTAAAGACTATCTGACTCCTTTTTACTGTCAAGTCATGCTGTCTCTGGTGAAAACTACATCAAGTCATCTTGAGTCAATGGGTTGCAGCTGAAATGTAGGACAGGTGAAAACCAGGGGTCGATTAAACATTATGATTTGGTGTTCGGTAACACACGCACAGGCTTAGTTCGTTGCAGCACCTCTGTCAAGATGGCTAAGAAGCTTATACCCAGATCTGTGTTGGTTGCTCTGTACCGAGCGTACTGCTGAGAGTCGGTAAAAATGAAAAGGTCCTCATGCTGAAGGAGGGCCAGGAAGATGAGGTTGAATCAATAGGTCTTTTTTGGTTCTGGTGGGTCAATTTATCTGAGCATAGGTGGGTCATTTTTGCTAAGCGCTATAGTTCAAAAGGGCCTTCATGTCTTCTGCCCATCGATAGCCATTGGACTCAATAATAAATGTGAGTTCACGTAATAGATGGGAACCACACAGCGCATGCCCACAGTGCAGATAAGATAGATAGGATGACCAGCAGTCATGGATAATGTTGCCTCCA
>JAAETJ010000051.1 GCA_024228495.1 bacterium | reverse complement strand
TATGTGTTGCTTTTTGCGGCGCGTATCGCCGTAGAACGTGTATAGAACAAACCCTGCCCTATCAACGCAATTCCAACGCACCCACCAACTGTGACAAACCACAATAAACCATAAAACAACGGCTTATCTTGCGTTGTGTTTGCGTTGGTTCCTTGGCGCAACATAGCCGGGTTATGTCGTAAGTGCTTGATTTGTATTGGTGGAGCCGAGGAGGATCGAACTCCCGACCTTCGCATTGCGAACGCGAACTGCAGTCCTTATCAATCAATAGGTTGTAAGGTAGTCAGCGTAATAACAGCGCACTAGATTTCAGCCCATAGTTGCCATATCATCCAGTGATGGCATATCTCCGCAAACTAGAATCAGGCCGATGGCAGGCCGCAATCCGCAAACGTGGGCATCCATCCACATCCAAAACATTTAGAACCAAAGCCGCAGCGGAAACATGGGCGCGTGGCCGTGAAAACGAAATAGAACGCGGTGAAGCGTTGGAGACTGTACCAGCTAATCAATGGACTATCAAAATGCTACTGGATTGGTACGGGGATATTTCAGAGCATAAAAAAGGCTGGAAGAAGGAGCGCAGCAGATACCGCATTTTAATACACTGGCTGGGAAAACGGACGCTGGCAACGCTATCGGTTGACGATCTAAGACGCTACGCAAAAGACCGGGGCGTAAAGAGCGACACTATCAGGCGCGACCTGTCTGTGTTGTCTGCTGCTATTGAAGCGGCGCGAACATTAAAAAACGTGGCATTGCGGGAAAACGTCTCCATGAAAGCGGCCAGGGTATTAACCAGTACCAGAGTGCTTGCAAAACCTGTCAGGAGGGACCGCAGGGCCGCACAGGGGGAGCTTGGGGCGCTCTTTGGGCAACTACCTATGCCAATGTCCAGGGTGGTCGGTTTTGCGCTAGCAACGGCCATGCGTAGGGGCGAGATAGCCAGGATCAGAAAAGAGGATATTAACGGAAACACGATCAAGATCAGCGACGACAAAAGCGGGAAAACGACAATCATTCCACTCTCAGCCGCAGCGGTTGAAATATTAGAAATGGGGCCGTTGTGGGATATGCGCCCCGATTCGATAACTCAGGCGTTTAACCGGGCATGTGATAGGGCGGGGATAAATGATTTCAGGTTTCACGATCTGCGGCACGAAGCCACAAGCAGATTGTTTGAGAAAGGGTTAGCTATCGAAGAGGTCGCCAGCATCACCCGGCATTCAGACTGGCGGAGTCTAAAAATATACACCCACCCATCAAGGGACCACATAGCAAAAAAATTAAGCTAATTTCCTTTGGTTGTCCAGATACGCCGCCACGTCGCGAACGTCTGCGACTCGCCTGTTTCCTATCTTGTAAGTATGCACCGGCAAACGCTCACCACTCACTGCAACCAGCAATGATTCTGGTGTCATGTGCAACACCGCTGCAAGCTGCACTGTCGTCAACGTGATGTTGTCATACTTATCTATTAGATACTGCGCTGTTGTTTCCATTACTCTTCCCTTATCAGCGATCTGATGTGACTAGCTCCATGCCGCACCGCATCGTGCCAGCCTATTAATCCGTCTTTCTGGTTGTTGTTCATCATCCATTCGTATCTCTTCGCATAACCCGCCTCAAATAAGAACACATGGTTGGCCCTTGGCTCATCACATCGGAAATCTAAAAAGAACGCGGCAAGCTGCAAGCCTTCTGGAATAGGTCGGTATATCCCCGGCTCTTGCGCCAACCTTTTCAACTCCTTTGCTTTAACGCCCTGTAAAGATATGTATCTCTTCTGCTCTGGCGTCATCCTTGCAAATACATTTGCACCAATCATGTG
>JAAETJ010000050.1 GCA_024228495.1 bacterium | reverse complement strand
GATTCCAAGAAGCGTAAAGCTGCCTGGTCTGCCGCCGCTCATCTGGGTGGTAAGGATATCTCTCTTTGGGCTTCCGCTTATCCTTCAGGCTTCCAGCCTTACCGCAAATCACACTTTGATTCATCTGAATGGATCGAGGCAGGTTATGATGAGGCCTATATCAATGATTATCTGGCCAGTGAGGGGGATAGTTATAACCACCCCAATGCAGCAATTGAACCTCGCATTCCAGGCATTTTCCAGTATTATTCCGTGGCTGAAGATGAACTGGCAAAGACTTATGCCGGTCAATATGGCTCTGCCCAGGAAGGCGCTGATGCGATAGCTGCAGCTTGGGAGAAAATCACCGACCAGATCGGTCGCGAAAGCCAGATCAAGCTTTACAGATCCTCTCTGGGTCTCTAATCGAAGTCAGGACCGGCGGTCAACCGCCGGTCCCCAAGACCCTGTTCAAGAATACAGATACCAAATAACGAAGCCGGTATAAATTTTGTCTACCGAAACCGATCTCCTGTATGTTGTAACCTCGGACAATATTTCTCCCAGACGCGCTGCGTTTGGGAGAACGCTTGTAAGGGCTTCGGTCGGAATTTTGTTCCTGACCGCGGCAACACAATGGCTGTTTGAATATAAATTCATCTCATTTGGATTCGAGAATTGGCGACCGGTGCTTTATGCCTATATTTTCTGGGCGATTTGCCTTTGTGCGGCCCAGGTCATCGTGCGTGGAGAACAGGGAAAACGAGTGCTGTTCGTACTGCCAGCAGTGCTGTTTGTCGTCTCGATGGTGGTTTTCCCATTGCTTTTTGGCTTGTCAATTTCATTCTCAGACTGGAATCTTGCTTCTATTGACGGTCGAAAATTCAATGGCCTTGATAATTTCAGGCAGATGTGGGCTGATCCATTTTACTGGAATGCCCTGAAAAACATGATTTATTATACATTGGCTATTGTGGTCGAATACGCCATTGCATTTGGACTCGCACTGCTTTTGAACTCGGAAATTCGCGCGCAAAAATTCTTTCGCGTTACTTTTCTCCTACCATTGATGTTGTCACCGGTTGCCGTCAGCTGGATGGTTGGAAAATCGATGATGGAAGTCCGCTTTGGCCCGCTTGCGCGGCTGGCACGCTGGGTGGGATGGGAACAACCTTCATTTTTTGGCTCTCCGGAGCTTGCCCGCGCTACCATGATGGTGATGGATGCCTGGACCTTTATTCCGTTCATGATGATCATGATTCTGGCTGGCCTTCAGGCGATTCCCAAGGAGGTTCAGGAAGCGGTAAAGATTGATGGGGCTTCGGCCTGGCAATCATTCTGGCACGTTACTTTCCCGCTAATGCTGCCGATATCAATCACCGCAATCCTGATACGCATCATCTTCAAACTGAAAATTGCCGATATTATTATCAATGTAACCTCTGGCGGTCCGGGCGGGGCTACAGATTCAGTAACCAGCTTTATTTTCCGTGAATACCGCGACCGGTCAAACGTTGGCTATGGCACCCTGCTGGCGATGGTTTATCTGGTATTGATAGTAGTTGCGATAACGATCTTCATGAAGCTGGTGGATCGCTGGATGAACCCGAGGTATTAAAATGTCGGATAAGCAAATTTTTTACGACACTAATGTCGACCTCTCGTTTCGAGCAAAACTGCTGACAAAACGCATGGCTGTTTATGGCATTTTGATTTTCTGGGCTATTATCTGCCTGTTCCCGATCTACTGGACTATCACAACATCCTTTAAACTGGCTCCCGACGTGATGAAAGGCAATATGGTGCCATGGGTTGATTTCATTCCCAAATGGAAAGGGTGGAAATCGATTGGCCTGTCGCCTGATACGATCTGGACTGAATCAACTGTGCGCGCTGAATTTCTCAAACGCATCATCAATTCAGCCTACGCAGCCGTGGGATCTTCCACCATTGCCCTGATACTTGGTTCTCTTGCCGCCTACGGTCTCAGCCGTTTCAGGTATAAATTCGGCTTCATGCGTAACCCGGACATTTCATTTTTCTTTCTCAGTCAGTTGATCCTCCCACCAGTGGTGCTGGCCCTGCCGTTCCTGGTCCTCTACAAGGAACTGGCTCTATTGGACACCCGCATCGGACTAATCCTGCTCTATGCTCTGACGGTTTTGCCGATTGTCATCTGGATTATGCGTGACCAGTTCTCTTCAATTCCCGTTGAGCTGGAAGAGGCGGCACTGGTGGACGGCTTGTCAATCTGGAAATCATTTTTTACCATCGTTCTGCCGGTTGCGTTGCCTGGCATGGTTGCGGCTTTTATCCTGTCACTGGTTTTGACCTGGAATGAGTATTTTTTCGCAGCCCTTTTAACCAGCACCGATGCGAAGACCCTTCCGGTGATGGTGGCAAGCCAGACCGGCTC
>JAAETJ010000049.1 GCA_024228495.1 bacterium | reverse complement strand
CGATGGCATTTGCCGACCATTCCTTCCGTCGGGGCGGAGCGACAACAACGCTGAAGGCCATAGAGGCGGAATTGATGAAGCTGGGAGGATAGCGATCCACAACCGATCTCAGGTACCTAGCGGATTCAGCAATTGGGGCTGCCCGAGTGTAGCCACCGCAGCTTAGGTCAAGACGTGCAAGTTTGGGCGGCCTTTTTATCAATTATTCTACTACGAAGTGCGTCTTCGAATAAAGGTTCACCGGCCAATCGTCATTCAGCGTCATCAACGCAGGTTGATGGAAGGAACAGAGATCAAGAATAGTTGATGTTAGCGCAATGAGATTTGAATTGGCGCGCGCGCGTCCCGGAGCGCGGTGTGGAATCATCCACGGTCGTGGCAGCCATCTTCTCCTTGTGATTAATTTCTCCGGTCTCTGTCGCCGCCACAGAATTTTACCGAAATGGGGGGGGAAATAATTTTGTTTGGGCGGATTTTACCGAACATGGCGACATGGCATACGTATCAATACGAAGGAGAAACATTCCCGGTCATTGTTCGACCTATCACAACGGAGGATCTCAAATTCCTTGTTGAAAAATTCAACGTTTGTGGTTCCAATGGTCGGGATCGTCTGAAGATCAGCGCTGCGACAACTCTCAACTCCTT
>JAAETJ010000048.1 GCA_024228495.1 bacterium | reverse complement strand
TGTAGTGGACATGGTAGCGGGTTTCAGGCAAGCGCGAGACGAGTGTGCGCAACACGGTGGTCTTACCGGTGCCGGCCGGTGCGATCAGGGCGGCTGACATACGCTTGTCCACCGCGCGATACAGGTGCTGCAAAGCCTCGCTGTAGGTCTCATTGACAAAATGCTGCGACACAGCGATTTCGCAGGTAAACGGTGTGGTATGAAAACCAAAACGACTGATAAAATCGGCAATTTTTTTCATGATTCATCCTCCTTAAGGTTTTTTTGAGGGGTGACAAAACCGCCGTCGGTATCAATGACCGGGCGCATATCACGCTCGAAAGCCATTTGGGCGCTGCCCTTGGTCAAAGGCGATTGATCCTGTTTTTTATCCGGCAATTGACTCTTGGCACGCTTTTGCCGTGCGTTTTGGTGCAGATCCACTGGGCTCAGGCGCACCAGACGTCCCTGATGCAAAATGGCCACCGAGCCCTCGAGCACATTGCGATGCACCAGTACGCGGGTGCCGGCATGGCCCCGAATGACTTCGTAAAAGACACCGCCTACGGACAGCACGTTATCATTGGATACCCGTCGTTTGGTGTGCAAGATAAAAGCCTGGCGCAGGTGGTGCTGACTTTGTGCAAAGCGCAAGGGCTTTTTATCGTCATAAAAGCAGGCACCGGGGGCCTGTTGGCCAAGGCTTTCGTGGGGGGTTAGATTGTACTGTTTGCGCAGGTAATGTGCCAAGCGCAGCTCAAGAGCACCACAGTGGGGGTCGATCTCCGGATTGCCATCAAAGTGACGCAGCAATTGTTGTTTAGCCGTGCGGTTAAAGCGTTCGATCTTACCGTGGCCCTGTGGATATCCGGCACTGCCATGGATATAGAGGATCTTAAGCTTGCGCAGCACCTCGCCGACATCAGTGGCAACAAAACCCGGGCCTCTATCTACGAATAGGGAATCCATCAACCCG
>JAAETJ010000047.1 GCA_024228495.1 bacterium | reverse complement strand
TTTGTCCCCAGATTGACAAAAAACACAGGTCCAAAAATCGAAAAGGCGACAATATCAACGACACGTCTTGTGTGCTTGTAGAGCTTGTCATCAGCGGGGTGCGCAAAATAATCTTCCTTGAGGATAAGGCCCGCCATATAGGCGCCAACAGCCGGGTGAAAACCAAAGTGATGAGCGAGTATTCCCACGAGTAAAGCTAATAGTAGTACGGTCAATACGGAATGTTGTCCGCGGGCCATGCCAATGACATCGGCGATGCCATGATAGCCAACAATGGGAAGTTTTCCCAGCCAGCCATTATTGATGCGTGGTAAAAGCCATTTGCCAAGAATGGAAATGAGTACAAAAAACAACACGGCCTTGCCAACCGTTATGACAATGCTCTGTATTTCGAAACTGGTCTCTCCCGTGGCAATAGGCACCATAATGGCGAGAGCAGCCAGCGACATGATATCGTCAATTACCGCAGATGT
The DNA here is from genome assembly GCA_024228495.1 of bacterium. GTDB lineage: Bacteria > Pseudomonadota > Alphaproteobacteria > Rhizobiales > JAKIUO01 > JAKIUO01. Next base: position 4,539 of record JAAETJ010000047.1, on the reverse strand, counting down.
CATAATGCGGGTGGCTGCCAGCGAGCGCCCCAGACCCTCGCTTTTTAACGAGACCATCGTCAAGGAGACGGCCGTGGCGGTCATGGCGAGACCACACATGATGGAAATATTATAGTCTCCCCAGAACCAGTCGGCGAGGAAATAGGCTGTGAAAAAGGGACCTAGCGCCCCAAACAGGGCAATGCCCCAGCTCTTTTTGACACTGGACAGAAAATTGTCGGTCTGTTCCTCAAAGCCCAGCGCGAACATTATGAGAATAATGCCAAGTTCGGACAAGGTACGTATGAACTCGTTACTTTTTTCTGGCAGGAAGCCGATATTGACGAGTATGGCACCAAAAGCCAGATACCACAGGACGTGGGTCAGGCGGGTTTTGGCTGCGGCCAGAAAAGCCAGGTAAACGGCTCCCCACATGAGCGCAAGTTGAGCAAGAGAATCCATGAATTACGCGCCTGTTTTTATGTTAATTTGAGTTGGTTTAAAATGATCATGAGCAAATATTAATAATGGGAAGAGGGGCACGCTCGCTCCAATATCATGGCGATGCCTTGTCCAACGCCGATGCACATGGTGCATAAAGCATAGCGCCCTTTGGTGCGCTGTAGCTGATGGCTTGCGGTGGTGATGAGGCGCGCGCCGCTCATGCCAAGGGGGTGGCCAACTGCGATGGCGCCGCCATAGGCGTTTACATGGGCGGCATCATCTGGCAATCCTAGATCACGTAAAACGGCGAGCGCTTGCACAGCAAAGGCTTCGTTCAGTTCAATTACATCCATATCTTCGAGTGTTAGACCTGCATGTTTCAATGCCTTGCGTGTGGCAGGTGCTGGCCCCATGCCCATAATGCGAGGCTCAACGCCAACACAGGTCGTTGTCACAATGCGGGCCATTGGGCGCAGCTCATACTGTTTGACAGCTTCATCAGAGGCGATAAGCAAGGCGCAGGCGCCGTCATTGATGCCAGAGGCGTTGCCGGCGGTGACCGTGCCATATTCGCGAAAGGGGGTTTTTAATTTGGCTAGCTTATCGAGCGTTGTATCAGCGCGGGGATATTCGTCCTTATCAAAAATAATAGCATCAGCTTTGCTCTGCGGGATCGTCACAGGTGTGAGTTCATCTGCAAACAACTCTGCTTTTTGAGCCTTTGCCGCACGGACCTGCGAGCGGACGGCAAAGGCATCTTGATCGTCACGTGAGATGTTTAAATCTTGCGCGATATTTTCGGCCGTTTCCGGCATGGTGTCGGTACCAAATTGCTTCTTCATCAACGGATTAACAAAACGCCACCCCATGGTGGTGTCGTAAAGCTCTGCTGCGCGGCTAAAAGCATGCGCGGCTTTTGGTATAACAAAGGGCGCACGCGACATGTTCTCGACGCCGCCCGCAATGATCAGTTCAGCTTCGCCCGTTTTGATGGCGCGGGCCGCCGACCCCACCGCATCCATACCAGACCCGCACAGGCGATTGACGGTCATGCCCGGCGTGCTCATGGGCAAGCCAGCCAAAAGCAATGACATGCGCGCCACATTGCGATTATCTTCCCCCGCCTGATTGGCGCACCCATAAATCACATCGTCAATCTGCGACCAGTTAACAGTCGGATTGCGTGTCATCAGGACTTTCATGGGAACAGCACCAAGATCATCAGTGCGTATAGACGACAAGGCACCGCCATAGCTCCCGATGGGGGTGCGGATCGCATCGCAAATGTAGGCCTGCGTCATGTGTGTGTTTCCATTAGGCTAGGTTTGATCGACAAAAGACATTTGTACATGGCCTCGCAAAGCTGATCGATCTCTGCTTGACCCATGGGCGTCGACAAGGCCATGGCACCAGTATGGATCATCATGATTCTGTTTGTATAAAGCAGCTCAATGAGAGTGCCCATTATCTTGAGTTCGGCAGGGGAAAGATGCGCCTCGCGATAGTTGCGCGGTTGTCTCTGTTTGAGATGCAGGCGCACCAAAGAGCCAGTCCCCGTGACGCTGGCTGGTATATCCACTAGCTTGATCACTTGCATTAGCGCTTCTCGCACCGTGTCGCCCAGAGCGTTGAGTTTGATCACCGCCTGCTCATCAAAATACTGCATGGCAACAAGCCCTGCGGTCATGGTCACGGGATTGGCGGAAAACGTACCCGAATGGGGCAGGCGGACCCCTTGATCACTATTGGTGAAAACCTGCATCACGTCGCGCCGACCAGCCAGTGCGCCAACGGGAAAGCCGCCACCAATCATCTTGCCCATTGATGTCAAGTCGGGCTGAATATCAAAACGCTCTTGCATGCCGCCAACCTCGCTGCGAAAAGTGATGACCTCGTCTAACATCAATAACGCATCATTGCTCTGCGTCCATTTGGCAAGGGCTTCGATAAAATTGGCATGCACGCTGACCATACCGACCCGGTGCGGGATCGGATCAATGAGAATACAGGCGACCTGGTCGGCATGCTTGTCAAGAATAGCGATGGCATTTTCTGGTTCGTTGAACGGCAGGATGATCATTTCATCTCTGATGCCCTGGGGTGTGCCATGGGCGAGGGGGACGGCATTTGGTTGTTCTGCATCGCCCCAGTTCTGTGGGCCGGGAGCTTGTGAAACTTCGGCATAATCATAAGCTCCGTGATAACAGCCCTCGACTTTGGCAATGCGGGTGCGTCCTGTAAAAGCTCTTGCGGCTTTCATACCCGCCATCACCGCTTCCGTTCCTGAATTGACAAAGCGGATCTGATCGAAGCTTTTCGAGCGGCCACATAAATGTTCGCCATACTGCACTTCGACTTCGCTCGTCATGGTGAAGGCGGTGCCTCGTTGCAATTGATCACAGATTGCCTCGACGATGGGCGCATAGGCATGGCCGTGAATATGGGAGGCCATATTATTGGCGAAATCGAGTCGCTCGACGCCATCGACATCTGTGACCACACATCCTTTGCCATGGCTGACATAAAGCGGATGGCCTTTGCGCAAGAGTGTATTGCGACTGATCCCGCCCGGCATGACGCGCTTTGCCCGCTCGAATAGGGTAGCACTTTTAGGGCTCGCTGGCTCGACCATCTCACGGCTCCTGTTCTAGTGGCATAAGGGACGCCTTGGTGCGATCAGAGACCTCTTGAAATGTGATGCCGGGAGCCAGTTGGCGCAGTTGGAAACCCCTGGAAGTCACATCGATGATCGCCAGATTGCTATAGACCCTCGTGACAACCCCCTTGCCGGTGAGGGGGTAGGTGCACTGCTCGAGGAGTTTTGGGGTACCGTTTTTTGTCGTGTGCTGAGTAATGACATAGATGGTTTTAACCCCGGCGATCAGGTCCATCGCACCACCCACGGCTGGAATGGCATCTGGTGTGCCCGTCGACCAGTTGGCCAGATCGCCCTGTTGCGATACCTGCATCGCCCCCAGAACACAGACATCAATATGACCGCCCCGGATCATCGCGAAGCTGTCGCCATGATGGAAAAAGCTGGCGCCAGGATTGGTGGTCACTGGTTTTTTGCCTGCATTGATCAGCTCGGGATCTTCCTCGCCAAGCTCTGGCGCAGGCCCCATACCGAGCAGGCCGTTTTCGGTGTGATAGATGAATTCTCTGCCTTTGGGGACATATTTGGCCACCAGTTCCGGCAAGCCGATGCCCAGATTGACATAGGAGCGATCAGGAATGTCGCTGGCTGCAAGTTGCGCCATCTTCTCGCGGCTCCAGCCGGTGATAGAAGGAGTTGTACTCATGGATATCGCCTATTCTCTGCGATCAGATCGGCTTCGATTAGCGGTGTCGAGATTTCAACGATGTGGTCAACAAAGATGTTTGGCGTGATCACATGTTCAGGATCAATCGCGCCTGGTCCAACCAGTTTTCTTGCTTGTACAATGGTGATGTTTGCGGCCATGCACATCAGTGGATTGAAATTGCGCGCCGTTTTATTATAGGTCAGATTGCCCGTCAGGTCAGCATACTCGCATTTGATCAAGGCATAGTCGGCTTGTAAGCCATATTCCAGCACATAGTCGCGACCGTCAATGGTGCGGGTTTCCTTGCCGTCCGCCAATTGGGTGCCGACCGTGGTTGCGGTATAAAAAGCCGGGATTCCGGCACCCCCAGCGCGAATGCGTTCAGCCAGTGTACCCTGAGGGACCAGTTCCAGTTCAATCTTGCCAGCTCGATAAAGTTCAGGAAAAATCTTCGAATGCCTGGACCGCGGATAGGAGCAGATCATTTTTTTGACCTGACCATTACCGATCAAAGCGGCCAGCCCGATCTCGCCATTGCCTGTATTATTATTGATGATGGTGAGGTTTTTTGCACCCTGGTCGATCAAGGCGTGAATGAGTTCGGTGGGACTGCCAGCTTCTCCGAACCCGCCGATCATCACACAAGCACCGTCAGGAATATCGGCCACCGCCAGAGCTGTTGATATGACTTGTTTATCGATCATTGCTCTGTGTCTCTGGCCCCTTATTCCGCGGCGGCAAGCTTGATGCCGTACATGGAAAACAGCTCCGCCTCATCATAAATCACCCGGTCATTGTAGCCGCTAAACCA
>JAAETJ010000046.1 GCA_024228495.1 bacterium | reverse complement strand
CTACATCATGGTCTGCAGTAGGAGCAGGAGAATGGCGAGAAATGTGGGTTATTCAATAATCCCTGGCAGTGGCTGATTTGATTCAACGCTATTACCCTCTTGAAATCGGGTAGTAAATGAATGTGCTTGAATGGTATGACTTTGGTGTGTATGGATTTTTCGCATCCATCATCGCCGTCAAATTTTTCCCATCAGAAAATCCTACGGTCTCTTTAGTCGCTGCATTTGGCACATTTGCCGCAGGGTTTCTGATGCGACCGATTGGTGCCATGATTTTCGGCCACATCGGCGACCGCTTTGGCCGCGCCCGCGCCCTCCAACTCTCGGTATTATGCATGGCAATCCCCACCTTTCTTATCGGTCTGCTACCAACCTATGAGGCAATAGGAGCTACAGCAGCGGTTCTGATGGTGATGATGCGCATGATTCAGGGCGCCGCCGTCGGTGGCAAATACACCAGTTCCATTGGTTGGCGTGCGGAAGCCGCTCCTGAAGGGAAACGGGCGGTGTATAGCTGGTGGAGTGTGTTTGGCGCCACCGGGGGAATTTTTTTCGGCTCTGCCGTTGGTGCCATGCTAAGCGGTTTCATGGGGAGTGAAGCACTAAACAGCTGGGGTTGGCGAATCGCTTTTTTGTTTCGTATCTCAGTATCCATAGTTGGCTCTTTCATCCGCCGAGGACTCTCTGCGCAACCGGCTATCGCACATGAACAACCACCGCTCGTCCTGGCCTTCAGGGAGCATGGCCGG
>JAAETJ010000045.1 GCA_024228495.1 bacterium | reverse complement strand
GCCACGCTAGCTATTACTGGGCCAACCTATCGCCTGCAAGGGGAAGCCATCAAGGCATTTGTTGAACCACTGTTACAAATCACGCAGCAGATTTCGGCCGATTTGGGCTACAGTGGCTTGAAATAAGGAATGAATATGAAACGTCGTCGTCGTAATCGTCAGAAGAGCCGCCAAGCAGAGGAAACGGCCGTTCCTTTCCTAGACCTACCCCGCATTCAACCCCGCATGACCATGATGACGCAGGAAGATCGGCAGCGCTTGCACCACGCCTCCTGCCAGATTTTGCACAATACAGGGGTAGAAGTTTTTTGTCCGGCCGGATTGGATTTACTGCGGCAGGCAGGAGCAGACGTTAGCGGAGATTTGGTCAAAATCCCGCCATCACTTGTCGAGCAATCTCTAAAGTCAGCACCTAACTCATTCAATCTATACTACCGTGGTTCAGATAAAGTCGCGCTAAAGCTGGACGGACAACACGTTTACTTTGGTCCTGGTTCAGACACCTTTCGCTATCTTGACCCGCGCAGCGGCCAACGCCGCAACTTCACCCTAGCCGACATCGCCGACACCATTCGCCTCTGTGATGCGCTGCCAGAAATCGGTTTTGTCATGTCTATTGGCGTTCCCCGCGATGTGCCAACCAACCTTTATTTCCGTTACCAATGTGCAACCATGCTTAGAAATACGACCAAGCCACTGGTCGTTGTCTGCACCGATTTAGCCGATATGGAAGCCATTGCCCATATGGCGG
>JAAETJ010000044.1 GCA_024228495.1 bacterium | reverse complement strand
GGGTTGTTCGAATAGACGGGCTGGCCTCGGGCGGTGGCCCTGTGGTGGAAGTCACTTTCAAACGGTGGGCGAATATGTTCGCCAAAGGTATCAACTCACTGGTGAGCCAAAGTGAAGCAATCCGTCTCGAAGACAAATCCCGCCGCTGGTCTGATCTATTACGCCGTGTGCCTGATGGTGGCATCCATGTAAATGGCTGGCCAGGTCCATTTGTGCGGATTGCGAAGCGCTTGCGTCGACGTGCCACCAACCGTATCACGGCACAGGCCAACACAGCAATTGTAGCCGAAGCTTTTGTCATGGCGATTTACGTTCCCGCACCCGGGGCGTTCGACGCTACGCTCACTATCAGTAACGGCGAAAATAACTCCTCTCGCAACTTTCAGAAACGCATAGTGCTAGATCCAGGTTATCATCGAGTTGATATTCCCATCACCGAGATCGCCAAGGTGAATGGTGAGGGCAGGGCGGACTTCGTCTCGTTTATTCCAAACACCGAGGGGCAATCGGCAGATAAAATTTATCTGGGTTTTTTGGGCTTTGTTAGCAGTGGCGATACCAAAACCAGGCCGTCAAAGGCAATCAAAATCATGGTCTGGGATCTTGACCACACGATGTGGAATGGGATCCTTGTGGAAAATGGTGTCGAGGGCCTTGCGCTCAAGCCTGGGGTGGCTGAGATTGTCAAAACCCTGGACAGTCGTGGCATCGTCAATAGCATCGCCAGCAAAAATGATCCCGAACTTGCACTG
>JAAETJ010000043.1 GCA_024228495.1 bacterium | reverse complement strand
GTTTATTTTTATGGCAGCAGTTGAAAGTTTGGGGTGTGGTTGGGTCGGATCTTCTACGGCAAAAGGTTGCCACAAGTTGGCAAAATTTAGCTCGTAGCCTATTACTGATAGTTGGCCCAATACGTTCCAAAACGTGTCATGGCTTGACCGCTTTTTATGATCCATAGCCAGCGCGTGAACTTGTTCTCCGCTCAAGCAGTCTCTCGTCAGGTTGGTTAAGGTATTTCCGGCCCCAACTTCAACAAATGTTGTCACACCGTCTTCGACCATCGTTTTTACCATTTCACGAAATCTCACGGGGGAAGCCATTTGATAGGCAAATAGCCCTTTATGTGCCGCTGTATCCTCCGGGTAAACCTCACTGGTCTTGTTAGAGTAGACCGGAATCTGAGCTTTATGCCACTCGTTTTTATCAAGAAAATCGGCAAAATCCTTGTCAGCACCGGCGAACTGGGGGGTATGAAATGCGGCTGATACGGGTAGGCGCTTATATTTCACGCCCCGTGCCTCCAATAACTTTTCAGTTTCAATCATATCATCCACCGGGCCGCCTATAACGACCTGCTTCGGGCTGTTGTCATTGGCGATGATAACCAGGGGTTTTTCCGCTTCGTTTAATAAGGTTTCCATCGTTTTATACGGGGCAAATACGGCAGTCATCGTTCCCGCTGCCTCATCGGTAGCGGCATGTTTGGCCATCAGGGCGCCGCGTATGGCAGAGGTTTGCATCAATGCTTCGGGGGATGAAACCACGCCAGCCGCGTGCAGGGCCACAAGTTCGCCGTAACTGAGTCCGGCAACGGCATCGGGTTTTAGACCCACCTCATTCAACAGCGTGAGGAAAGCAAGGCAGGTAGCCCCTAACGCGGGTTGCGCCCACTCTGTTTGGTTCAGGGGGATAGCTTGTTGCGCTCTATCTTCCTTTGTAAAAGCAGGAATGGGAAATACCGTTGCTTGCAAAGACTCCTCAAGCGATGCGTTGGCCTCCTGCCAGGCTTGATGGGCTTGGGGAAAAGCGTTGAGCAGTTCACGGCCCATATTTAAATATTGACTACCCTGACCTGGAAACAGAAAGGCCAGTTTTCCTTCCCGTTTTTGAGACGAAAAATAAATTGAACCGGGAATATTCCACGCTGGATCATCATCTGATAGACGCTGCTCGGCTCTGTTGATCAGATCTGCGGCCTTATTCTTGTCGGAAGCAACGATGGCTAAACGCTGGTCTGCCCCGGCCCTAAAATTTTGCTGGCTGTATTTGGCGACGGCTATCAGAGAACGCTTTTCCAGTAGCTTGCGGATATTAGCCAAAGCAAGTTTTAGATTTGAGGTGCTGTCACTTGAAAAAAGTAACAGACTGGTTGTATCTTGGGGCATGTGCGGCGGTTTTGCCGAGGGGCCGGTATATTCCTCAAGGGTCAGGTGAAAATTGGTGCCGCCAAAGCCCAGCGAACTTAGCCCGGCCCGCCTGGGATGCTTGCCATTGCTAATCCAGGGCCGGGTTTCTGTGTTCAGGTAAAGGGGGCCATTGGTGAAGTCCAGTTTGGGGTTTGGTTCCGTAACTTTAATGGTTGGGGGCAGGATTTTGTGATGCAAGGCCAACGCTGTTTTAATCAACGAGGCTGCACCTGCCGTAGATTTGGTGTGTCCAATCTGTGATTTAACCGACCCCAGGGCACACCACTGTTTATCTTTGCGGCCACTTTCCTGAAAGGCTAGCTTAAGGCCTTCGTATTCAGCAATATCACCAGCCGGTGTTGCCGTACCGTGAGCCTCAATCAACTCGACCGTATCCAGATCATAATCCGCCTTTTGATAGGCCCGGCGAATGGCCCGCGCTTGACCCCCTGAGCGGGGCGCATAGACACTTTTCGACCGTCCATCCGACGATGAGCCATACCCTTTAATAACGGCATAAATTGAATCCCCATCTGCTTCGGCATCATCCAGGCGTTTCAGGGCCACAAGTCCTATCCCTTCCCCCAGGACGGTGCCATCGCCACTTTTGTCAAAAGGGCGACAATCGCCGCCGGCAGACATCGCGTGTGTATGCGTAAAGCAGACATACATACTGGGATCGTTAAGCGCATCAGCGCCGCCACTGATTGCCAGCCGGCAATTGCCAAGCTGAAGTTCCTGAATAGCCATGGTAATGGCTGCCAGACTGCTGGCGCAAGCAGCATCCAGGGTGCAATTGGTCCCACCAAGATCGAATCGGTTGGCAATCCGACCCGAAACGACATTCGTCAGCAGCCCGGGAAAGGTGTTTTCTGTCCATTCTGCAAACGTGTCTTCGATTCGATCACAGATTTTCTGGGCCACGGGTTCGGGAATCTCCGCCTTTCGCAAGGCGTAAAGCCAGTTCCCACGCTGAATTTTTGCCGACATCTGCCCCAGTAATTCGGTACCCCCGGCCACCCCAAGAATACAGCTTACATCCTCCAGCGACACCTGCCCATTTTGAAGACAGGTAAGACCATCAATGAGTTCTTTAACAGCCAGAAGCGCAAGAAGTTGAACCGTATCGGTGCTTTTTAATAGATTGGGGGGGATCTTAAACGCAACAGGATCGAAATCCATCTCAGGCAAAAAGCCCCCTCGTGCATGGGGAACAGCGAGGCGGTAGTCGGGGTTGCAGTAATCCTCTTTCAACCAGTGAGAGTTTGGTACATCCGTAAATAGGTCCGTCCCGGCACAAATATGTTGCCAGAAATCGGCCACTTTAGGCGAGTCAGGAAAGATACTGCTGATACCAATAATGGCTATGGGTGTTTGGTTGGCTGGTGTCATAAAGTTTTTGTCTCCTTGAACATCATTTATACCTGTAAAGGTCTGGGTGTATAGCGGTAATTTGGAAGTGGAACGCCCATCAAACGAATCTGCTGGGCACGCATGACTAAAGTTGCGCCCTGGAGTAAATTTAAGGCCACCTGCTCAATGGTACGGTTTTCAGGAGCGGCCAAAAAGCTGTTTTTTGTCCAGGCGTTGAAGGCGCCCATGGCCGGGCCGCACCATATTTGGTAATCCGCTTTCCGTTCGAGATTGCCTTCAATCGGCCAGCGGCTTGACTGTCCTAAATAGGCCCGAAACAACATTGACATTTTGCGTTTTGGATCTTGTTCCGCTTCCGTGATTCGTTCTGGATTTTTGTTTGCGGCTCGTTCACACACTTTCTGCCACGCTTGCTCCAAAGGCTCACGAAAAATCTTGTTTTCCAACCAACTAAGCTCTTTGGCCGGAAATTCCTCAAGAGAAGCGCAAGTTTTGTACAAACGGTAAAGTTTGTTGCCATGCGCGGCCATAAGCGTACCGCGAGTTAGAACCTGAACTTTGATGCCTTGCTCAAACATATCCGCCGAAGCCGTCATGCCCACATCCGC
>JAAETJ010000042.1 GCA_024228495.1 bacterium | reverse complement strand
TTTGCGACAGGATCAGGCTTCAATTCTTTACTGGCATTGTCCTTTTTTGCTGGCGTTCTGGACTCCGAAATAGAGCAGCTTCATCAGACTGTCTACTATTGGCTCCTCTGCAATACCGACTTCTCAGGGCTAGGTCAGCAATGCGTTTGAAGCAGTCATTCGGAAAGACCTCAACGTACGCCCGGTGTTGGCCGACTGCCGCCAATCGCACTGCGGCTTCGTTTCGGGATTGGTCAATGCATGTTTCTCCGGTAACCGAATGATTTCTTCCGACAGTAAACGGAAGTACAGCATCTTATATATGCCCGAGATTGAGGCGAAAGCTGACATCTTCCTTGACAACTACCGCAGTCGGCAAACCCCGGAAGACAAATGACGAGCTATTCTAGCGCTTTTCTTTTGATTTGTTAGCCAGACAACTAGTCGCGTGATTGCAAGACGGGAACAAGACAGCTAAATTGCGCGTGATTCATGCATGGAGATAAAACGCAATGAGCGTGCTCGCAACCGGTTTACTGCTTTGGGTGGTGGTGCACCTGTTTCCGTCGCTGCTGCCGGAGCAGCGGCAAAAACTGATAAGTCGCATCGGCGACAAGGCCTACCAGGGTATCTTCGCGCTGTGCATCCTGGCCGGGCTGCTGCTGATCGTATTCGGTTGGCGCAGCGCGATCCCGACGTCGGTATATACTCCACTGGCCGAGCTGCGTGAACCTGCGATGCTGCTCGTGGTCATTGCTTTCGTGCTGCTGGTCGCCGCCAACTTCCCGTCGGCACGCATCAAGCGCGTAATCCGGCACCCCCAGCTCAGCGGGGTGCTGTTGTGGGCGATCGCGCACCTGTTGATGAACGGCGACAGCCGATCACTGCTGCTGTTCTCGGTGCTTGGCGTCTGGAGCCTGGTTTCGATGCTGACCATCAACCGTCGCGATGGCATCTGGATCAAGCCCGGCAAACCTGACGGCTGGGGCCAGGATATTATTATCGTGATCGTGGCGCTGGCAGTATCAGCCCTGGCAGTCTATTTCCACGAGTACTTGGCCGGTATCGCCCTGATCACCTGAGTGAGAATAATTCGACAGCCCCGCCGACTGGCGGCGATAGCCGGGCCGGGCCCGAGTATTCGGTCTACAAATGTCTCTTGTGGGTCGGCGAGCGCAACCAGGTTATGAATGTCTTCTCTGTGTATGAACTTGCTGTTCAGAACTGTAAGTGGGGATGGCAAGAGTTGGTCGTGGGCTGCCTTTGGGGATAGGTTCTGCGTAGCCGACCTTCGCCGAGCCTCTATTTTTTCCATTGACCGCTTTCGGAAAAAACTGGGAGCTGCGGGTCCCGGCCAATTACGGACATTCAATATAGAGAAAAACGGCTCCCGAAGGAGCCGTAGTCGGTAATACTTTTATGATTATGTTGCTTTCTTGCGTCTTGCCATTCCGACTAGTCCAAGCAGACCAGAGCCAAAAAACCAGATAGCGCTTGGTAAGGGTATTACGCTGTTATTTGATACCTCAAGAAACAGGCTATGTCCATCGTTAAGGACATCATAATTAAATCCTGCTGGTAGGAAATCATGGTCAAATGCTGTAGCTACGTAAGAATCGAGAATTCCTCCGTCCGCATAAAGAAATTCCAGGGACTTTGATTCTTGGGGCAAGATGTCCGAAAAGTCGTAATCGTTCCAGGACAAAAAACTTATCATGCTATATTCGCTGAAGCTTGCCGTACCTGTAATTTCCATGAAATCATACATGCCGCTGTCGAAGCCACCGATTTCAATCTCCAGCATGCCTTCGTTAAAAAAATTGCCATCAATGGTCATTTCTCCGATGGAATTCCCTGGAGCTACAACACCGTTATTATTAAAGTCGCCAGCATAGATGCCAGTACCTTTGAACACCCCGTAGTTGAGGAACTCACCGGCACTAGTTTCAACCCACCCGTGATTCACAAAAATTCCGTTATTTTCAATGGTGCCTCTGCTGGATATTGTACCGCCGACATTGTTTGATAGCTTGCCACCTAATATCTCTAACTTGCCATTATCAGAAACAGCGATTCCACTGCTGTTAATCAGCTCCCCCCCCGGACGGACCTTGACATCTCCTTCTCCGCCAGAGGAACCGCGACCTATTACGACCAAACCCCCCGTTTCGTTTATAAACCGTCCGTTGTATCTAACGTCTATGGCTCCTTTACCCCCACCCCCTCCAGAGCCGCCAGCACCACGTGAGCCAGCGTTACCGCCCCGCTCACCTTCTTCGGGGTCCCACACAACGAAAGCATAAGTAAAAGATCCATGACCGCCTCCACCTCCGCCACCGGAACCACTTTGACCTCCCTGACCACCCTGGCCTCCATTCCCACCGATCTGGATGGAAGCATGATTTGTATAGCGGGCGGTCAACAACGCTGCTTCATCTAGGCCCACTGTGCCCAAACCTCCGGCACCCTTTAGACCATCAATGCCCTTGCCTCCGTGTCCTCCGCGACCGCCTCCAAAAATCCCCTGGTCTCCAGCTCCACCACCTCCACCTCCATTTACTCCATCTGCACCGCTGCGATAGTAGGCGCCCCCGTGACCACCCTGCTGCGAACCGAGCCAAAGATCGGGATCTGGCTCTTCGCCAGCATGGCCACCCTTATATACCGGTCCTCCATCTCCACCTTTACCACCTGCTGACCCGTTTGTTCCTTGCTGTCCGGTTGCTCCATCACCGCCACCGACTAAAACTTGGCCGAGATTGGTAAAAGCATCTCCGGAGGCCATATTCGAAATAATCCATGAGCCCGATCCTCCGCTACCACCTTTCCCGCCCGCTACACCATTTCCACCCCGACTACCTTGTGTTGAAAAAGTTATTGCAGGGTAGACTTGGTAATTAACGACAAATCCACCATTTCCTCCTTTTCCCCCTTCTCCCCCAGTCCCGCCAAAACCCATCTCTCCATTTCCCGCCAGTTGCTGTGAAGTGTAGAGAAATCCTGTGGTCACGGGAGCGCCTAAGAGATAAGCAGGCATCGTAATCCCAAAGATGGCCAACGCTAAAAGAAAAGAGATTTGCATATCATCGCTCCCTGATCGTTTTATTAATTTGGTTATACAAAAATGATAATCCGTGAGGAAAACTCTCCTTCATATAATACTTAATTTTTGTATGGAATATATAAAACCAAAGCTGCACAAGAACTGACCCACATCAACAACTCCTCATAAGAGCCCCGCAAAGTATTGCCCTACTCGATTTTCACCATTTATTCGTTAAATAGTTTTCTCCCTATAACTTCTCGGCAATCCCTCGAAGGGGAAAAATTCCTGACACTAAAAAACTGCAGAAACGGGGTGGGTGAAAAGTAGGACAAATGAATAATTAGCGCATTCCCAAAGCTCAACCAAATGTCTCTTCAGTGTCGAGTGCTGCCGGATAGGAAATCGATAAGCTGCCGTTCGGTGAGATTTGCTGACCAACGTCCGGTAACCAATGCACAGCGGACACAGTTGGCTATATGTGCCAATGGCCGTTTTGGCCGATCACCGGACACTCGGCACGAATTTCTTTTCTCTCTGAATTGTTGTCAGTGTGCTCGTTGCTACCAGGCGACCGCTCCTCGGGTCCTTTTCTGGTCTGTTAAAAGGCCACA
>JAAETJ010000041.1 GCA_024228495.1 bacterium | reverse complement strand
TCGCCTTCCAGCGGGTAGCGCAACAAGTGGAACCAAAACTTGCAGCATGAACCTAAAAATATCCTTTATATCGCATCATGTGTTGCGCCGTTTGGAGCTGCTGAAACGGGCGGTGTCTCAAGGTTTCTGGTAAACTCCATTGAAGCGCTAAAGCGAGTTGGCATTAATACAGCGGTGATTGCGCCGACCGGAGGACAAGATATTGGTGTGCCAACCTTTTGCGTTGATGGAGTATTTCAAAAATCTGCTTCAAGCGAACATCGAACCGAAAATTTTACCCTCCCTCCCAATAGTATTCTGGCCTCGATGGTTCAGTTGGCATGGCAAAAACAACATGATTTTGATGTCGTTATAAATCTCAACCATGACTGGCTGCCCTATTATATGACGCAGTATTTTTCGCGTCCGCTTTTGCATGTTGCCAACCTTGGTCATTCATCATTAGCCACCGATCAGGAAATTGCGCGCATCTCTCGGGTGAAGAAAAATCACGTCGCGGCCCTGACAAAAACGCAAGCAAGGCAGTTGGCCATTGAGTCGCCGATTTTATTGCCCTTTTGTATTGATGAGGCTAAATATAATTTCCAATCCAATGCAGGGGACTATCTTGCGTGGGCGGCGCGCATTGTCCCCGAAAAAGGCCTATTGAACGCTGCGAAAATTGCGAGAAAAGCAGGGCTGCTCCTTAAGGTTGCCGGTTCGATTGAAGACCCCGAATATTGGCAATTTGTCTCGCGGAAATATGGACAATATCTCGAGTATGTCGGTTATCTGGATACCGATGCGCTGCAAACAATGCTAGGCTCGGCCACCGCAATGATACAAACCCAGCAATGGGAAGAGGCGTTTGGTGTTATCACCATCGAGTCGATGGCTTGCGGCACGCCGGTGGTTGCCTATGATCGCGGAGCCAATAGCGAACTGGTAAAAAATGGCGTGTCTGGTTTCCTTGTCGATCCAGACAATATGGACGAGGCGGTTTCGAGTGTTCGCAGGGCGCCAACCTTGAACAGAGAGGCGTGTCGCACATATGTTGTTGAACGTTTTGGTTTGGACATCTTTTCAAGCCATTATCTTCGATGGTTTTCGCAATTGCGCTCGTCTGAATTCTGAACCGCTGGCAATTCCAGATTTGGCGTGTTTGAATTTATGACGTGCAATAGTGCGCTTCATGTTGATGCAATGAAAAAGGCCCGCTCCCATGACTGACATAACCCCCACGCAGATTGTCGACTTCTGGTTTAGCGATGCGGTCAGGCCGCTGCATTTTCGCAAAAGTCCAGAATTCGATAAGGAGATCGCAGAGAAATTTCTTTCCGCATATGAAGAAGCATCGCGCGGGGAGCTTGAGCAATGGCAGGAGACCGCAATGGGCTATCTGGCATTGATACTCTTGCTTGACCAGTTCCCGCGCAATATGTTTCGCGATGACAAGCGTGCCTTTGCAACAGATGATGAGGCCTGCCGGCTCTCTCTTGATATGAGGACAAATGGATTCGAGGCTGGATATTCATCAGAGCAAATGGTGTTTTTGCATATGCCCTTGATGCATAGCGAGGATCTGGTGATACAGAATTTTTCGGTAGCTCTGTTTGAGGAGCTGGGTATTGAAAGTAATCTGAAATTCGCCATAGCTCATCGAGATATTATCGCACGATTTGGGCGTTTTCCCCATCGAAATGAAATTTTGGTGCGTTCGTCGACAGCGGAAGAAATCGAATTCTTGAAGCAGCCGAACTCAGGATTTTAGGGGTGTTACCAGGAGAATTCTGGTGGTAATGTGTGAACCACAAATCTTGAGGCGTGTTTTCAATATTGATCTACCTGAGAAAATGGCTTCAAACCTCGAATAAAAGGGGTTTTTCGAGGTTTGCTGCGGCAAAAGGCCTTTGCAGGCTACAAGACGCAAAACACTATTGAACCCTTTTGCAAGGACAACTATAAAGCAGGGCTGCAGCTTTACTTTGCTCTATTCAGATCAGCACATGAATTCAGCGCGAAGTGGCAGCATGATTAACAGTGTTTTTGAGTTGGAACTGGCTTGTATTGCTATCTGGCAACTTACCTTAACTTTCAAAACACCATTGAAAACGCCATTGGGTTTAGCTAACGAGCTGAAACGAGATGGTTTTATCTCCCGTTCGCATAAGCGGACAGGAGGGTATAGATGAAAAGAAATGATGCCATGAGCAAAGAGAACGCAGACGTATGGATTACCGGTATTGGCTTGCTAAGTTCCCTTGGGGAAGGAACCAATACTCATTGGGCTGCCATGAGCGGCACAGCTGGATCGACGGTCACACCGGTGCTGGACGAAGAAAACTATGCACCCTATCCCGTGCATCCTCTTGTCGAGGTCGATTATGCGACACAGATCCAGAAACGCGGTGATCTGCGCCAGATGGAACCCTGGCAGCGTATCGGCACTTATACCGCTGGCCTCGCTCTTGCTGATGCGGGTCTGGCTGGAGATTTTGAGGCTCTTGATCGCATGGACATGATTGTTGCTGCGGGTAGCGGCGAGCGTGATGCGGCAATGGATCAAAAAGTGCTTGAATCGACCTCTGGCGAGAGTGCCAACAAAGGTCATTCCAACGAAATTCTAAAAAGTGAATTGCGCCCAACGTTGTTTCTGGCGCAATTGTCTAATCTGCTGGCGGGCAACATTTCCATTGTTCATAAAGTTACTGGCTCTTCTCGCACCTATATGGGCGAAGAACTGGCCGGGCTGGCCTCCATTGAAAATGCCTATAACCGTATTTCCAGCGGTCAAAGTGATCTCATGCTGATCGGTGGGGCCAATAATGCTGAGCGTAAAGACAGCCTGTTAATATTCGAAATGGGGCAAAATCTCTGGGGCGAGGAGTTCAAATCGATCTGGGAGCGAGCTGAAGCTGGCGGCGGTCTTGTGCAAGGCAGCGTTGGCGCATTTCTCGTATTGGAATCAGCAGATTATGCCAGAGCACGCGGGGCCAAAGCTTACGCGAAATTGTCTGGCATCAGCTCTGATCGTTGCCGACGTGACGACGGGCAGGCCAAAGACAGTCTGGACAGTCAATTCGATAAGCTGTCGGCAACAATGGAAAAAGGAGATCTGGGCATTCTTTCAGGGGCGTCTGGCACCAAGCAGGCAACCGCCGAAGAGCTTGCTTTTATTCAAGGGCTTGGAAACAAGGGCTTTACGCCTATCGCACGCGCTTATGGCTCCATGATGGGCCATTCTTTTGAAGCTCAAATGCCGGTAGGACTGGCTCTTGCTGCAATATCGCTGTCAAAAGGCGAATATCTAGAGCCACTCGATGGCTCTGGCGTCGAAGCAAGTGCCGACAAGGCCCCCGAACAGATAATGGTGACAAGTGTTGGTCACTGGCGCGGTGAAGGGCTGGCACTGCTCACAAGCCTAGACAGCAAAGAGGCGAAGTAAATGGTAAATTCTCTTAAAGATCATCTTGGACGTCACGTTGTTGTTGTCACTGGCATGGGGGTTGTCACCTCGCTTGGTCAGGGGCAGCAGGATAATTGGCGCGATTTAACGGCTGCCAAGTCCGGTATCCGCCATATCAGCCGCTTTTCAACAGAAGGTTTGCGCACGACCATCGCGGGCTGCATTGATTTTCTCAATGTAGACCCTTATTCGGCACCGGCTCTATCCATCGCCATGGCAGAAAGCGCCGCTTCTGAAGCCATCGAGCAGGCCAATATTGGTAGCAAGGGTGATTTCCCCGGGCCTTTATTCCTGGCGACTCCTCCAACCGAACTTGAATGGCCGCAGCGTCGCGAATTGTACGCTGAAGAAAGCGACACCACCTTTGAAGGCTATGATCGCCTTTTGTCCGCCTGTCGTGCCAACAAGCATGAAGAAATGCAGCGTTTGTTTCAGTTTGCCAGTGTTGGCGAACATCTGGCGGATAAATATGGTACCAAGGGCCTGCCTATTTCGCTATCAACGGCCTGCGCCTCTGGTGGCACGGCGATCCAGCTGGGTGTTGAAGCCATAAGGCGCGGCGACACCGACACCGCTCTTTGCGTTGGCACCGATGGTACGGTTAATCTTGAAGCGCTTGTGCGGTTCTCGCTTTTGTCGGCGCTTTCCACACGCAACAATCCCCCAGAAGCGGCGATGGCTTCGTTTTCCAACGACCGTGACGGGTTCGTGATGGCAGAGGGCGCGGCCTGTCTGGTTCTTGAGACATATGAAAAGGCCAAAGCTCGCGGTGCAGAAATTCTTGGCGTATTGATGGGATGCGGCGAACATGCAGATGACTTTCATCGCACCAGAACCAGCCCGGATGGCATGCCGATGATCAAAACCATTCAAAAGGCCCTTGTGGATGCAGGTGTCGAATCGTCAGATATTGGCTATGTCAATGCGCATGGCACCTCGACCCCTGAAAACGACAAGATGGAATATTTCTCGTTGAAGCAGGCTTTTGGCGACGTCATGGAGACAACGCCTATCAGTTCCAACAAGTCCATGATCGGCCACACGCTGTCAGCCGCTGGCGCTGTGGAAGCGGTGTTCTCGCTGATGACCATGCGCAACAGCATGATCCCGCCAACCATCAACTATAACACGCCCGACCCGGATATGGGTAAGATTGATGTCGTGCCCAACAAGGCCCGTGAAGCCGATGTCAGCGCGGTCATATCCAACAGTTTTGGCTTTGGCGGCCAGAATGTTAGTGTCGTATATGGGCGCGAGCCTAAATAAATACCTGACGATGCTTGCCCTCGCCGGGCGGGCGGGCGTGCTCCGCGCACGACGTTGGGGGCTTGTCCTCAAATCCCATGCGGGTTGTTTTTTTTCCTCGCGTAACGCCACCTACTTCATCATCCCGCGAAAGCAGGGATCCAAGCGTTTTGATACAGGGCGCAATCGTTGATGCAGAGACAATGTTTGTTGCATGTCTTTCTTAAAAAGCGAATAAAGAAATTGTTGAGGTTTGCTTGGTTTCCCGCTCTCGCGGGATTGAGGTTTGTTCGCGGCAACCAGGGTGGGGAATTTATGAAAATCTGGATTGATGCAGATGCCTGTCCTGGGGCTGTAAAAGATATGCTTTACCGTGCGTCCGACAAGCGCGGTGTGGCCATCACATTGGTAGCCAACATGTTTATGCGTATCCATCGGTCGCCTTTGGTAGATTTGATTGTCGTAGAGGCTGGACCAGATATCGCAGATGACCGTATCGTCGAACTCGTTGAAGAGGGAGATCTGGTGATCACCGAGGATATCCCGCTGGCCGCTCGTGTGGTTGAGAAAAAAGCATTTTGCATAACACCGCACGGACAGGAATTGAACAGCAGCAATATTGGTGAGCGTCTATCAACGCGCAATTTTATGCAAGATTTGCGGGGAGCAGGGGTAGAGACCGGTGGACCGGCCCAGTTTTCCCAAAAAGACCGACAACAGTTTGCCAATCAACTGGATCGATTATTGACGCGGATGATGCCACGATAAAAATGACGTCGATCTATTGTAGGTTTTGAGAGCTGATCCCACACTTTTTCCATTCCGGCGCGTCAAAAAATCATCGACTGTCGCCGAAATCATGGTTTTGACCATTGTAGAGAATGGTTTCGCTCGGATCGGTACGTGCGCCAAACGGCTGCCCGGCTTTGAATAGCTTATTCATATAGGAGAATCTCTAAAAATCCCTAAAAATCTATCTTGATCGGCTAGGATGAGAATAGCGGAAAAACTGGTTCGGTTAGCGGGGATTGTGATGGGACAGCTGGGCTTTTTTGATCTTCCCAAAAGATATGCGATGCTTGACAAGTTCGGCGATTCGCTGGTGTTGCTGAAAATCAAAATACCGTTCGAGAATTTACATTTATGATTGGAGTAACCATCTGGGCGCTCGATCAGCAGGTAGCAAAATCCTAAGCGCCGTGGCGCTCAAGGATGGTGTGAATGTCGCCGACATTCTGGATTTCGTGCATTTCATCCATGCTTAAGGAAATATCGAAATTTTGCTCAAGCGTCGTGACAAGAGCAATATGTTTAAGGCTATCCCAGCCAGGAACATCGTCAGGGGCCGTCTTGAGATTGAGATCACCCTCAAACTCAAACACATCCTCAAAAATTTCGGCAACTTCGGCCCGGACATCATTGCTCATAGTCGTACCTTGTTCTTAAAACTTGTTTGGCTGTATTAGGCACATATAGAGTAAATTATACAACCATTTGATATAGATTGCTTACTTACTTCATTTTAACCTAATTGTTCAACTGTGCCATAGTGTCTCAACATAAGATGAAGCGGGCAAAGGCGAGTTTCCTTCATGCCATTCATAGATGGTTTCATCGCCCTTTGTCGCTGATTTGGTGAGGCCTTGCTCGGCGTAGAAATCAACTACAATGATATTTTTTTCCGTTGGAATATAAGATGCGCTCACGGTTTTAATGCCGCGCTTGCCAAGCTTTGTCAGCAAAGCACCAAGGAAAGCGGCTTCTACCTCGCGGCCAATCACCCGGCAGCTCATGAGCAATGTTTTAAGATTGGCCTTTTCTCCATCAATGGCGATGGTGGCGCAGATCGAAATGCCGTGATCACCAAATTTATCGCCAGCCCGCCCCAGCACAACCATCTTGTTCTCATCATCCATCATGGCCTTGATATCGCTTTCATCAAAACGCTTGGTGGTAAGATTAAACTGGTTGGTTTTCTGGTGCATCTGGGCGATGCGCGGCAAGGTGGCTTGCGACACTTCTTCTAGAATGAGTTTTTGCTCAAGCCCCGCCAGATAATCTTCAAAGGTTGCAGCAGCTGATTGCATCTCGCTCGCTTTGCGCCGTGCTAGATACATGGAGGAACGCTCCGCGTCCTCTTTGGTCAAACGTATGGGCCAGGTTTTTGACAGGCTGCGCAACCAGTCCGGCCGCTGTGCTGGATCATCGGGTAGCTCCGGCGTATAAACTTCTGGAGCAAGAGCTCGCATAGCCTCGCGCTCGTGAGGGCTGTCATCCAGAAATATGAAACTATCGAGCCCAACATTGATTTCAGTTGCCAACTTGCGAATATTTTGCGGTTTTGGCGTCCAGTTGATGCGGTGGGCAACGAAATCATCTTCGTTGAGAATGATACCAGGATGGTCCGCAAAGGCCGTAATGGCAGCAGGATCATTCTTGGAGAGGATGGCAAGGATCATGCCCTGGTTTTTGAGCCGCAGAAATTCTGATTGTATGGCTTTAAAGGCATTGCCGGGGAAATCATCACCGCATTGCAGGCTGTGCACACCGTCTTCGCCAAAGATACCGCCCCACATAGTATTGTCGAGATCAATGGCCAATACTTTGGGGGGGGCTTTTTTTTCAGCGCGCCAGCCTTTGGCAAAGCTTCCAGCCAGCGCTCTTGAAGCTTCAGCGGAATAGGGGATGCGGCCATAGAACCACATTTTGGGGTCTGACCATTTGGCGGATGCTATTGCGTTCATGGCGACAAAGCTGTCAATTAGCACAATCTGGCTTTGCTGGGCGGTGAGTTCGCAGAGGCGTTCATTGACTAGTTTGATATTGGCATTGTCTCCATCACCGTGATGCTGGTCGAGAAAGCCAACAGCGGGTGTTGGTGGCAAAGGCAGTGTGTTGATGAAGATCGGGTGCGAGGACTGGCTGGCAAAGCTTGCAAGCGCTGACACCAGCAGATCAATCTTGTCGTTGAGCATTTGCATGCTGGCGCTTGTGTCTAACCGCCAGTCATGAGCGTGAAAGCCTTGTGCGTCCAAGAACAGGATATAGGCATCATAGGCGCCTTCAACGGGTCGCAATAGCTCAGTGATCACCTCACCAAAATTGGCCTCATCAATAACGCTCTTGAAGCCAGCACCAGCAAAAGCCAGAGCCAGATCATCACAAAAGGGATGCGTGGTGGAATAGCCAAGAACGCGCAGTTTAACTTCCGGTAGCTCTTTGGCATGTTCTTTCATCTCCGAAGCTACCGGGCGCACAAGCCGGGGAGAGGTATCCCAATTTGTCAAAGCCAGTTGCAAGGCGGTATCAGCGAGTCCTTTGGCTTTCATCTGCTTAACAAGGGCAAGAGCCACGTCGTTGTCATCGATGAGGCGAGAGGCGACATCAGCAGCCGTTGTGGTGTCGGGATCGTTAGGGCCATTCAACTTATTCAGGAATTTGAGGGGCAAGGAGAGCCGTTCAACCCGCTGTTCGTTGATTTGGTGTCCAGCGCTAATGAGAGCTGTTATAAGCCACGGTGGGGCCTTTTTTCCTGCTTCATCAAGGGTTTGGAGTAAGTTCGAGACTTTACCGCCCTCGACCTTTGTCCAGTCGATACTCTGCAGCAGGGCGTTGTCCTGCAAACAAGCTGCAGCCTGCGCCAAAACGGCGTCAATCAGTGTCTCGACTTCGCTAGAGTAATTCTTTGCCATCACGCAAACCCCTTACTGTGAACAAGAACCGTCTTATTTAAAGCATTATATCGCCGCCGGTAACGAGCAGATTGTCGCCCGTCACGAAGTCCGCATAGGGTGAGGCGAGAAACAAAACGGCTTTGGCAACATCATCAACGGTGGCCATGCGGCGCAGGGGCGTATGCGATACCATCATTTGGCGGATACGTTCTGGAATATTGGAGGTCAAATCTGTATCCACCATGGTAGGGGAGACCATATTGACCGTTATGCCGGATGGTCCAAGCTCTTGCGCCAGATTCTTGCTCATGCCGAGTAGGGCCGATTTGGCACTTACATAGGGCAGCCAGTTATGGGCGGTACGACCAAGCACGGCAGATGTCAGCACGTTGACAATTTTGCCCTTGTTTTCCTTTAGGTGCGGCAAGGCCGCTTGTATGGCATTAAAGCTGGAGCCAACTATGTTTTCATATGCGAACTGCATGTCGCTCCATTGGAGGTCATTGAAACCAGATGAGTGGATTTTGGGTCCGGCATTGTTGATCAATATGTCGAGATCGCCCGAAGCCATCACAGTCTCGACCATTTTGGTGACTTCATCCATATTGGTGACGTCACATTTGACGATATCAGCAGAGCCACCCTGTTTCTTGATTTCGCTGGCCAGATCATTGGCGGCCTGCTCGGAACGATAATAATTGATCCAGACACTGGCACCGTGATCGGCGAGGGTCTGCGCTATGGCGCGGCCAATGCCCCGCGAGGCACCGGTGACCAAGGCGGTTTTTCCGCTTAAAAGTTCGCTCATGCTTGTCGACACTCCTTTAACAGGGGCTGGTTTTGTTTCTTTTATGCGCAACACATTGGCTTTGGCGACGCCGCGCAGGACCACATCGCCATTTTGAGTGGTGATGATTGTATCCATGGTGATAGTGCGGGTGACTTTGTCCACTTTTGTGATGGTGCCGCGTGCTTCAACCGTATCGCCAATAAAAACGGGGGCGGTAAATTCGATTGTTTGCGAGAGATAGAGGGCCTCGCGGCCTGGTATTTTCATGCCAATCAGCGTTGACAACAGGCTGGCATGCAGAAAACCATGCACTACTCGTTGGGAGAATTCGGTGCGCGCAGCGAACTCATCATCCATATGTAGCGGGTTTTGGTCTCCAGACAGGCTGGCGAAGATCTCAACATCTTTGGCAGTAATGGTTCGCGTGACACTATCACTATAGCCGACTTTCAGCTCAGTAAACCGGTCAGGTGCGGCAATATTACTTGTTTTGGATGATTGAGACTTGTTATCGTGTGTCATTATGTCTCTTCATTGTCTTATTGCTTGTAACTGACTGTAAATTGCCACATTAAGTGTTGACTTTTCTGCCTGCTGTTTAATAACAGAAGGCAAATCATGCTACTCGATTGTAACCAAACAGTCCGGTTGTCAGAACGTTATAATTTACAGGTGATTTAAGGTCAATTATTTGGCTTGGTTACTGTAAAGAGACTATCTGGTACGGATTGACAAGAAACTGGCATATAACGCAAACAGAATGACTGGTCGAGCTGATGAAGCTGGTTGGTCAACCAAAGGGTAAGTGCAGGGAGAACATAGATGAGTTCAACATTTGATACGGTTGCTGATATTATTTCAGATATTGGTGATGTCGAGCGCGAAAAAATTACACCAGATAGTCATGTCATCAGCGATCTTGAAATCGATAGTCTCGATTTTCTTGATGTAGCGTTTTCCATCGATAAGGAATTCGACATCAAAGTGCCGGTTGAAGACTGGATGACCGAAATTAATGATGGCAATGCTGACGCTGAAGAATATTTCTTGATGAAAAATCTGTGCGCCAAGATTGACGAGTTGAAATCTGAAAAAGCTGCATAAGCTGATCCGGGTGCGTTGCTCGGGTTTTATGTATCGTGAGTTTAAGGTCATCCTTTATCATGCGTCTTGAGTATTTTGAAATGATTGATCGCGTCGAGAGCATTGATCTTGATGCCGGTAAAATATCCGTTCATGCTTATGTGCCCAAAGACAGCACGGTGTTTGAGGGACATTTCCCCGGGTATCCGCTGGTACCGGGCGTGTTGCTGATCGAGGCCATGGCGCAAGCTGCTGGCTATCTTATACTCGCTAATGAGAAATTCGAACGCATGACCTTTTTGGCCGCTGTCAAGGAAGCTAAATTGCGCACCTTTGTGTTGCCGGAAACAGCCCTCATTGTCACCTCTGAGATCGAGCATGACGGCGCGGGCTATACAATGAGCAAAGCGGCGATCACCGCTGATGGTAAAAAGATTTGCAATGCAAAACTCACCCATCGCACCTTGCCGTTTGAAAATGATGATCTCAAGGGACACGTGCTTGAGCGCGCCCGCGTGACGGGCCTCTTGAACGAAGGCTAGGCACATATGTCCGTTTCTCCTACAGAAGTCTGGATTACAGGGATCGGCCTGATCAGCTCGCTTGGCGAGGGGCTGGAGGATCACTGGCAGGCCCTTACGGCCGACAAGCCAAAGCCCATTGTCGATGAGACGAGCTTCGCGCCCTATACCATCCATCCCATATGCAAGCTGGACTATAGTCTGCAAATACCCAAACGCGGCGATCTGCGGCAGATGGAAGACTGGCAGCGTATTGGTACCTATGCTGCCGGACTGGCGCTGGATGATGCTGGCATTAAGGATGACGAAGAGCTACTCGCCAAAATCCATATCATCGCTGCTGCCGCTAACGGCGAACGTGATCCCATTGCGGATGCGGCCGTGCTTGAGATGATTGCCGGTAATCCCGATTGGCGCGAGTATCTCAATGAGCAATTACTGAAACATTTGCGCCCCACCTTATATCTTGCGCAACAAACGCAATTGCTGGCTGGCAATATTTCTATCGTTCATAAGGTTACGGGCGGCTCGCGCACCTATAAGGGTGAAGAGATTGCCGGTGTGCAGATTGTCGAAAATGCCGTACAGCGTATTGAGGCTGGCCAGGGGGATCTGTTTCTTGTTGGCGCTTCATACAATGCGGCGCGGTGGGACCAGTTGTTGATTAGTGAATTGAACGGGAAAGGCGACCGGTTTAGCGGATCCATGGGAGTGTTTTTGGTGATCGAGAGTAAGGATCATGCGAAAGCGCGTGGCGCCAGGCCTTACGCACGGATCAAGGGTATTGATGTTTCAAGCGCTCTCATTGATGACCAGGCTGAACAGCGGATCGAATTGGAAAATGCAGAAGGTTCCTCAAAAGTGGAAACCCCTTCTGCTCTGTTTGGTCAAGGCGTCGAGGCCCAGTTTGCGCTTGGGTGTGCTTTGGCTTCACTTTACTGTTCCAAAGTGACAACAAAAGCTGTTGTCACTGGTAGCGCCACAGCTGTGATTGAAAAGGTGGTAATATGACAATAACCACTGATATGCAGGGTCGACCCGTTGTAGCGATTACCGGCATGGGCCTGGTGACCTCGATAGGCAAAGGCTGCGATGATAATTGGAAGGTTTTGATGGATGGCACTTCCGGGCTTTCCAACATCACGCGCTTTCCAATTGATGGTTTACGTTCTTCAGTTGCCGGGACGGTTGATGCGTTTTTACCTGATGCGGGGCAGATGCATTCGGTTGAGCGGTCTTACAAATTGGCGATGAATGTCACCAATGAGGCACTTGATCAAGCTTCATTTGATCGCGAACAGCATTTTCCAGGCCCTTTATTTATGGCAACTCCTCCACCGGAG
This sequence comes from bacterium, assembly GCA_024228495.1. GTDB lineage: Bacteria > Pseudomonadota > Alphaproteobacteria > Rhizobiales > JAKIUO01 > JAKIUO01. The sequence continues at coordinate 3,751 of JAAETJ010000041.1, read as the reverse complement.
TTTGAATGGCCGCAGTTTGCCAGATTGAATGATGCCGGAGATGGCGAGGCTGACGCCGGGTATGAGCGCATGTTGGCGGCAGTCAAAATTGGCAAGAATTACGATGAAGGTGAGTTGGTACGGCCCGGTTTAATTGCCAATAAGGTGGCAGCGAAGTTCAGGACGACCGGATTGCCAATTTCTGTCTGTACTGCCTGCGCGTCCGGTGCCACTGCCATCGGTCTTGGTGTAGAAGCAATCAGGCGCGGTGAGCAAGCAGCGCTTTGTATCGGCACAGATGCTACCGTACATCAAGAGGCTATGGTGCGCTTTACGCTTTTGTCTGCCGTATCGACACATAATGATCCACCCGAAAAAGCTTCTCGCCCGTTTGATAAAACCAGAGCCGGTTTTGTCATCGCGGAAGGGGCGGCGGCGCTGGTGCTGGAAAATTATGATCACGCTATTGCGCGAGGCGCGCAAATCCTTGGTGTCGTGCGCGGCTATGGGGAACGTGCTGACACGTTCCACCGCACGCGCTCCATGCCTGATGGGTCCGCCATGATTGGGGCTATGGTCAATGCGCTCGATGATGGCGGTGTCTCACCAGCCGAAGTGGATCACGTTAACGCGCATGGCACTTCGACACCGGAGAATGACAAAATGGAAGCTTTGTCCTTGAACGAAGTGTTTGGTGATCGCGTGCTGGATGTACCTGTTGCTTCGAACAAGGGCCAGCTTGGCCATACGCTACTGGCTGCGGGTGCCGTGGAAGCGGTGATCTCATTGATGACGATCAACAACAATATCATTCCGGCCAATATGAATTATGAAACACCGGACCCGGCAATTAACCTTGATATTGTCGCCAATAAGCCGCGTGAGAAAAATGTGAATATAATTCTGTCTAACAGCTTTGGTTTTGGCGGCCAGAATGCCTGCCTGGTTTTTTCAAGTGGAGATGAGTATGCGTAAGAGAAAAGTTCTGATCACTGGCGGTGGGCGCGGTATTGGCGACGCCATTGTGCGTTCGGTCGCGGCAAACGGTTTTGATGTTCAGTTTACATATCGCTCTTCGCAAAATGAGGCGGTAGCACTCGTCAGCGAACTGACAACGGCTTACCCGGAACAGGCGATTGAAGCAACAAAGGTCGATCTTGCTGATCGCGCCGCCGTTGATACCTTCTCTGAAGAACTGGCTTCTGGTGAACCATGTTACGGCATTGTCCACAATGCAGGCATGCCCTATGATGCGCTGGTCGCCATGCTCGATCAGGACAAGGCCGAGACGCTGATGCAGGTTAATTTCTGGTCTATGACCCGTATTGTCAAATCGGCTGTTCGCGCCATGTTGCGCGCCAAAGAGGGGCGTATTGTTGGCATTGGCTCTATCACACATCAATTGGGCACGCCGGGCAATGCGACCTATGCCGCCAGTAAAGGCGCGATGTTGAGCTTTTTGAAAACCCTGTCTGCCGAAGTGGCGCGCAAGGGCATTACATGTAATACGATCGCGCCGGGTTACGTAGATACCGAGATGATGGCGGCCTATCCTGAGCAAAAAGCAGCAGCTGAAAAGAAAATCCCGCTAAAACGTTTTGCGCGCCCCGACGAAATAGCCGCGCTGGTCAGCTTTTTGTTGTCCGATGAAGCGGGCTATATCACTGGAAATGTCATTCCCATCGATGGTGGGTTGAGCACAGCAACACCGGTTGGGAAATAAAACCAGTGCGCTCGCCGCGCGGGGCAGCCTTCGCGGCTGGCACCAAAGGCGAGCATTTGGAAACCATTAGAAACAAGGGGTTTGGGGGCTGGTCTCCAATGCCATCTGCAAAGATGCCTGCCCGGCGAGGACATACCCGCAAGGCACATGATATCTTAAACAAGGAACGAAATATGTTCGCATTACAAAATGTCGCTGACAGAGAGCTGGTGATTGGCGATGTGGAGGCACCTGCAGCCCCTGGCCCTGATGAAGTACAGATCCGCATGAAGGCGGTGGCGCTAAATCATATTGATGTCTGGAGCTGGCGCGGTATGGCGTTTGCCAGGCGCGCCGACAAGCAAATCCCTGGCGCCGAAGGGGCAGGCGAGATTGTCGCCGTCGGCGAGAATGTCAAAGGTCTAGAGGTAGATCAGCTCGTGGCTATTTACGGGGCTATTACTTGCGGCGTCTGTCAGCCTTGCCTTGACGGACGCGATAATCACTGCGAGGCCAAGCAGATCATTTATGGCTTTCACACTCATGGATTTTTTCAAGAGTTCATTAATGTACCTGCCCGTCTGGCTGTGCCGGCACCTGAAGGATTGCCAGCGGAGTCAGCTGCGCTGGCGGGAATTACTTTTGGCACGCCCGAGCATATGCTGTTTGACAATGCCAGGCTAAAAGCCGGGGAAACGGTTCTCGTGCAGGCTGGTGGCAGTGGGATCGGCTCGGCGGCCATTCAGCTCATCAAGGATGTGGGTGGCATCGCCTATACGACGGTTGGCTCGGATGAAAAAGGCCAAAAGGCTGTTGAGTTGGGAGCCGACGAATTTATCAATTACAAAAACGAGCGCTTTGAAGGGCGCATCCGCCGCCTGACCAAAAAGCGCGGCGTCGATGTGGTGTTTGAGCATATTGGACCAGATACCTTTAAAGGCTCTATGCTGTCCATGCGCCGTGGTGGCAAGCTGGTGACCTGTGGTTCGACAACGGGCGTCATGGGCGAGATCAATCTCAATCTGCTCTATCAGCAGCAATTGCATTTACTTGGAAGCTTTGGCTGTTCCCTTGGCAATATGGCTAGCGTTATGGACAAAATGGCGACAGGGCGCGTGAAGCCCGTGATTGATACCGTGCTGGAGTTGAAAGATGTGGAAGAGGGACTGATCCGCCTCGAAAACCGCGACGTCTTTGGCAAGATCATCGTCAAATTGTAGGTGATTGGCTGCTGGGTAAAATTGGACAATATCGTTGCCGAGAGCTTCTTTCAGCTGCTCAGCGCGAGCGCATCAGACGGGAAACCTGCTCAACCCGCAAGCAGGTGCGGGACGATATTTTTGATTATACTGCGAGCTAGCAGTGATGATAGAGGAAACTATGGCTGATGTCGCAATCGCGGATTTGAGAGCAGCCCAACCTGATAGTATTAACCATAAATCGAGTTTTTCTACGTTCAAAAACAAAAGCATGGCAGAAACGTGATGCTGCCCCCATCGATTTTGAAAAACAGCAAAAATGGAAACTGCAAGGTGTCTGGAAAACACCGGGCATCTCAACGTGCCATAGTCGAGTAAATGGGTAAAGGGGCGACGCATTTCAAGTGAAAGTTATTATCGTAATTTTTGGCGTCCTCGAAATCTTTGGGGATATTTTAGATTTCCCTCTTGATTTTGCGTACAAATACATATTACTTCTGCTCGAGTAATCTTGTACCTGGCTTCGGCTTATGGTTAATCGGTTGTTAGCAGTTCCTTGAGTAATTTTCAATCAGTTCGATTTGTGAACTGAATTAAGGTAGCTACAAAATGACACCATTCGAAGCTGTGCGATCTGATTTCGTTAGAACAAGGTTTGCGACCAGTACCGATTTCGCAGCTGTAGAATCCGGGAGGACTTTTTAACTTTCCGGCACCGGCGGCCTGATTTCTGCCAACAATTATTGCACCTCTGCCATTACAGGTGACGATTCCGGCATTCACGCCGATAGTTTTGGCAGATCATCGACCATCGAAGCTCCTCAAACCACGAACCCTACTGGCGGCGACGATTTCACCCGCAGGATCACCC
>JAAETJ010000040.1 GCA_024228495.1 bacterium | reverse complement strand
TAGCCAGCGGCGACATTAACTCAAAATGAAATTTGCCTTTATCTTGCTTCTGATCGCTTTCCTGGACGAATTTGTGGGCGGGGCCAGGGAAGCAACCTGGCCGTTGCTGCGCGATGATTTAGCCCTGACCTATCTGAGGATTAATCGAATAAATAGCCTATGGGCGCATTCCCATATTCACGCTAGGGAAGCAATGGCAGCGAGGGGAGAATGAGCCATTTTCTTGAACAAATGCCACTGGCCAGACTTGTAAAAAGAGCGGAGCATAAGTAATTCTTCTGCATGTCCTTTACACCAAAAAATGGCAGGACCTTTCAAGCGTAAGTTGACCACCCGCCGGATGGCACTCTCAATGGCGCCACTGCCAATGGGGAGTTTGAGGGCCGTGATTTTGTCATAGGCCATGCGATGCTGATGGGAGACAAAGTAGTTGAGATGAGTGCGTATGGCCTTGCTGTTGCGTCCGCGGCAAAGGGAGCGAATGGCAGCCATAACTTGATCTACTTGGCCCAGCAAAAGCCGTTTGCGTTGGCGGGTTAGCCATCGTTTGCGTCGAGTGGGTGACCAATCTTTGCGCAATTTGGAAACGGTATGTAAATGCTGCACGGCATGGAAGAAGTCAATGAGTTCAAAGAGTTGGTTGCTTTTGAGCCCCAAAGCCTCAGCCAGAGCCGGAACCCGGTTCCAAATCCATTTGGCCCCATCGGCCACGAATAGCAGGACATCCGAAGCCTGAATATTGAGTTGTCGCAAGTAACTCAGCAACAAACTGAATAAGACATCTGGCCCATGTAAGGTCCCATCAATCAGGGGGGCACACTTTTTCATTTTCTTGCCCTCAGCATCGACCACATAGATGATGAACAACTTCGGTTCCCGCCAAGCGCCTTTGTATCTGGTGCGCCCTTTCTTGGTTTTTCGACCCCGTTTGTTCTCTCGCAAGCGAACCCGACCGCCATCAGCACTGGCAATGATCCGTCGTCCAGTGCTAACATCCCCCATTTCCACTTCGACTTCTTCCAGGTGTTGCACCATCCGGGCTCGTTGGGCACTGCGATAGGTAATTCGACGGATGCTTTTGGACCCTATCTCCACCCCTCGGGCAGTCAGTACTTGTTGGGCTTCATCAAATGAACCAAGCATAGCTGCTAACACCCCCACTTCGGCAGAAAAATGTGGCGTGCAGCGTTCATAGATACCCAACCAGACCAGACCCGCATACAGACCGGCATGGCGTTTCTTTCTTTTTCGGTCACAATTACGCCGATAATAACGCACCCAGACCGTGATTTGATAGCCGAAGGAGGTCTCTATGTGAACCGCTTTCTTCCCCTCACTCTTGAGCCGTTTGGGAATGCGCTTCACCAGTTCTTTCTCCGCTTCCTCCCCCTCTGATGAATCCAATGCCTCCTGGATTTTTTTCCCTAACAACAAGCTCCCCAACCGGTCAGTCAGACGACGAATTCCTTGCTCCAGTTTTTCCAACCCTTCGCTATCACTGACGATCCGCTCTTCTCGTTGTAGCCTTTCAAGCTGCTCGTAGACTTTTTCAATTTCTAATTCATAGTCGCTAACATCGCTTAATTCAATTTTCTCTGTCACCTTTTCACTCCTCAATCCTGAGTTTTACAGTGACATATTTTCTGCGATTTGCCTTATTTTGTCAACTCTTTCATGCCATTT
>JAAETJ010000039.1 GCA_024228495.1 bacterium | reverse complement strand
TGGTTAGGTTGGACGCCGGTAGATAACCCATCGGGGCTTCATCATTAAACAGTACCCCGCTCAAATCCATGCTGTGACAGCCATTGCAGGAGCTGACGGTTGCTAGATGCTCACCGCGCGCTAAAATTTCGTCGTTGTTGTGAACCTCAACCGTTTTGACGACAACATCGGGGGCTTTTTGCAAACGGCCGTTTCCCACAAAATGCAGTACGCCAGCCAAAATCACAACTAGCCCAAGCAGCCCCGCCACACCAATACCAATCCATTTCAATACACGTTTCATCATATTCCCCTTATATTTTTGTTGTTCTTGATGACCTGTCATTTAATCGTTTAACGTCTAACAAAGAAACGCCCAAGTCTCGTAATTTGATTAATAATCCGAAAAGCGCCGCCTGATCTGGCAAGGAACCAACTAGCGTTGTGCTGCCATCAGGCAGATAGGTCATTTCCATCTCGCCTAGCCATTCAGACCACGTTTTATCAAGATGACCTTCTACTCGGATACAAAAGGTTTCCATTTGGGTTTCAACGGTTTCAAGTGAAAGATTGGTTCAATCTGCCAGATTGAACCAATCTAAAAACTAAGAGGAACGGCCGTTACCGTTCTTAGCCGCTTTTGGAAATGGCATAATAGGCGTGTTTTGAAAAACCTCAATCAGCCAGCGACCATCTTGTTTAGTCAACAGTGCCAACGGACGTGCTCTGAAAGGCTCCTCTTTTCCCACCATCGCAACCTCGCCATCATATTGCACAGCGGCCACATCAGGCCGCAAGAAGCGAACCCAGCGTACCGTGAGCTTTTGCCGTGAGCCTTTGTAAATTGTGTCGAAAATCTCTTGGTGAGCTGTGGTGAGAGCTTCTTTACCTTCGACGAAACGGCCGTTCCACACCGTATGGTAAATATCATCTGCCACATGTACAGACCACGCCTCACTATCACCACTGTTCCAAGCATCTGCCAGCGCCTGAACGATTTGGCGGATTGCCTGTTCGTCTTCAGCTTGTGTAGCTGACCCTAATTGCGTTGCTGTTTGAAAGTCGTTTCGCATCTAATTGTCTCCTTTTGCATATCGTTTTTGAGTATGGCAAAAGGATAGGACAATCAGCAGGCTAACACATTGTCCGATGGGACAATATCAGGCCAAGGGGGGGACAATATCAGGAGACAGTAATCAATTAGTGATTACTGAAGAAGGGACAACTCATGGGCGCGGGCGACTGCTTCTGTCCGGGTGGTAACTTGCAGTTTACTGAGAATATTGCTGACGTGGGCTTTAACGGTGCGCTGGGTGATGACCAGTTGCTCTGCAATTTCTCGGTTACTGGCGCCAGTCATCAGCAGTTGCAGTGTTTCCGTTTCGCGCGGGGTGAGCGATTGACTGCTGTCTGGGATGGAGATGGCGCGGGGGGCGGCGTTTATGCCAAATGCGTCGAGGGCGCGTTGGGCGGTTTGGGGGTATACATTTTCTTTAATCGCCAATTCCAGCAAAGGGATGACCTTGCGCCCCGTGATGAGTGGTTGGCCGGGCATGTCGAGCCGTTTCATTTCGGCTGCTGTTTCTTGCCATGCAGCCATGGCTTGCTGGGGACGTTTTGTTTGCAGGTAAAAGATGGCTAAATCTAGCCTTGCACTGCCCCAAGTGCCTATCCAACGATGTTTTCGATGCCGCCGCACGGCTTCCAGCAACTTCTCTTCTGCCTCAATCATCTTTCCAGCGGCAACCGCCTGCCACCCTGCCATGATACTGACTATTGGGCTACCGTTTAAAGCAGCTTCGCTCAACAACGCTACTAATTGAGTTTGAACCAATTGCGCTTCATCCAGCCGATTTTGCAGCCAGTTAGTCCGCCACAGAGCAAATAAATAGTATGGTAAGTTTCTCTGATGGGTGTCTGTCTGTTGCAAACGGGGTTTGGCTTTCTCAACAAAATTTTGCAAACGGCCGTATTCGGCACGCGCCAGCATGACATTCAACGACACCCAATCCACAACCAAATCCATATGAGCAAAGCTACCGAGATTGCGGATGGTGCGACGTGCCCGTCGGATCAATGCTTCAACCCCGTTCAAATCAGCTTGAAGTAGCTGAATCCAACCCGCTCGCATATAAGGGCCAGCCTGTACCAAACTGTCTCCTTCGCCAAAACGGTGCAAAGTTTCCTGATCAAATTGTTTAATTAAGTTAATGCCGCCATCCATGAAAAGAAATTGCGGCCCAATATGTCGGGATGAGGAATAGTAATTCTCTATTTCTTCAGCAGCCCGAATGATAGATATGCTTTCTGTGAGTATTTCTTTCACCAACGCCCAATTCCCCTGATCGAGCGCGCCCCATCCAAACGAAATTCTTTTGCCATGATAAGCGGGGAGCAAGGTTGGCTGCCTCTTTATTAGTTCTTGAAGCTGTTTTTCCCATTTGGGTTCTGTTACATCTCTGAAATATGCCAACGTCCGTAATGCGACAAATTCCCCTTCAATATCACCTTTAGCTTGTGCTATCGGCAACATTTCTTCGGCTAGATTCCACCCCTTTTCAAGCTTGCCTCTTTCCACAAGATAGCTGGCTTGGATGATGTTTAACCAGTAGAAATTGGTGCGAGTTTTGGCTGGAATGGCAGCAATCCACGCGATGACTCGCCGCTGTACAAAGTTGCGGCGGCATTGCGGTTTGCCGATGTCAATGATCAATTCTGCGGCTTTGTCCCACGCTTCTGCCGCGAAAAAATGGTTGATGCGCCGCTCCGGGATGGTTTCGGCGTTTGCGGCGCGCAGATGCAGCTCCGCGACGTTACTTTCAGGCTGTTGGCGCAGCTGCTTTTGCAAAAATTGGGCAAAGAGAGCGTGGTAACGGTAGGTGGGTTCGGTGAGAGGATCATCGTTGTCTATATCGTTGCGGAGCATGAACAGGTTTTGGCGGTAGAGGGTTTGGAGGATAACGGCTACTTCGGCAACGGACATTTCGTCCGTGCTCAGCACAGGCGTTTCCCTCTTTAACGCCACAGCTTGACATAATTTGGGAGTTAGCTCCGTGAGAATAGACGTTTTGAGCAAAAAATCCCGCTGTTCGACGGGCAGGTGGGCGAGTACCTCATCCACCAAATAATCAAAAAGAAAGCGATGGCTTTTAGCCAGATGCTGGATCAGCGTCGTCCGTTTTTTGGCCGATTTAAGCTGAGGCAGGGAAAGCGTCAGCAAACGCACTCCAGCCACCCACCCTTCCGTGCGCTGATGGAGCAAGCTCAACTCATTGTCGTTTAAGGCCAACTGCATCACATCGTTGAACAATGTTTCCATTTCAGCGGGGGAAAAGCGGAGCGTTTCCATGCGAAACTCAGCCAATTGCCCCCGTGCCCGCAGTCGTGAAAGCTTTAGAGGCGGGTCGTGGCGGGTGGTGACAACGATATGCATCAGGGGGGGCAGTCGTTCCAGCAAATAATCGAGCATCTGGTGAATGGTGGGGTCACTGACGCGGTGCAGATCATCCAGGACGAGAACAAAGGGGGTGGTAACGGCCGTTAGCAAATCATTGATCACTATCCCCACCAGCCGCGGCCAATTATGATCTGCAAGCGTGGTTTGCACCATTTCACTAACAGTCCGTCCACATGCCGGATCGATTTTTTGCAAAGCAGCGATCAGTAACAGCAAAAACGAAGCTGGATCGTCGTCATTTTCATCAAGCGATATCCAACCCGTAGGCAGTTGCGGATCGGTTTGCAGCAGGCAAGCGACTGCGGTGGTTTTGCCAGACCCGGCGGTGGCAGAGAGGAGGGTGAGGTGTTTATGGGTAACGGCCGTTTGCAACGCCTCACTCAATCGGGGACGAGGCAAGATATCGTGCCCCACTTGCGGCGGCAAGAGTTTTGTTTTTGGAAACCAAAAAAGGTGGGAATCAGATGTCATAAGGTTATTGTCCATGAATGGTGTAACCTTATTTTAGCATACGGCCGTTTGCCTGCGCCAGTAACGGGACGCGGGCAATTGTGAGCGAATTCACTTCGGCTGGAATGCGGGGATGATTAAATTATGGGGGAAACGGCCGTAACCGTGGCACATATAATTTCTTTTGCAATAAATTGCCAGCCATAAGGATATTATAGAGGATAAGATGATGATTTTATAACAACATCCTTCCAAAAATTGCGAAGCATAGATGATGTTGGAAATTGATGTACCCATGGTTTTAACAATAGATGGAATCGTTTGTAGAGAAGCGGTAAGATAACCGCCTCGTCTACCAGAATTTGATCCGCTTGTGTATATAGCGAAAGACGTTCCTTTTGTTCTGTAACGCGCAAGCCTTTTTCAACCAATTGGTTGAAAGTCAGACGCTGCCAATTAGCATCGTTCTGGAAATCGCTAAAGCGCAAAAAGTTGTCTGGGTCTGGATAGTCTGCAGACCATCCTTTAATCCAGATGTTGGCAATTCCTCCAGACCAATATTTAACAACTTTGCCCCAGGAAAGAGGTTGCCATTGAATATTGATGCCCAGATTGGTGAGCCATTGAGCTTGCAAATATTGCCCCAGTTGAATGGGGCTGGGATCGTCTGTGATAACGGCCGTTACCTCTGGAAACCCCTTGCCATCAGGAAAACCCGCCTCAGCGAGCAGGACACGAGCCGCTTCCGGATCATATGGCAAGCCGCTACCCCGTGAATGTCCAGGCATTCCGGGGGGAACCAAGCCTCCGGTTGCCGAAAAGACATACCCTTTCAACACAATGCCCGCCAGCGAACCGAGATCCGTTGCCAGCGTGAGCGCGCGCCGCACCCGCACATCATCAAATGGGGGCTGGCTGAGATTAAAGCCGACATAGGTGGTTGAAAGCAATGGTCCCGTCACATATTCTCCGGCATACGTTTGTCGGGCGCGTTCTTGTTCCGGCGCAGGCAAGAAGTTCAAATTAAGGGTATCGAGCAGATCGTCGGCGTATTTTTTGCCCACATCATCTTCGCCGGAGAAGAATGAAAGCTCTACACGCTCTAAATTGCCAGAGAAACGGCCGTGATAAGTGGGATTTCGTTCCAAAATGGATTTCCCCCTCTGCCACTCAACCAACCGAAACGCCCCATTGGTCACCAAATTTTCAGGCTCCGTCCACGCATCGCCAAACCGCTCCACAATATGCTTTGGCACGGGAAACGTGTTCCCTGCCGTCAACAGCTGCGGAAAATAGCTGGTCGGTTTATCCAGCGTTACCGTCAGCGTCAATTCATCCTCAGCCGTTACGCCAACTTCATTCGGATCATTGATTTCGCCTTGATGATAAGCGCGGGCGTTTTGGATGTCGTACAGGTAGTTGCCGGGACGTTCGCCGCTGGATGGGTGCAGCATTCGCTTCCACGCATATTCAAAGTCAACGGCCGTTACCCGTACCCCATCGCTCCAAAACAGATCGTTCCGCAGCTTGAAAATGTAGCGGCGGCCGTTTTCCAACACCTGCCAGCTTTGCGCCATGTCGGGAACCACACTCATCTCTGGACTGAGTTCAACCAATCCGCTGAACAAATTGTAAACAATTTGCGCCGAGGCATCGTCATCATATTGACCAGAATCCAGCGTGAGCGGCTCCATTACCAACAGCCGCAGAGGATGGGGGGCAACATCCAGCGCCGTTTGCTTACCGCCAATGCGCTGCCAATAGGCAAACCCTTCCTCATAGGCGCGGCGCGACTGCTGAAAATCAAACGCATTGTGATAGGTCAGCCCCAGCTTCATCAGTGTCCGCGCTAACCGTTCATTCTCATCTCGCTTACGCAAAAAGGGTAAGGCACGCTGATAATGATTGATCGCCTCCTGATGAGCATACAGCCCACGCGCCTGATCGCCCGCCAGCAACGAATAATAAATCGCCTTTTCCGCCTCTCCCGCTTCGGCAAAATGCCATGCCAACTGTGGGGCAATCTCATCTCGCCGTTCGCCGTACAATGCTTCCAGTGCCAAACCAACATCCTCATGCAGCAGCGAGCGCTCAATTTCCCCCAAGCCGTTGTACAGATGCTGTTGGTACAAATTATGGCGAAAATGGAACAAAAAGAGCCGTCTGCCCCCGATTTCAAAATGGCCTTGCTCGCCCACCAGCCGATGTTTTTTGTCCAGTTCACGGCTCAGTTGGCGCACAAGGCCGTGCTCTTCCATTTCCTGAATTTGGGCAATCACCTGCGCCGTAAATTCTGCCCCCTCGACGCTGGCAACAGTCAACATTTCGCGCAAGTCGGCTGCCAGCCGATCAATGCGCTCTTCGATGACTGCTTCTACTCGTGCGGGGAGCGTGTTCCAATTGATGGTTTCACGGGTTTGCCAACGGCCGTTTCCATCCAAAACCACCTCCCCCATATCTTGCAAATGGCGCAGCAACTCGACCGTAAAAAGTGGGTGTCCGTTTGTGTGATGGTGCAAGGCGCGATAAAAATCGGTGCCAAAATCATTCGGTTCACTGTCCAGATACGCCTTCACGAACGCTTGCCCTTCGACCACCGATTCTGTGTCCAGTGAAATGGCACCGCCGCCATAAATGCGCTGTAGCTCGTTGACCACCCGCGACAGGGGATGACGGCCGTTTTGATGAATCTGCGACTGCCCCAGCATCACCTCATCTTCCCGATAGGCACAAACGAGCAAAATGCGTCCCGCCTGTATGCGTCGTCCCAAATGAAACAGTAAATTGATAGAGCTACTGTCTGCCCATTGCAAATCATCCAGCAGCAAAATGAGCAGTCCCTGCTGTGAATGTGACAGCATAATCTGCGTATATTGTGCAAACAGAGCCGCCTGCTGCTGGTTCACATCATGGTTTGCCTGAGCGGGTGAATTTGGCTCTGCCGCCCATTTGCCTTCGACATCGCCCGTCAAGAATTTGAGTATATCACGGAAGGGAAGGTATGGATCGCCAATGCCGGTATGGGCGTTGCAGTTGCCCATGGCGACCATAACACCCTCGTTAGCTTCCTGTGCCTGCCGTGCAAACTGCATCATGAGCGCCGATTTGCCGCTGCCGGCGCTTCCTTTGACAAACAGTACATTTCCGCGCCCGGTCAACGATTGAGCTAATGCGCGTTCGAGCTGATTTAGCTCTTTTTCGCGGGCCACAAAGCGAATGGGCTGTTCTGATTCTATAAAATTTGTGAATGGGGCGGTGGGTTTAACGGCCGTTACCAACTTTGCATGCGGCGGAATAATTTTGGTCGCGGGGACGACAGCCGCTGGATTACGCTTGAGCGTTTCGTACAAAGTTTGGGTTTCGGCAGATGGCTCAACGCCTAGATCAGCTTCCAACGCGGCTTCGCAGCGACGAAAAGCGGCGGCAATGGCGGCCACATCTCCCAATCCGGCATGAGCATGCATCAAGCCCCGATACGCCGGTTCCGGCACGCTGCCCAACGAAATCCATTGCTCTGCCCAATGAATCGTCTCATCCCACTGCTGGGCTGCTAAGAGCTGGTCGAGAAGCTGCTGTAATTTGCGTTCGTAAATGGCTTGCAGTCGCTCTCGCTCTAATATGATCCAATCGTCGTACCAGCCGGGAAGCAGTTCGCCGCTGTATGCGGAAACGGCCGTTAGCAATCCCTCCGTCTCCCTGCTTTTTTCTTGCAAAACGGCCGTGTCCACCCAACCGGCATCCGGGGCCACAAAAGTGATTGATGTTTTGTCGGACAAGAAGCAAGTATCCCCCATTGCTTTCCGCAAACGCCAAAGCGTACTGCGTAAATTGCGTCTGGCGCTGAGTTCGTCCGAATCGGGCCACAAGAGTCCAGCCAGCTTGTCTCGCTGCTGCTGCAAGCCTTCTTTCAACGCCAAATAAGCGAGCAGCTTTTTGGCTGGGCGGGTTGGAATCTCAACCAACGCCTCATTTTGGCGGATATGAAATTGTCCAAGCAGGCGAATTTCCAGCATAGCAGGCTTCACAACAAGTTGTTTGGACAGGATTTACATGATTAACAGGATTTTTTCATCCTGTAAATCCCGTTAATCCTGTCCAAGAATTTCTCAAATTAACTTGATTATAGGCCAAATTGATGAATTTCACCCAAACAAATACGTTCTTGTGACGTTTGCGACTACGGTGGGGTGACGAACGGCCGTTAAGATAAGGTCATCAAAAAAAAACACCGCATTTGCGGAGAATAACAAAATTTCAAGGAGATTGAATAATGAAAATGCAAAAAATGATTTTAGCTGTATTGGTAATGGGTTTAGCAATTGCAGGGTTCGTTACCATACTGGGCAAAGAAAGTTTATCAGGTAGTGAGGTTGCTGGCTGGTCATGGGGCAATGCAATAGTTCCTCCTGGTGATGAAGGCAACGAAGTTGCAGCCTGGTCATGGAGCGGCTTAAAAGTTCCTCCCGGTGGTGAAGGTAATGAAGTTGCTGGAATCGTCCTAGGGCCTTTGGGTAAAACAGACCTTCCCAACCAAGTTGCTGGAATCGTCTTAGGGCCTTTGGGTAAAACAAACCTTCCCAACCAAATTGCTGGAATCGTCCTAGGGCCTTTAGGTAAAACAGACCTTCCCAACCAAGTTGCTGGATTGCCAATTGGTTTCAGTCTCCAATCACAGCCACAAGAAATTGCGGGATTACCAATTGGCTTTAGTTACAATCCTTTACCTGGTACAGGCTAAGCAGGATGCAGATATTATAATTTGATTCATATTAGGCACATTGAACGCAATTTGTTCAATGTGCCTTTGGTGTTTGATATTCTTTGAGGTGAATGATGAAAATAAATGGAAAAGTTGCTTTGGTTGCGGGTGGAAGCTCTGGTATCGGGTATGGTGTGGCAACGGCAATGGCGCGACAGGGAGCGGCACACATTATTTTACTGGCGCGAGGGCGAGCAAAGTTAGAGGCGGCGGCAGAAAAGTTGAGGGATGGAGGAACGGCCGTTACCATCTTTCCTGTCGATTTAGGCAAAAGCGAAGCAGTCCAGGTCATCGTCCAACAAATCCGCAACACGGTTGGCATTCCCGACATCATCGTCAACAGCTCTGGCGCAGGCTCATTATGCTCCATCGCTGCCGCAGACGATGCCAACATCATCCAGCATATCGAAAGCACCTGCTACGCTGCTTTCTTCCTTACCCGCGCCTTTGTTAACGAGATGATTCAGCGCAACAGCGGCAGCCTTGTTTTCGTCGGTTCTCCGGCCGTCAACGTCAACTTAAGCAGCCCCGCCTACATCGCCTCCCGTTCCGCCGTGCGCGGGCTTGCCAAATCAATTCGATACGATTTGAGCAATACCAACATCAACGTCCTCTACACCGAACCCACGTTGGTACACGACACCGACTACTTTTCCGCCGAGCCAGACGCCATGAAAAAGTTTCCGCTCCTTTTCCGTGATCCCCGCTTTCGCTTTTTACACCAAAGTTCAGCCTCCGCCGGTGAGATGATCGTCAAAGCCATTATCCGCAATCGCTGCTACAAAGGGCATTGGGCCTCCTCAATGATGCGCCTCACCGGAACGCCCTTGCTGCCAATCCTCGAATGGTTTTTCAAAAAAACATCCCTCCCGCCAGAAGAGGATGGTCCGCTTTTCCCGACAGGCGGGGGGTGAGAAACGGCCGTTACCGAGGCACATACAGTTTCGTTTGCAGTAAGTCGCCAGACAT
>JAAETJ010000038.1 GCA_024228495.1 bacterium | reverse complement strand
TTTCCAGGCTATGATGAGTTGAAAAAAAATAGCTGGAGGAAAGTTTAATGAGCGAGACGAAAGTAGAACTGGAAACAGGAACAGATGGGACATCTCAGCTTCGGGTTTTGTTGGGAGAGGAAGAGGGAGAAGACGTCCTGATAGAAATCCCGAGTAAGGATGAATTGGCCTGGTCAACCATCTTGTTTATCGTGCAGGTCGGGCTCTATACATGCCGAAGAAGTCGGTCAGTACCCAAAACGCTCTATCAACTGCTTAAACGGTTGGATATGAATTTTTTAGAGGATGTGGCGGGCCAATACTACAAGGTAGAGCCGTCTCGGCACGAGTACAGCCTGGAGAGTTGGGTCAAATTTCTGTTTTTGTGCGCCCTGTTCAGTCGAAAGCAGGACGACATGCTTGATTTTTTGAGAAATCCGGCCCATCGCAGTTGGCTGCGTCTGGTTGGTTGGAAAAAAGTGCCTGCCCCACCGCGTGTGAGTGAGTTCAAAACACGATTTGGGAAAGACACCTTGTCGTGGGCGTTGTGCCGGTTGCGGGATCAGGTTTACACAGTGGCGCAAGTGGATAGCCTGAACGATGAGCAGATATTGAACTATGCCCGGCGGCGGGTGTTGAGAGGCCCCTCCTCGTATATTGGCATGACTGGTTTTCACCTTTTTTGCCACTTCATTGATGGATTGGGCATCATTGCCGAGTTGACGGCCTGCTTGAAAGAGCGGAAGGCAAATGTGACGTACACGGAGCGGGATATTGTGCTTGCTCTGTTGCATCGACTGGTGTTGGAAGCGAAAAATATCAGCCAGTTGGCGGGGAAATTGAGGAACGGCAAGCACGTTGGACATCTGGATTTGGCCCCCAGTCAGGTAACGTTGGGACATGCCTTCCAGGAATTTGATGGGGAGAAGCTGAAAGCGCTCAATGAACGATTGATGAAGCGAGCCTGTCGCAATCGACGAGGGCAAAGATTACGGGTGGGAATAGAGAGCAGCGTGATAGAAGTGCGGGGTCGGCAAGCCGGCGCTGTGGGCACAATAGAGCCACATAGCGGCAAGTACGTGGTAGCCTATAAATTATTTGCGGCGTGTGACCTGGATAGCAAGGATGTGTTGTATGTGCATCTGGTCCCGGGCAATTGCGCCGATAGCAAACAACTGCTGCACACGGCGAAAGAGGTCAAGACGCTGGCGGCCCCCAGGCGAGTCGAACTGATCATGTTCGACAAAGGGTTCTACAAGCAAGCCTCCTTCAACGAACTCAATCAAGGCGAGCCGGATGAAAAAATCGCGTTCATCACTCCAGGCAAGAAGTACAAGAGTTTGACCGATGCCGTGGATGAAATCGAAGAAACGGCATATCGCCCTTATGAAGAGGAATTGACCCCCCACCAGATGCAGAAACGGGAGCGGGAAAAGGCAACGACTCGACAAAAACGGGTGGCCAAAGAGCAGGCCGAGCAGAAAGCCAAAGGCGGCCCGCCGCTCATCGCCCACGCAATAATCAGTCTTGACGACTATGAGGGCGAACTCCGTCTGATCGTGGTCAAAGATACGCGACTCAAGCGGGTGAAACTGAAGAACGAGAAAGGCACCCGCTATCTGCGTGATAAAGAGGGCAATATCCTAACTGGGGACGTGTGGGAAACGCTCCACTACACGTATCTGACCAATATCCCGGAAAACCGGCTCAAGCCGGAGGGTGTCATCACCGCCTACAAAGGTCGTTGGCGGATAGAAGACCTGTTTGAAGAATTGAAGAACGATTGGGGTTTGAAATATTTCCCCTCCACTGATAACAACAGTGTCCAGTCTCACGTGTACTTTATCTTTATCCTCTACACCGCTGTCAGTCTATTCAAGCAGCTGCTTTTCAAGGATACGTATGCTCGTAAAATGCTCAACTCCTTGCAAATAGACGTTTTTCAAGCCATCTATGCCGTTTTCGAGCGTTGGCTGCTCCCGTTGTCTGATTTGTGTCCGGGTCGAGATGGAGTCATTTCCAATCTGAAATTATTATATCGGTTCGGACAGTTTCGGCTGCACATTCACCAGAAGCATTCTTCGCCGTAGTCGGACAATATTGTTGTTTCAACATTCATAGAGCGTGATAAGAATAGCCTGTTCAACAATCTGATTGGGACGACTATGTCCTTTTTCTATCAAATTGGACAAAAAAACAACGCCGCCGATTGCTCTCTGCCTTCATACACGGTCAGCAAGAAAAATTGGGGCGCTATCGGTGTAAAATCTGTCGGTTTTGCCGAGGTTGCTTCTACTTGTATCATGCTATGCTTTGGTAACCGGCAAGTTATGTGGTGCTATGTTGTAATACCGTAATTACTTTGATAATCCGTGTGAAAACTTCAAATTCCTCTGTAGCTCATCTTTTATGAATTGAAAGTGAGATGGATTCAGTGCGATATAACAGGTATGCCGGATGAGATGTATCATGGTGCAGAACTCACCCCTTGTCCCCTTTCAGGAGTAGGTTTTTTATCATTGCTCCCGGAAC
>JAAETJ010000037.1 GCA_024228495.1 bacterium | reverse complement strand
TGACCGTTGAAAGGAACCATCCTTGTTGAGAACAATGCCAGGAGCAATGAGACAGGCCCAGGGCAGATAATCGGCAAGACCTGTTGGTCTGGTTCTGTATTCAGCCAAATTCAACATGCGAGAAACCCCTTGTGCTGCATATGGCGTGAAAGCACATCCATGAAGGCGGGATCTTTGCGGGTTGCCCAGACAGCGATCATATGGGCGATGAACCAGATGGCGATACCGGCAATCCACAATTGCAGGCCAAGACCGATGGAGGCAGCCAGTGTGCCATTGATGATAGTTACGGTACGCGGTGCACCACCAAGCAGCATGGGTTCGGTCAATGCGCGATGCAATGGCACTTCAAAACCTGGAATGACTGAGTGAGTATTGATAATCATCATTGCCTCCTTGGGGTCAATTCAGCTGATCAGTGCGCCACCGGCGAATGAGAAAAACGACAGGAAGAAAGAAGTTGCGGCAAAAGCAATCGACAGACCGAAGACGATCTGGATTAACCGACGGAAACCACCTGACATATCACCAAAGGCAAGGCTTAACCCCGTCATGATGATGACAATCACTGCGATGATCTTGGCAACTGGGCCTTCGATGGATTCAAGGATTTGTGTCAGCGGAGCTTCCCACGGCATGCCGGAACCTGCCGCATGAACCGGAACGGCGTAACAAACAAAGAATGCCGTTGAAGTTGCCGTTTCTCCCACAATGCGGCATGTCGTTTTTACCAATGATTTAGAAGATAGCTTCATAGAGTTGTCCTTGTGAATGAATGTCAAACTTTGTTGAGATGAACGGGAGCGAGCGGGGTGAGTTGATAATCACTATTCTCATCAAGCCCAGCGACTTTAGAAATGGTGCGAACTTTACGCGCAGCCCCCCGGCCTTCGATGAACACAAGAATATCGATGGCATCAGCAATCAGGCGGCGTGGCACGGTAATCACGGCTTCTTGAATGAGTTGCTCCAACCGATAGAGACCGGC
>JAAETJ010000036.1 GCA_024228495.1 bacterium | reverse complement strand
GTGGGACGTGTGGCCCAGCACCTGGCCTCGCTTCAAGCAAAGGGCGAACGTGAAAATCAGGTCGTCTCGCAGCTTGTCTCTTTGGCTAGCATCGCCTACACCTTGCAAGGGGGGCGAGAGGCGATGGAAGAGCGACTGGCTGTGGTTGTGTCCAGTGTTGAGGAACTGGTTGAGCGGTTGAAACAGTACGAGCAGAAACAAACAGCCCGCGAAGGTTTCTATCAAGGCAATACCAAAACAAGCAACCTCAAACCAGAGCTATTGATTGGCGGTGAGGCTGGAGAGTCTTTTATCAAGATTGTGACCCAGAATCGGGAACTGGATAGGTTGGCTCAATTGTGGGTGTCGGGGGTCGAGATTGATTGGCAACTGTTATACCTAGATGAAACCCCAACCCGGATTTCATTACCAACCTATCCCTTTGAACGAAAACGTTATTGGGTGGGTGAATATGCAAAAGATCAGAAAGAAAAGCTAGAGCCACTCCAACCGCCAAATCAGAGGCAAGATCAACAAAATGGTGGCAAGTTGGTGCTAAAACCAACGCATCCCATAGCCCTGTCACAGGTTGATGATCTGGCCAAGAACCGACCTGCTGTGACAAAGATGTTATCAGAGACAGACCTGATTCCGGGAGAGGTCATTCGCCACGAAAAACGGGATCAACCAGAAACAATTGTTTCAAAAACAGCAGGTCTATCAGAATTCGATATCAGGCATAAAGTCCAGGATTTGCTAAAATCTACGTTATATCTGGACAGCAATGTTGATGAACAAAAACCGTTCAATGAGTTAGGAATGGATTCGATTACGGGGGTGGAATTTGCCAAGACCATTAATCAGACATTTTCGATTATGATGAAGATAGGCAAGTTGTATGATTATCCAACTGTTAAGGATTTGTCAGACTATATCGTCAGCCTCCTCAAAGAGGCTCAAGTAGAGCCAATGACCAATGATGAGGGTCAAGAGCAAGTTAATCTCAGTCAAATAATTTTGCCGAAATTAGAGGCAAAGCAGTCAGAACAGTCCAGAGAAAAGCAGTTGGCGCAAGCAGCCGCCTCCCAAGCGAGTAAGGAGACCGATGTGGCGGTGATTGGGATGTCGGGCCGCTTTCCCGGGGCCGCCACGCTGGAGGAGTATTGGCACAATCTCAAAGAGGGCATTTGCTCCATCACCGAAATTCCCCCAGACCGCTGGGATGTGACCCGTTATTACGACCCCAACCCCGCCAACCCCGCCAAAAGCTACAGTAAATGGGGCGGTTTTTTGGCAGACATAGACAAGTTTGACCCGCTGTTTTTTAGCATCTCGCCCGCTGAGGCAGAAATGATGGATCCGCAACAGCGGTTGGTGCTGGAAGAAGCTTACCACGCGCTGGAACAGGCTGGCTATGGTCAGCGGTCAACGGCCCGACGAAGCTGTGGGTTGTATGTCGGGCTGATGGGGGGCAGTGAGTATCTCAGCCATCTGACGCAAACACACCTGGCTCAGGCGATGATGGGCAACGCCGGTTCTATTCTGGCCGGACGGGTGGCCTACGCCTTTGATTTACAAGGGCCAGTGATTACGGTCGATACGGCCTGTTCCTCATCGCTGGTGGCGGTGGATATGGCCTGCAAGAGCTTGATCAACCAAGAAGCAGAGCTGATGCTGGCGGGTGGGGTAACCTTGTATCTGACCGAACAGCCATACCTGGGTATGAGCAAAGCATTGATGTTATCAGCGGAGGGGTTGTGCAAAACGTTTGACAACCGAGCCGATGGTTTTGTGCCGGGGGAGGGCGTTGGTTTTGTAGTTCTCAAGTTGTTGAGCCAGGCGATAGCGGACGGTGACACCATTTATGGCGTCATCAAGGGCAGCGGGGTAAACCAGGATGGCAAAACCAACGGGTTGACCGCTCCCAATGTCAAATCACAGCGGGAATTGCAATTAGCAATTTACCAGAAATATGGCATTGATCCAAGTGAGATCAGCTATGTAGAAACGCACGGTACCGGCACAAAGCTGGGCGACCCGATAGAAGTGGAGGCCTTGACCGAGTCGTTCCGGACTCATACGGAGGCCAGGCAATATTGTGCCGTGGGTTCGGTTAAAACCAATATCGGGCACACTTCGGCGGCGGCGGGGGTGGCGGGCTTGATCAAAGTGCTGTTATCGCTAAAGCATGGACAAATCCCCCCGTCTCTGCACTTCGACCAGGAAAATGAACATATTGGGTTTAAGGATACGCCATTCTATGTTAACACCGAGTTAAAACCATGGCAGCCGATAGGGGGACGACCACGGCTGGCGGCGGTCAGTTCGTTTGGCTTTAGTGGAACGAATGCCCATGTGGTGATTGAGGAGTATGCTTCGCAAGTGTCAGGTGTCAGGTGTCAAGTGTCAGGTGAAGGGCCGCAGTTGATTGTGTTGTCGGCCAGGAATGAGGAACGGTTGAGGGAGTATGTCGCCAGGCTGCTGGCCTATTTGGAGCAAGTATCGTCCCTACCTCTGGCTGAACAGGCGCTCGGTGGGAGAGAGGGTACGCTGGCTATTGAACAAACGTTGCGAGAAATGGTCTCAGGAATTATGGGGGTTGCCCCCCCTGAGATTGAATTTGAGCAACAGTTTGAGGGATATGGTTTCGATCCGGTGCAATTGAGCCGCTTGAAAACGATGGTGGAGGAGTGGTATCATTGTGAATTGCCAATCACCTTGTTTTCAAGAGATACCTCAGTGGCGAGTGTAGAGCAGTATATCTCTTCGTTTGAAGCAGAAGGTGAACCCATAAATCAAGCTACCCCGCAGCTTGCTCTCTCTTTGGTCAGTATTGCTTACACCTTGCAGGTGGGTCGAGAGGCAATGGATAGTCGGCTGGCTTTGGTAGTGTCCAGTGTTGAGGAGTTGGTTGAGGCGTTGCGCCAGTACGAACAGAAACAAACAGCCATCGAGGGTTTATATCGAGGCAATGCCAGGAAAAGTACTCTCAAATCAGAGCTGTTGCTTGGCGGTGAGGCCGGCGATGCCTTTATCAGGATTGCTATCCGTAACCGAGAGTTTGATCGGCTGGCCCAACTGTGGGTGACTGGCGTTGAGATTGAGTGGGGTTTACTATATGGAGAAAAGAAACCCGGCCGTATTTCATTACCAACTTACCCCTTTGCCAGAGAGCGGTATTGGATACCAGCGTTGAAGAATGAGAATGACCGGAGCAAGACGGTTGCAAGGGATGAACCCACCGGGTCGCGAAAAATGGTTTTGTTGGCAAAAGAATGGGTGGCAACCCAGATATCTCAAAACAAAAGGGCAGACCACCAAGGCCGGGTGGCTATTTTAGCTACGGTTAAAACACGTCTTTTGGCAGAAGAACTG
>JAAETJ010000035.1 GCA_024228495.1 bacterium | reverse complement strand
GAATACCGAAACTTCCTTAAGGCCGCCGGATATGTCTCATATTAAATGCAAAACGCTTTAGAGCGTGTCTTGCTTAGATCGAATCATTTGACCGAGGCGATTTTGGTCGCTGACAAGGCGGGTTGCGCGCCGTGGTGCCAACCCGCCACAAGGGCGAGCCAACGCAGTCAGCGGGCAAAATCGCCCGGCCCATTCAATTCTGAATTTCAACAACATCGTCCTTTCAGGGTGGCGGACAATGGGCCCATCGGCGTCGTTGCGCCGCTTGCCCGATGCACCACATCGCGCTGCGCGACGCGCCTGGCCGAATGAACCGATTTTCCGTCATCAAATGCTTCAATCTAAGCAAGACACGCTCTAGGCCCTACCGAACCTTGCCCGGTAGCCAGGTGGCCATTTCGGGGAAGGCGATCAGCAGGATCAGCACAACCAGTTCAATCAAAATGAACGGCAGGGCGGAGCGGACGATCTGTCCAAGCGATACATCGAACGGCGCCACCCCCTTCATCACGTAAAGCAGTAGTCCAAAAGGAGGTGTCAGCAGACTGATCTCCATTGTGATCAACATCAGCACCATCAGCCAGATCACGT
The DNA here is from genome assembly GCA_024228495.1 of bacterium. GTDB lineage: Bacteria > Pseudomonadota > Alphaproteobacteria > Rhizobiales > JAKIUO01 > JAKIUO01. The sequence goes on along the minus strand of JAAETJ010000035.1, from coordinate 7,676 downwards.
CTATATCGAATGTCGCCTGCAGCGATGTTGAACCCAGCAGGAAGAAAGGCAGGGTGAGCAGAAGCATACTCACCTGATCCATAAATGCGCCGAGGAAAAGCAGGACACCCATCATGATGATGACAACACCAAGCGGGGTCAGGTTCGCCGATGTGACCTGCCTCAACAGGCCGTCGGTTGCGCCTGAGTTTGCCAGTGCCTGACTGAACACCAAAGACCCGGTGATGATAAACAGGATCATGGTGTTGATTTTCGCCGTTTCGATCAGCGCCTTCCAGATTGCCGCAAATTTGAAATCAGCGCCGGAGATGCCGGAAACCCTGATGACATTCTTGAACACGCGAAACAGGTAACACGCAGCAAGGGAGGCGACACATCCCATTGCCGCTGCCTCGGTTGGGGCTGCAATCTTGAAAAAGATGCTGCCTACCACCACGACAAATATGGTCCCCAGTGGCAGGATATAGAGAATAAATGGCAGGACGCGGTTGATGGCCCTTTTCAAGGACCCATCGTAAGCGCTTGACCACCGTAAACGTCCGCCCCAGTGAATTTCTACGGACACCGGTTCGTCAAGGTGTCCCTCATCAGGCTCGTAAGCCGGCGCCAGAGACGGATTAATCGTGCATCGGATGATGACGTAGGCGAAAAACAGAATTGCCATCAGGACACCCGGTACGATGCCTGCGATTAGCAACTGGGCTACTGATTGTTCGGCCAGACTGGCCAGAAGCACGGCAAGCGCGGAAGGCGGGATCAGCATGGCTATGCCACCCACGGCCATAATGGGTCCCATCGCGATTGCCGGCTTGTAGCCGCGTTTCATCATATCCGGTAGCAGTACGGAGCCGAGAATCGCGGTATTGGCAATGGTTGAACCCGAAAGTGAAGAAAAGACCGTCCCTCCAACCACAGAGACTACCGACAGGCGCCCGGGAACGCGTGCAATCATCTTATCGATGGCGCCTATAGCCTTGAACGCCACACCCGTCTGCAGCAGTATTTCGCCCATCAGCAAAAACAGTGCTATCGGCACAAGGCTAAACTTGATGGCATTATGGAATTCAATCGGCATGAACACCAGGCCGATGTCACCATTGATGAACAGCGCCGTGCCGAGGACATTGGCGGCAAAAAAGGCAAGTGCAACCGGCAGGCCCATGAACATCAGGGTACACACGGTTCCCAACAGCAAAACCAGAGCGTATTGCCATTCCATGCTAGAACGATGCTTTCACGGATTTTGAGGCATCTTCGTCAACGATGGCGCGCGCCCTGCGAAAGCGAAACAAGAATTCCAGCGTCAACAGGAAAAACGAGATAGCGAAAACCGCCAACATGTACCAATTGGCGATGCGCAGATCCTTGTCCGGCAAGGTCCCGTCCTCAAATTCCCATATGGCAGCGCGGGCCCCATAAAAACACAGTATCACGCAAAGCCCGGCACCGAAGCAATCGAGCAGACGTTCCAGCTGGACCGCTAGCCTGCGCGGCAAGTTTGTGGAAAAAACGTCTACCCTGACGTGTGCACCCTGTTGTAGAACCCAAGGCGCCCCCAAGAATATTCCTACATAGAGTGCGTATTCAACCGCCTCGTGCAGCCACCAGATAGCGCCCCAATTTGCTTTGATCAACAGCAGGTTAAATGGAATAAGAATCGCAAACAGCCCGATTGATCCGGCCACCAGAGCAATCAGAATTTGAAGAAGCCGATTGAAGCCGGCCTCCGTCGCCTCAAGGATTAATGTCATAGCGCCCCGTACCCAATCGTCCTGGATGCCATTGTCAAGGGGATGAACCGAGATTCCGGTGGTGGAATCTGGTTCATCCGTTCACAGTTCAAATTGCACTATTTGGTGAACAGTTCCATCAATTTGGCACCGTGCTCCGGACTCCGTTCGAGCACTTCATCCCACCCGGCCTTACGCGCCGCAGCAAGCCATGTCTCGGTATCCTCTTCGGAGAAGGTGATCGCGCTCAACCCCTCTGCCGCCGTCTTTTCGTTTTGGGTTTTCAGCAGAGCTTGAAAACCCTCGCTGCTAGGTTCGGAATTGGCTTCAAATTCTAGCACGATATTGGTTATCAAGTCCTGTTGCTCCTTGGACAGGCTGTCCCATTTTTCCAAGTTGGTCAGGGTGTGCAGTGTGGCACTATAAAACCCGGGTTCCACCCGATATTTCGTAACCTTCACCCAGGCAGGAACCCAGCCAAGCGCTGGCCAGCCGTAACCCTGTACGGTTCCATTTTCCATGTAGGTGTAGACTTGTGAGATATTGGATGTCTGAACCGTGGCGCCGAGCGACTTGAAGAATGCAGTGTAGACCGGAGCAACGCGCAGGTGCAGGCCGCTCAGGTCGGGTTTGTTGATTTTCTCCGACAGCCATAGATGGAAGGGACCATAGTCGTGATGACGCCCCACATAGTGGATGCCCTTCGCATTCATCAGCTGGCTGACAAGCTCCAGCGCGCCGTTTTCCCGCAAAACAGAATATGGGTATTCGGAAAAGCGCAAAACCGGCGCCTCCTCGAAAACATTTCCAAAATATGCCTCGGTACAACCAACAATGTCATAAACCCCTTTGGACATCTTCTGCGTAAGGGTAAAGGGGCTGCCGATGGCCGGAGCGCCGCCTTTCAAATCAATCTGAACGACACCCTTTCCGCGTTTATTGATTTCGTCGACGACCCTTTCAAACGGTTTTCCTGGCGGACTTCCGATCGGAAAACAGCTTGCGCCGCTCAGCGTTATCTCATCAGCCATCGCAGCCGCAAGGCTGCCGAGGATAGCAACGGCACCAGCGGATACGATTACACCAATTCGCTTCAGCATTGATTTTTCTCCCTTAAATTCACTGCCAAGCCCATTTACGTATAATAGTACGTTATTACATATTTTGTGGCAAATTTGAATTATGAAGGCGGAGCGGCACGCCGCAAAAACGGCGCGCGGTTGCTGGAGAGTGGTCACTCCGCGGCGAAAAGTTCGAACCGTTCAGGTATATATGAATAATAATTCACGGACTGGAATTGCCGACGACATATCGCTTCGTAGTATAAAAAATAGCCAATATTAGCTGGATGTGCGGCCAGCGCGCGGCTCCAATTCTTAACCGAAACGCATTATAATGCAGCAAACCCAAACGCGTTGTTAAGACTGAGCCTTGAGCGCAGTGGCAATATTTTGAACCGATCCGTTGAAAAACCGGTACTGGCGTATCGAGGATGTTGGTTCCGTTGCGATGCACCAAACGGATGTTGATGAGTAAGTCGACTTAAAAGGAGCGCAATTCATACAATCTCGGCGTCGGTATCGAACTTGCCGATAATGTTCATCTGATGCGATTTGAGCATCCTGTGGTCAGGGTGATGGTTCTATTTTCGGGCAAGGAAAGGGTTTTTGTGCCGGCGCCAACATTCGGATGCTTGCCGCGACATGCCGGAAAATCAGTTGATCGCGCCTTGTGGTGAGCAGGATTTTCGGAGGTTGGAGCGGCAATCGCTTGAACGAATTACCGCTGTGCTTGACAATGTTGTAGGGCAGTTGCGGGGAGTGTCGTCGCCGAACCGGAATATTTCGCCTTTTGTCGCGCCACTGCCATACGTTATGCCTTAGGGCTAAACCCGAAGAACATATGAGCGCATACGGCCTCGGGGAGACGAACATCTAGCGGCCGGAAATCCTCCGGCGCTGGATGAACTGCGCATGATCGTGACTTCACGCGAAATGTTGTACGCAAGGGTCAAATCCGTTGTGAACACTTCCAGGCAAACAGAGCCGTGTACATAATATGGGCAATTACAGAACACGGATTTCTCGGCAGCTGAGAATGCAGATTTGCAGCAGGTCCGACTGAAACAGGCTTGTTATCGCGAAAAAGGTCAACCCGGCGAGCTTTCAAGTAGCTGGCGAATTTCGTCAGGGATTCTCGTGGCTGATATACCAACAGCGCTGTTGGGATCATCGACGGCCCAAATGCGCGTTTCCTGCCCCGTGAGGATGATGGTCTTCTTCCTCGCGACCGTGTGGGTGATGTCGAAACTGGCGCCGCCGATTCGCGATACGCTGCTCTCAATATCGAGGGTATCGCCAAATACGGCGGTTGTTTTAAAATCCATTCCCACTCGGCCGAGCACCAATCCTCGCACGCCATATTTTTCGGCAAGCACGTCGTGATGCAAACCGGCTTTTTCCAACATGTGGTGGCCTGAAGCATCAACCCAGGAAAAGTAGCGGGGATAAAATACGATCCTCGCCGGGTCGCAGTCTCCCCATTCAACCCGAATTCGCATCTGATTTGTTAACATTCTCGACGCTCTCTGATTTTTGAATCTGAAAACCCAAACCGGGTTACACCCACAACTTGTAACGCTGAATTTATTCCGGTTGCAGTCCTCGGCACATCGCTGACACATTCGATCCAACGCGCGGGCAGTGTCAGACAAACTACACCAATCTCAGTTATCCCGTGAAAGCAACCAATTATCCCACACCGAGACCACGCCACTCAGCGAGAGCGGCGGCGCGGTTGCGTTTAAAATTGTCTCGGCGGCGTTGTCACATTGGCGTTGACAAGTTGAATCCCGGCGAATGCTGATGGTCTCCACGGCGACGAGCACCTGTGCAGCGTCAATCACCCTGCGCCATTCTACTGATGCTGTAGTTCGGAACTGGCGCAGCGTGTTTCGAGAAATCAGGTGTCGTTGAGTATTGAAAAGATTGTAGATCGAAAAATGGACCGGCAGAAAACGTTGGGCTGAACCAGCTGACTTGAACCGTTGCATCTTTCGCTCTCGTCGCCGAACCGGCTGATGAGAATTGTCGGCTCGGTTGTTCGTTCGCCGGCCAAACTCGTTGCGCCTGGACAATCCCAACTCTTTCAGCGCCGAACTGTATGATGGAAGCTTGTCCGTCACGATTGTGCGAGGCAAATAGCCTGTCTCTTTAGTAACTTGCGCATTGGCTTCAATGCGGCCTTCTTGTTCCGGCACGATTGAACCAAATCATCCAGAACCTCTCCCTCATCATCGACCGCGCGCCACAGATTTAGCCGCTTTCCGTTGATTGAAATGAAAACCTCATCAAAATGCCACCGGCAGTTTGGGCGTGGCCTACCTCGCGCAATTCTTCGCGCATACTGCGCTCCGAATTTGAGGCTCCAATTTCGGATGGTTTCATAGGAGATGTCCAAGCCGCGTTCCGCCAGGAGATCTTCCGCATCACGCAAGCTCAGGGTGAAACGGAAAAACAACCAGACTGCGTGCTGGATGATTTCGGGTGGAAATCGATGCCGTTTGCAGGAGATTCCTGTCATCCAGCGAACCTGGCGCCACTTGAAGACCCGATCCAGGGAGTTAACTTGTCAATGCCGGCGATACGCTTCCTGTCTAGCCCCCTAAAACTGTGCCATTATTTTGGTGGTTCAGGAGTTGGTTATGGCGAGGAAGCGTTATTCGGACGAGGATATTCTCAAGCTACTGCGTGAGATTGAGTTGAACTTGGCATCGGGCCATGAAGTTGTGTCTGCATGTCGTTCAGCCGGTGTGAGCGATGCGACGTACTACATCTATGGACTGTTCTCCCTTTGCAAGCAGTGATTGAAGTGGTTTCACTATTCGTCGATTGCAAACATCTATCCGGCGTCATCGATTTCTCGAAGCGCCCAAATGGGGCATTCGCGCACATACGCCTCAACAATTGGTAGGCCTCACAGGCCGTTATAAAAATCAGGTTCCGTATGCGCCGGTCCGACCGGTCAAACCATTTTTCAATTCCTTCCTGCAATTCCCCGACGAGATCTCAGATGGCGGCGCGGTATTCGTCGCCATGTCGAAGCAAGGCCCAGATAATCCTTGCATTCTTGTTGGCAACGGCAACCGCCGCTCGGTTATATCCGCGCCGTTCCCTGAGCTGATTGACCCACTGACTTCGTGGATCTGTCTTCTTCGCGGCGGTGCGGACAACGGCCCGCCCACCGTGAACCAGTAATGTTCGCAAGCTTTGGCTGCCGCGTTTGCTGATCCCCATCAACACTTGACGATCACCGCTGGAATGCTGTCGTGGTACCAGGCCCATCCAAGCCGCCATGTGCCGCCCGTTCTTGAAGTCACGGCCATTGCCCACCGCCGCAACCATCGCAGTCGCCGTCTTGGGTCCGACCCCGCTGACTTTGGCAATCCGCTGACAAACCGGACTTGTCCGAAAGATGACATTGATCTTTCGGTCGAAGATTTTAATCTTCTCATTGATCTGCAGTAGAAAGGCAAAAAGGGTTCCAATGATTTCCCGAGTGACTTCGGTGAGATCAATACCTGGATCCGCGATGATGTGCGGAATGAGCCGCTGTGCTCGCGATGCAGATTTGGCAATTGCGACGCCGCGTTCTAGAAGCAATCCGCGCATTTGAGAGATCAATGCGGTGCGGTGATTGACCAGGCGCTGGCGCGCGCGATGGATAGCCTGGATATCCTGTTGTTCGGTGGTTTTGTTTGGAACAAAGCGCATATTCGGTTGTTTTACAGCTGTGCAAATAGCTTCGGCATCGTTGCTATCGTTTTTCTGGCCTCGCCCAAAGGGGCGAACATATTGTGGCGCCATGACTTTGACGGTATGCCCGAGTTCCTCGAACCGCCGTTGCCAGTAAAAAGCGCCTGTGCAAGCTTCAACGCCAATCAAACAAATTGGCAATTGGGCGACAACCTGTATCAGTTGATCCCGCATGACCCGACGTTTGAAGACACAACGCCCGGCACGATTAACACCGTGAAGTTGGAAAATATTCTTCGCAAGATCGATTCCAAGGACCGTTACTTCGGTCATGTTCACCTCCATCAGTTGACCACTCATCAGACCTCAGAGGCGGGAGAACAGTCCATCCCATTAATTGGCGCAAGAGGTTTGGCGGAATGGGTAGATCGCAGTTGTCGGAGTTGAAGGCTCTGCAGAAGGAGAACGGTCGTCTGAAGAAGATTGTGGCAGACCTTGAGCTGGACAAGCTGATCCTCAAGGAGAGCCTGGATTTTTAAAACCCAAGGTCTGACTGCAGATCAACTTCGCCAGGCCATCATTCACACGCGTCAGAAGCTCGATACATCGGAACGGCGCACCTGCAAGGTGATGGGTGTTGCCCGTAGTACGCTGCAATACAAGGCCGCTCCGAAGGATGATGAAGAAGCCCTGCGCCTGTCGATGATCCGGTTGGCCAAGCAATATGGTCGCTATGGCTACCGCAAGATTGCCAAGCTGCTGCGTGTCGAGGGCTGGCATGTGAACCACAAGAAGGTTGAACGGCTGTGGCGTGAAGAGGGATTGCAACTTCCCCATCGCCACCAGAAGCGCAGGCGGCTCTATCACAAGGACAGCTCTATCATCCGGCTGAGGCCCCAACATCCCAATCACGTCTGGAGCATAGACTTCGTCCACGACAAGCTGAGCAACGGTCGCAGTTACAAGATGCTCACGGTGTTGGATGAGTACACCCGGCAGGCATTGTGCGTCGCCGTGAACACCAGGATGGGATCGACGGAAGTGCTTGAGACTCTTTACCCCTTACTGCTGAAACACGGAAAGCCCGAGTACATCCGTTCTGACAACGGCCCGGAGTTTATCGCCACAGCTCTACAGGAATGGCTGACAAGAGTTGGGATCAATCCGATCCAGATCTATCCGGGATCGCCCT
>JAAETJ010000034.1 GCA_024228495.1 bacterium | reverse complement strand
TTGCTGATGACGCTGTTAGTTGTGTCCTCGCTGATTCAGTTTGTATTTGCCAACCATTTGAGTATGTTGCGCCGCATCGTGACGCCGCTGGTTGGCGGAACCTGTATTATGCTGCTGGGCGTGACCGTGATGCCATATGCGTTCAGGGAGTTTGTCGCCGCCAGAGGGCAGGCTGGTTATGAAGCCCCGGTTGTAGCCATGGTCACTCTGGCCGTTATCCTGGGGTTATCATTTTTTGGCGGTTCCAGGTTTCGCCTGTGGTCGCCCGTGATTGGCATTGTCGTCGGCAGTTTGCTCAGTGGATTGCTCGGAGACTTTGACGGTTCAAGAATTACTGCTGCGGCCTGGGTTGGCGTCCCCCAATTGAGTTGGCCGGGCTTTGATCTTTCCTTTGATAGTAATTTTTGGATGCTGATACCGGCCTTTTGCATTGTCACCATTGTTGGGGCAATTGAGACATACGGCGATTCCATTGCCATTCAGGATATATCGCACCACAAAGCTAGGCCCGTTAACTTCAAAACTGTGCAAGGAGCGCTCTACGCCGATGGGTTGGGCAACTTTCTGTCAGGCTGTGCCGGCACTATGCCCAACACCACCTATTCAACCAGCATATCGGTGGTCGATATCACCGGTGTGGCGTCCCGCAAGGTCGGTCTGTTTTGCGGCATTATTATGCTGGTACTGGCGTTCTTCCCTAAGGTGTACGCTGTGATCCTGTCCATACCCGGTCCGGTGGTGGGCAGCTATCTGATGGTGTTGATCCTGCTTATTTTTATGCATGGGATCAGGATGGTGGCCAAAGATGGCCTCACCTATGAAAAGGGCTTTATCGTCGGCATCGGGTTTTGATTGGGGACCTGGTTCCAACAAAAGATGATTTTCTATGAGAGTATCCCCGACTGGCTGGCGCCGATTACCGGCAATGGCATGACA
>JAAETJ010000033.1 GCA_024228495.1 bacterium | reverse complement strand
TTTTGATGAATGCGAAACTGAACGACCAGTTCGAGGCGCAGCGCGGCGGGGTTGAGATTGAACAGCCCGATGCGGCCATGGATCAGGACAATGTGGGTTTTGTGGATTCCGACATCCACGAAGAGGAACAGGGCCGCGAGCAGGACGGGGGCCGGGATGATGGCTATGAAATGGAACGTTAAGGCGTTTCACAGCGGAGGCGTTACCGGGTAACTTTGTAGCATCGCCAAAAGTAGCGTGACGGGGTTTCCGTGCAGATTTTTATTTACCTTTGAGGATTTAGACTTTATGGACAATGGGAAAAAGGATTTTCCATGTCTGTGTCATCATCACCCAAGCCCGCAAAGATCAAGGATAGCGGGGCTTTTTACCAAGCAACCACCCTCCCGCCGGATACTTGGGAAACGGGCGAAGAGGACTTGCTCTGGCTGGCCTCATTTAATCCGGTGCGTTATGAGCATCCGGGGATTTTTCAGGCGGGGGGCGGTCATGTGCAGATCGAAAGCGGGCAGCGCGGTGATTTTCTAGCACGGCTGGCGTCAGCCATGGGAGCGGATCAACCCCGCACGTTGAAAACGCACTACAGCCGCTTTGACGAATACGACACCCTAGCGCGGGCGGTTTATCGGAGCCATTGCCAAGAGGCCACGCAGCAGGCGGAACAAGAGCGGTTGTTTACGGTCTTTCGGCTGCGGGTGGTGAATGCGGATGATCCCACGGCTTGTGAACGTTACCGTTACCCGGTAACGGGAATTACTTCTGACCCAGCAGCCGCGACCACCAGCCCCGGCCCTTCTCGGCCTCTAATTCGGTCTTGAGCTTTTCTACTTCCCCGCTGCGGTCCCGCTGATCGGTGAGCAGGTTTGTCATTTGCTCCGTAGTGCGGCGGCGTTCCGTTTCAGCAGCTTCAAGGCGCTTTTCTGTCTCCTGTAGCTGGTGTTCAAGCTGGTGTATCAACTGATCCTTTACATCAATGACCGCATTGTGTGCTGTAAAGTCTATGGTATTAGGTTGTAAAGCCTTTACATTATTTTGCATCTTGTCGATGCTAAATCCATCGTAAACCCGCTCCAACTCAGACACATCAATAACTATCTGTCCACGTCCGTTCTTATCAGTGGATAGACGGCCTTCCTTTATGTGTTTGTCTAGGGTTGGACGGGTTACCCCTGCGGCTTTTGCGGCTTGTGTTTTGTTCAGTTTCATCAGTGTATAGAGATGTAAAATTTTTCCATTTCTTTACAGTAAAGAATTATCTTTTTGATGTAAAGGTTTGTTTTATTTTACAAAGGTTTCTGTTAGGGCCGCCCCTCTTTTTTGTGCTTTTGGCGGCAAAATCCGATAAACGCCTGATCGGGTTTATCAGGCTTCTGTTTTCCGGCCATCCACTCTCGCCATTCCTGCTCTAGTGCGTAAACATCCCAACCGGGGGCCGCTTCCCGCGCCTTCTCAAAGACTACTGTAGACAAGCGCAGCGTGTCCGCAAATAGGGGCATCTCGGAGTTTTTAAGGTCGCTTTCCATGCGGGCGCGGTCGTCTGTTTTTTGCAGGGTGAAGCGGATACGGTCAACAGCGCGGCCTTTCTTGATAGGCTTCATATCCACTCGGAATCCCGCGCCGGATGGGTCTTTGTTGATTTGTTTTAAGGCGGGTTCAATTACCCATCTTCTGAAATCTCCATAGAGTTTAAAACTACCTTCCGGCACTTTGAGCCATTGGCGCAGGTCATCAAGCGAAGCCGTTAAAGTCGGGTCCTTCTTGTTGGCAGCACTTTCCAACAGTTCGTAAAGCGTTACGGCATATTTGCCGGACAGTTTAAGCAGGAAATGCACTCGCAGCCGGGAAAAACGGCGCGGGTCTTTCAATATCGGGATGAGCATTGCAGGAAATTCAAAGCGCAAAAAACCAGTTTCCCGCGCCTTGGTTCCAACTGCCGCCGCCGATAGAAGGCTTGCTATCCCTTCATAGCGTTCATCCCCATCTGAGGTTTCAAAAATGATTTTGGTTTCTACTAGGCGTTTCGCTGCGTCCCAAACCCATGCCGTGTTGTGGTCGCCGCCAGTTTCGCGGAAGATCTGATTAATCTTAGTGACGGACAATTCATGAATAGGTTTTGTACCGAGTTCATCCCATACAGCGGCCAGAAGAAAGGCCCATAGCTTTCTATCACGTTCCGTATATGGTCCGGTGATGCCGACAATGACGACAGGAAGCGGAACTGGAACCGTAGCAGGATCATTGTCTGTAACCTTCCAAGGGTTGCCAGTCGGTACGGGTAATTTTCGCATGTCGAAAAGTAGACCTACAAACTATGAAAGAGTCAACAAAAAACCTCATAGTTCCCTGTGGACTGAATCTCTCATAGTTGCTGAATCTCTCATAGTTCGGCTGAATCTCTCATAGTTCGGCTGAATCTCTCATAGTTCGGCTTACAACTATCTGAAAATAAAGGTGAATTTCGCTTGAACACCAAAGAACACGAATATTAGAACACCGTGTTAGGCTCAGCCTGTGGATAACTTTTGTTATATCATCATATTTTTTTGCCTTCACTCTTCTCAAAAAAAAAGAGCAAAAGGAGTTCGCTACGCTCACAAATTTTTTTAAATCGGGGGCGCTTCGCCCCCCAAACCCCCAGAAAGTATTTGCAGCCCAATGATAAACAAAGACGAAGGTGAGGGGCCGGTAGGGTTTTTAATACTGCGTTACCCTGTAACGCTCCCGCTTCGCGGATCTCATTAAAGGGGCGGTAGGAAAAAGAATATCTACTGCCCGCAGCCGAAAACGAAATCCTTGTTTCTTTTCCTACTGCCCCCTATACCGGGTGACATGGACAGAGACACGGAACTAGAAGCCTTCAAAGCCTGTATCAACCTATCAGAATTTGCCGCCTCAATGGGCTACCTACTGGACAGGAAAGCGAGTTGTAGCAACAGCGCCGTCATGTGCAGCCCGGATGGTGACAAGGTAGTGATTGCACGGGATACTGACAGCCACTGGATTTATTTTTCAGTCCGAAACGAGCGCGACAATGGCAGCATTATCGACTTCCTACAGAAGCGCCGCCCGTGTTCTCTGGGTGATGTCCGCATGGCCTTACGCCCGTGGATTGGCGAAAGCGCCAACCCACCCATGCGCCCCCCCGTGAACAGCTACGCCCCGAAGCTGGAGACCTCCAGCAAAGACCTTACACGGGTACAGGCCGCTTTTGCCGCTATGGAGCCGATTACCGCCCATCTGTACCTAACAAGCCGAAACATCCCCGCCGCTGTGCTCTCCGGTCCCCGGCTGGCCGGGAAGATGTACACGGATAGCCGCCGAAATGTCGTCTTTCCGCACTACAACAGCGCGGGACTGTGCGGCTACGAGATCAAAAACCAAGATTTCACAGGTTTTGCCAAAGGCGGCGCAAAGGGCTTGTGGTTCTCTGCCGTCAACCATACCGACCGCGCCGCCGTGATCGCTGAAACGGCCATCGATGCTATCAGTTATCACGCCTTGCACCCGGACCCGTATACCCGGCTGTTTAGCACAGGCGGCAGTCTGAATCCCGACCAACCGGATTTAATCGCACGGGCGGCGTCACGGCTGCCGCACGAGGGGCAGATCATCATAGCGACCGACAACGACCCCGGCGGCGACAGCCTGGCCGACACCATCCGGCAAGCGGTCGAATCCGCCGAGCGGCCAGACTTGCACATCATCCGGCACAACCCGGAACCGGAGGGGCAAGACTGGAATGACGTTTTAAGGCGCTCACAGACCGCACAGGCGCAAAAAACGGGTTTTGAGGTAGGAATGGATAGGCGAGGGCCTTAAAACGCCTGTATGGGCATTCTGGTAGCTGTAACAGCTTGATTATATAAATCATGCAATTATGTTTAATAGTTGAGTGTTTTGTTGGTAGAATTTGGCGCAGCACATTGAATATCAAGGGTTTTTTGTTACGAAAGTGAGGACCAAGAATTGCCCTCTAATCAACAGGTTATCGCTCCTCCGGGAATAGCTAGCATTCTGGAGCCTCTGGGGGGTTAGAGCATGGACTGCCCGGAGGCGACTTTATGGGGTACGGTGCCGCTTGGGGTAGGGGACATTTGGAACTGGAAATTTTTATTCAGGCTGAAATCAATACGGGTAAATCCATGTTTTCCCAACGTACCTTCATTCTTGAATAAAGCACAAGGCAACAACACCGAACCCGGATAAATATCGACCGCTTCATCCTGTTCAAACATGACACGAAAGGCGCTGCATTCTTCAATGAGATAGGCTGTAGAGTGTTTCTGAAAAGCACCTAAACGATGCGCTTCGACAAGGCCGTTTTTTTGCCGCCGCCGCCAAAACACCATCACCTCATCATCAATCCTTTGCCGAATGGGTCGTCCCGCCTGATAGTCCTGATTAATCCGGTCATATTGACGGGCATAATCGGGATGATTTCGCCAGTGTTCCCAATGGTACAGCTCGACATGAGGCAGGTCGGCAAACGCCTTCCTGTTCCGGTCGATCCACTCCGCACCCTCCACTTGTGCCAGTTTAAAAGCGGTCGTTTTTTCCATGTCGGTGAAAAGATAATTATGACGTTGCAAGGTATCATTCACGCAAATCATCACACGAGCAAAACGCTGTCTGGCCCATGCCATTGTTGCGGCGAATTTTGCGCCCTCGTGGTAGCCTTGCCCCACGCTGATGTGAAACCGCGCGGTGTCAAAGCCCTTCCAGCCGCCACCGCTTTTAACCCTAACGACATAACGGCCTGTTTGCGGTGGATATTGAGGTTTAAAACCGCTCATCCGCTGTGCTTTCTGTGGGAGCCTTCAAAGTATCCCAAAGAATATTGAACGTATTGCGTTGGATGTCGGCGTTCATGGGGTCAACTCGGATCACATCGCGTAAAACATCGGTGGTTTCATTGGCGACCCGATCCCCATAAACGAGCGTCACACGGTTGATAAATCGGGGCTTGGGAATATAGCGGTATTCCTCCAACGGGCCGAGCAAGTAAGTATTGCCTTCTTCGACCAGTTGGCGCATTTTTACGCCGCTTTTACGAAGCTCCCGATACAGATTGTTGACGGAGGGCGGGGACTTACGATCATTGGCGTACATGATGAGCAGCTCCGGTACTTCTTGGTGCTGGAGTTGCTCATAAACATCTTTCAGCAGTTGTAAATAGGTCTCTTCATGGGTTTTTCCCTCAACCACAATAATCGGGTTTTCATTGAGGCGTACCCCATCCTCGGTAATGGTGATTTGTTGTTTTTTGAGCGCTTGAATAAGTTTTTCAATGCTATCCGGGTGAAGTTTTTTTCCTTTTCCCGCTTCAAAGCTTTGAATAGAGGCAATGGCAACGTCAGAAAGCGCCGCTAATTCCTTTTGGCTTAGACCACGCAAAGCGCGGGCCGCCTTTAATTGTCCCGGTGTAAACATTCTCTATTCCCTTTCCTTGTGATTTATAGCAGTAAGTTTTTTATGTCAACGTTTTAACCCTTGTTTGTAGAAAAATATTCTTGACAACCATAAAAAACACATGTATTAAACATGCAAACATATGTTTTTTATATGTGATTTTTATTGTGTGAGGAAGGAATATAGAGATGGGATTTTATAGGGATATAATACAGCAGGAAAAACCAGATCATAATTCGAGTCCGAGTTTTGATCCTGAGTATCATTTGTCTGTTTTTCAGTATGAAAAAGCAAAGAGAGAAACAGACCGGGTTATTGCTGAAATTTTTTCGTCAAATTAAGGAATAGAGAAAAAGTGAATCTTCTCTATTCCCCACACTAGGAAGACGCTTTTTCTCTGATAGAGGGGGGCGGGGGCCGGGTTGTTTTTTGAGTTTTTGTTTTACCTCCCCGTAGACGCATAAATTCTTAAGCGCCCGGCTTCCGTCTTCTTTAATTCCTCAAGGAATTAAAAATGGATGATGATAAGGAAACTCAGGAAATATCCGCCTTTCTGAAAGCTGTTTTAAAAGAGCTTCATTCGGTAACTCAAGATTTTGATGCTGTTCATCATGAGCTTATGGAGTTGGAAAAACTACGGTATCAAAAGCCCTCTTTGAGCCGTGAATCTTCTTAATACTTTTCCCATCATCGGTCTTTATACACTTCGGGGGGTTTGGGGGGCAGCGCCCCCCAAGGGGTAGACGCAGACTTTATGTCATTATTAACACTTTTGACATTTTTGACACTTATCTGGTAATCTTGTATTAAGTACCTGAAAGGAGTTGAAATTATGACCCGTTTAACCATCGATATATCAGGGGCAGAAAAGCAGCAAATTAAAACACTGGCGGCACTGCACGGCCAAACGCTCAAGGATTACGTTCTTGAACGGGTTTTGCCTTCCGATGAAGTTGCAGAAATTGGCGCTTTGTTGCTGCAATCTGTCACTGAGAATAAATACAGTGAGTGGACCCCTGAAAAAATGCAGGATATACGGCAAAGCCTGAGAGATTAGGCGCATGTGGCAAATTCAAACCAGTGGATTTTTTGACAGGCAACTGTTTAATTTTGCACAGAACTACAAGGATATTGCAGACCTTAAAACAGCAGACAGGTTTTTGGATTGTGTTGACGAGGCCATTCACTTTATTGCTCGATCCCCTTTAACCTGCGCTGTTTATTTTGAGCTTCAAAAAGTTGCGGGACTGGAAGAATACGAATTTAGAAAATGGCGTGTAAAAGTTTTTCCGTTTTCAATTTTTTTCAGAATAAAAGGTGAAAAAGTCGTTGTATTAGAGGCGATTTATGCTCAGAAAATGGATATTTTGAATCGCCTTCCCTCAGAAATGGATCTTGCAGAAAAAGAATAGTTATAAACAACGACACAAACGACATGGATGAACAGGACGAAGAAGAAAAGGCCATAGAACGGGAGTACCGCCGTAAGGTGTTTTTTATAGTAGCGGCGGGGGGGTTGGGCCTTTTGTTGATTATGGGAAAATTGCTTTCTGTGTATCTTCATTTGATCTAGTTGCGGCGGTGATAATGACCATTACGAAAAGTAAATTGAAGTAATTGGGAAGTTGAAAAACGGCCTTACGGAAATCAAAAGCGCCAATACTCCAAACACCAAATAAAAAACTCTTTTTTATGGGCGGCTTTTTCTTCCCCGCCGCCTCTTTTTACTTGGGCATTCCCGGTATACAAACCGCGCCTTTTTTCTGCATTCTGTCTAATGCCGTTTGCACCTGCTGCGGAGTTTCAAAAACGCGGATTTCCTCAAGGGCCGGGGTTTCGTGAAAATACGTTTGTGGGGGTCTTAATTGCTCTCTGAGAGCAAAGGCAATTGCTTGTTCTATGGGACTTTCAGCAGGACCACAGATAGACCGTTCCCGTAGTTCCGGGATGAGGTGCAAAGAATTAGACCGCTCACAAACAAGTGTGCTTCCGCCGTCCGGGTGTGCTTTAATTTCTGCTAGCCCGGTGACATCAACATCAAATGTTTGCGGGGGGTTTGGGTTTAATATTATCTGTGCCGCTTTAGCCCTCGCCCTTTCCTTTGGGTCACTGCCCTTATAAGCGGCACGTTCGCGGAGTTCCGGGAGTTTTTCCGGGTTTGGGGTAAGGGTAAATGCGTCATCGAAATGGCGCGTTAGCTCTATCGTTCCTTGCATGACGCACTCCTTTGCGTTGTCCTGATTTCAGTATTATCAAAAATCAAAGGATCAACGCAAGTTTGACGTTTTGGGCCTGCATAGCGCCCAGTTGTTTATTATGGGAAAATAACGGTTTCTATAGGTCTTCCGGGAGAATCCCGTCATGTCCACAGAGCCGCCCGATTGGCAGAAAGCCAATAAAGGCCGCGCTCAAGCTGCTTACGGTAAAGCCTTGAAAGCGCGGGAGTCATTGGAAAATAAGAAACCCGAACAGATGGAGCGTAAAGCCTCCGATATGGTGAAAAATAAAAAACCGACGCCGATTTTAGCGCCCAAAGGCTCCGCACGAAATGCGGTTGATAGTCAAATACACGGGCAGAGATTGGCCACTGAAAAGAGACAAGAGGCCGCCCGGCAGAAAGCCGCCGGACTCTCCAAAGACTGGCAAATTAGCAATCAAAAACAAAAACAGCTAGAGTTAAATAAGGGAAAAAATAAAGGCGAGATGGAACGATAGAAGACGAAGACACATACTGTAAAAAGCAAATTACGCGGCGTATACACTGCCCGGACGGTGTAACACGGCTTATCACCTATGCCAATTGGTATTGGATTGCACTGGACTGGCTGAAACGCGAATATGGTCTTAATGAAGACAAAATGATCCGCTTTTGCTGGAGCGTTTCAAAAGACGACGAAGACCCTGAGCAGGAATTTAGGGCTTGTTTAGCTTACTATATCCATGCTCAGGTGCAGGACATTAAGCGGGTAGAAAACAACATCGCCAATGAGGATCATTATTAGGTTTCTTTATACCAACAAGATATAAATTGATGATGTAACTAAAAAACAAATAATAATTGAAGTAAAACAACCCGACCCTTCACCAGCATATTTAATTGTTGTATCTTCTGCCCATGGCCAGTTCTCCGAAGGATTTTTAACAAGCCATCCTCCAAGAACCTGACCAATTATATCTATGGTTTCCTCCATTGTGTGAATCCTATCATTGGCGGCAGCTTTTTCTACAGATTTTGCGGCAAAATTGAGCAAATGACCAGAAAATGCAAGTTCTCCAATATTTAAAACGCTCAAATGTGGAAAATCTTTTTTAACTTTTTGAAAAACCAAAAGTGCTTTTTCAACATTTTCTTGTCCGTAAATCTTAATTAAATCCTCATATGGGTTAAATGGTGCGACGCGTGGCAAGAATGGTTGCAGTGGTGTTTGTTCGGCAGGAAGCCATTCTGTCATTCCATCCTGCCATACCAATGTTTGCGGCGTAATTTGCCCTTGTGCAATCATCGTTTTAATGGCTTCCAGATGTACCGGGGGTTGGTGCTCACCGTTTAACTCATAGTGCCACATATTTATTTGTTCCCTGTTTTGGTCAGTCTGGGAGGAAGTGGAGGGGGTTTAGATAATGATACAAAATTATGGTCTGGGTGTGGGTCGAAATGACCGATAAAATGCCAGTTATCGAAATAATTTGTTTTACGCAGCACCAGAGGTTTTCTACCTGAAATTAACACAAGCGCCAGCCCCGGATAGGCCGAGTTATTCTTATCATCAATCCGTGAGAACGCACGGCCTAATTCATCCGGTGTCATCAATGCCCGTTTGTGAATACCTTCATTGACCCCGGCGGTTTTTGATTCGCTTGTTCCATATGTCGAGGACGAGCTGCCCCCGGTTGTAAAGGATGATCCGTTTGTCGTAGACAACGAGGAGGTCAACGAAACACCGCTATTTTTTGCGGAGCTGCCCCCTATGGATGATCCGCTTGTTCTCGATGTCGATGTGCTACTACTCCATGACCTCCCGGATGTGTGACTGCTTGAAGTTCCCTTTGTCTGGCTTTGGCTTTGCGTGGTGCGGGTCACTTCCGTTTCTCCAATAAATTTAGAGACATACTCCCGTGTAAAACCATCTTCCATATCAAAGAAAATTTTCAGCCCCGCATTGGCCAAAAACCCCTCCCAATTGTCCTTATAAATATCTTTAAGCTGGGTGAGATACTGCAAAACAAAAAACAGCTTCACCCCGGCCCCGGCAATCTGCGCCGCCGCGTTCTCGATCACCTCCATTTTTTTCAGACCTGCGAATTCATCCAGACACATCAAAACCCGATGACCGCAAGCGGGTTGACCGCGTGTTTTTTCCATCTCCGTGATGGTCAAAGACACGATCATTCTGAGCCAACGATAATGCGTATTCATGAAGCGCTGCGGCAGCGACAAATAAAGCGAAATCCCTTTAGGATCAGTTTTTAACCGCGGCAACGAAAACCCCGGCGTGGTTTCGGACAAGCTGCGCTGCATCGGCGGGGAGTCGATAAACTCAGTCTGATTCCGTGCTGAAGACAAAATGCTGTTAAAGGTCTTAGCAGAGGTGTCCAACAAATGGCCGAAGGATTCCCCGGAACGGGCAATGATGCCGCCAAAGGCGTCATTCTGACGCATCCCCTTAAACAGGCACCAAAACGGCGAAGGAATCTCTTCACCCGCAAACTCGCCGCGTTCAGCCATCTCCTGAAAGGCGTCACGGGTCGCCGTATCGCCACTGGTGAGCAAAGCCCGAACCGTGACCAGATTCCGCGCCCCTTCAAATAAATCATCCGTCAGCACATACAGGATAAGCGCCTTAACCAAGGTTCGGGCCTGCTCATCCCAAAAAGGGTCTTTTTGATTAATGACTATAAGCGCGTCCGCAATGCGCCCCGCCTCGTCTACCGTTTCCTCGTGATCCGGGTCCAGAGCATCCAACGGATTAAAGCTGGCGCGGTACTCATCCGCCATTGTTGCCGCCTTAAACGGGTCCAACACATAAACCTCTTGGCCGAGGCCCTCGCAATACTCCGACCCCCGGCCGCGCCGCGCTGCCGTTACCGTGGCGTTTTCGCCCTTCGGATCAACGACCACCACCGATCCCGGCCACAGGCACAGATTATTGATGATAAAAGTGGTTCCCTTCCCGGACCGAGTACCGGCCACCATGCAAATATGGCGATCATCGGCAAAGCCTATCGGCGTTCCCGCCGGATCAAGGGCGCAGCCCAGCCAGAACTTACCCGGCGCAAATTTCTGGCGGGTAATATCCTCGATAGAAGCCCAAGCCGCCGTAGCGAGGGCGCGTTCTTCCCCGCCTTGGTGTTCAACCATGCTGTTCATAAATCGACTCTGTAAAAAAAGGCTTAAGCCGAAGCCTTGCTATCAAAAGGCAAAGACGCCGCTTTTCCCGCGTTCGATTCTTCTTTCCTACTGCCCCCCTCTTTAGGCGGCAGATCGAAAAGCGCCCGATCATCGGGCCGGGTCAGCCATGCTTCCCGCTCCTTCTCGACACGAGCTTTAAAGGCGGAATCTTTACGCGCCATTTCCTGCAACAAAGACCCGTCTAAAATCTTACGCCGGGTATCCTTACGCCGCTCAGCACCCTGCAAGCGAGTTTTCTCACGGCGTATCTTCTGGTTCAATGCTTCGCGTTGCTGTTCCAGCTTGCTCAATCGGTCAGTGCTCATCGTACCCCCGGAAGCGTCTTAGCGTTAGTGGCTCAACGGCCATCATAACAACCCCCACCGACAGCGCCAAGCGCTGTGGAAAGTTGCCCCCAAGCACAGAGACAATACAAGCGCTGTTCTGTTACCATAGGGCGCAACATCGTGGCTCCGTTCGAGCACAAAACAAGAATTCATCGAAGCCGCCGAAACCCGAAGGGCGCACTTATGACTTTTGTACCAAAAGTCGTGCGAGAAGGGGCCAGCCCCTTTCTAATCCCCGGACGGCAACGCGGCCCCAAAGGTGTCACCCCTCGCCTATGGCTATCTATCATTGCACGACTAAAACATTCAGCCGCAGCAAAGGCCAGAGCGCCACCGCCGCCGCCGCGTATCGAGCCGGGGTCGAACTCACCGACACCCGCACCGGGCAGCATCACGACTACACCCGCAAACGTGGAGTCGTAGCCACTGCCATCTTCACCCCCGCCAACGCTCCCGCATGGAACCAAAACCGCGCCGAGCTTTGGAACCGGGCCGAAGTCGCCGAGCGGTATAAAAACGCCGTCGTCGTGCGTGAGGTCGAAGTATCCCTACCCCATGAACTCAAGCCCGAACAGCGCCGCGCGCTGGCCCAGCAATACGGGCAGTATCTCAGCCAACGCTACGGCGTGGCCGTCGACATGGCTATTCATGCCCCGCACCGCAAAGGCGACGAACGCAACCACCATGTTCACTACCTCATGAGTACCCGGCGCATGAATGAAAACGGGTTTGCTGAAAAGGGCGAGCTGGAACTTTCGGATAAGAAAAAAAAGGAAATGGGTTTTCAGGTCGGTAAGCAACAGGTCAAGGAAATCCGCAAGAACTGGGCCGACCATGCCAACCGCGCCCTAAAAGAAGCCGGGTTAGAGGTGCGCCTCGATCATCGCTCTTACAAAGCGCAAGGCATCGACCGCACCCCCACCCAGCATATGGGGCCGACCGCCACCAAACTGGAGCGTGAAGGCAAGCCCTCCCGGATCGGTGATAAAAACCGCGCTACCGAAACATGGAACCGCGACCTGTACAACATGCAGCAGGACGCGAAGGTAATAGACCTCGCCATCGAGCGGGAAAAACGCCGCCCCGCCGAAGAGCGGCGCATCAAGGCCGCCGAAAGCAAGGCCATGGCCAGTAATGCGCTTGATCTTAAACACCTCGATGAAAAGCGCGAGCAGGAACAGCGCCACGGGCAACGGCGCGGCTTGCTAAACGACAAACTGGACGCCTTCTATAAGCGCAAAGCCATGGAACAGGCTTTACAACAGGCCAAAGAAAAAGCTGCCAAAGCCGGACCCTTCACCCGCAAAGCCGCCTATGAACGTGCCGAGACTCTTGGCGCAAACTTGGCAGATGCCAAGCGCCGGGAGGGCGAGCAACGCGGCGGACTGGAAAAAACCTTGCAGGCCGAAAAAGAAACGCTGTTAGCGCGGCAGAAAGGCGAGCGGGGACGGTTTGAGCAAGGGATTAAAAAACCGTCCAACGACACCGGGCAAGGCGGAGCCGCCCTAGCCCGTGCCGCTGCTATCGAACGCGCCGAAGGGGTAAGGGCCTTCAAGCAGCGTTACGCCAGAGGCGGGGGACGCTCACGGGAACCGGAGCCGGAACGGTGACGCTCTCCACTCTTGAACGGGTTACACTGTCACAAAACAACCCAGCATTTAGACATAGGTTGATGAACCATGAATGATGACCCCGCGCCTGAACGGGCCGATTTAGACACCCGTAACCCGGTAGAAGCCGAAATCAAGCGTAATGTCTTACGGGGATGGTCTGAAAACCACGCCAGAGCGAGAGCGACCGCTATTCTACGGGCCGAAGGGGTGAAGGCTTTCAAGCAGCGTTCTGCCAGAGGCGGGGGACGATTACGGGAACCGGAGCCGGAGCCGGAGCGATAGGGATAAAAAGTCCTTTGAAGGGAGGCTCTACCGCTCTAAATCCTGCTCCCGCCCCTTCGCGCCTGTTTTCTGAATATCCCCCTTGAGCTGTTCGGCTTTGGCCTTCGCCGCCTCGTTTTTCTCCATTGCTTTTGTAACCCCCTTCGCCGCTTCGGGACGCCCAAAACGGCTTGTAAAAGTGCGATCAATATCTTGTTTGACTTGCGCCGGGGTATGCCTCCCTGAGCGTGTGAAGCCCTCTGCATAATTCTCTATAGATTTTTTGTAATCATCACCCGCGCCAAGATCCCCTTTGAGCAAAGTAGCCAAGGCGTTTATTTTCTCGTCATAGGTTTTCGGCGTGGCGTTTTCGCTTTTTGGCTTTTCCCGCTCTCCGGTTTTATTGGCCATAATTTTTTGTCCTCGCATGTATTAAATAACCCCGCTAATCTGCCACGCGCAACCCTGCACTTTCAACCCTGCAAAGCCTCCTAGCCCGTGTCTGCGTGTATCGTACGACACAAAAAAACCGAGTGAACAGAATTCAAGCATAGTGTTCACTTTTTTGGAGCCGCACCGGACCACGAAAAATGGTTTTAATAATCAGGGCCGGAAATTGGAAAAACACAGTTTTTCAAAAGTTGCTATTTCGTCTTCTTATATCAAATT
>JAAETJ010000032.1 GCA_024228495.1 bacterium | reverse complement strand
CGGAGGCGACCACCGGGGTAACTTCCAGATCATAGGTTCGGGCAAATTCCAGGTCCCGCTGATCATGGGCGGGACAACCGAATATTGCCCCGGTGCCATAATCCATCAAGACAAAATTGGCGACATAAACCGGCAATTCTTTATCATCTATGAAAGGATGCTTTACCTGCAATCCGGTGGCAAAACCCAGTTTATCGGCGGTTTCAATTGCAATTACCGAAGTTCCGATACGGCGGCAATCCTGATTGAAAGAGGCAAGTTCACCGTTTTGTTTTTCAAGCTCCAGCGATAAAGGATGATCAGCCGATATCGCCATGAAAGAGGCGCCGAACAAAGTGTCGGGCCGGGTGGTAAATACCTCAATCTCCCGGGCGCGCGTCAACTCGTTTGGAAAAATTTCAAACCTCACTTTTGCACCGACAGATTTGCCAATCCAGTTGCGTTGCATCAGGCGAACTTTTTCCGGCCAGCGCTCAAGCTCATCCAGGGAAGTCAGCAGATCTTCGGCACTGTCGGAGATCTTGAAAAACCACTGGGTGAGTTCCTTTTGT
>JAAETJ010000031.1 GCA_024228495.1 bacterium | reverse complement strand
TGTTCCAATATCGGTTTCACCCGCCGAGGACCGCCGCTGTCATGCATCATCGCCAGATCGACCGTGCAGGTTACCACTTCGCCCGGATTAACACTTTGGCGCCCGCATGCGCGTGCTATTATTTTTTCTGCCAGTGTTGCAGCCATTATTTCTATAGTTCCAGATAAGATTCTTAAGGTCTGGATTATCAATCAGATCAGCCGTGGTGCCGGACAACATGATGCAACCATTCTCCATTACCCGGGCCCGATTGGCAATCACCTGTGACTGGATAACGTTATGTTCCACCAGAAATACGGCCAGAGGCTTCATCAGGGCAGTGTTCAAAAAGGCCCTTGGTATGATTCCAAACTTGGTTGCCAATGGAAAAACCGGCCAAACGGCTCAATATAACCATGAAAACCAAAAAGTTGGGAACATGTGAAAAGTCGTTTGAAACATAAGCCTTTTCACAGTAATAATTGGCTTTGGGAGCGCATAATGACGATACTTTCGCACGACAAATCATCAAAAACCAATATTGATCATTGGCAGGAGCGGGTTGATCTTGCCGCGTCCTTTCGATGGACTGCCCGCCTTGGATTGCATGAGGCTGTCGCAAATCATTTCAGCCTTGCAATAAGTGATGAAGGATGTCGCTTCCTGATGAATCCGAACCAGATGCATTTCTCCAGGATCAGGGCGTCCGACCTGCTGGAGCTGGATGCCAATGACAAACAGACACTGAACCTGCCCGATGCACCGGACCCGACTGCCTGGGGATTGCATGGATCAGTTCACCGGCGATGCCCCCATGCGCGGTGTGTCATGCACACCCATTCCATATTTGCAACGGTGCTTGCTTCTTTGGCCGATTCCAGCCTGCCTCCAATCGATCAGAATACCGCGACATTCTACAATCGCTATGTTATTGACCAGAATTTCGGCGGCCTGGCTTTTGAAGATGAAGGTGAGCGGTGCGCCGCTGCACTTTCCGACCCCGCCATCAAGACGATGATTATGGGCAATCACGGGGTTCTGGTAATCGGGAACAGTGTCGCAGAGACGTTCAACCGGCTTTACTATTTTGAACGCGCCGCCGAGACCTACATTCGGGCTCTGCAAACCGGTGCAAAACTAAGGATTCTGTCAGACGCGATTGCCGAGAAAACTGCTCGCGAACTGGAAAACTATCCAGATCAGGCTGAGCGTCATCTGGCCGAGCTGAAGTTGATTCTGGACAGTGAAGGTTCTGACTATGCCTTGTGACCGGCAAGGTTAAAACAGCGGAAATAATAGCCGTCATGCTGACTGCAATCAGTGGACTGGCTTTGCAAAGAACCAAAGCCAGCTTTGAGTTGGCATCTTTGGAAATCAGGAAAGGTTTAAGAGACTTTCTGGACCGGTATAGCAGAACACCTTTATTTTGATTCAGTTTGATATTTTTTTGCTCACGGCTATTCGGGCTTACGCCCGGCCTGGGCGAAGGCGGCGCACCGGCGCCGGTCGCTTTTCGCTCCTGATTGCATGATTATTTTAATGGTGTTCTGCTATACAAAATATGATAACGCCGAGGCCCAATATCACGCTGATCAGGTTGGTCTGGGTGATTTGCCCCAAAATAGACGTGACGAAATCAAGTCGGTTTTTGCTGGCAAAGCCAGTCTGACAGATCTGTTAATGTACGTTCCAGGCGTTCAAGTAGCTCGGTTGTTTCTTCACGCGTAATTGTGAGTGGTGGTGATACCAGAAACCAGTGTCCATATTTTCCACCTGAAGTTGGGCGGGAATAAATCATCAGGCCATTGTTAAGGCCATGAATTCTTACAAGGTCAGTTGGCTGCAGTTCGTTGTCAAACGATGCTTTCGTTGTTTGATCGGCGACGATTTCACCGGC
>JAAETJ010000030.1 GCA_024228495.1 bacterium | reverse complement strand
TCCGCAGCTCATTTACCGCTCTGTGAGCCTGTTCTATTGCCTCTTCCACCATCGCATTAGCACCGGCGTCTGAATTTGCGATGCTAATCTGGCCAAACGGTTTACGCGCGTGGACATGAGGGTAACGCGGATCGTTTGGGTCCTCGTAATCCTGGTCGAATAAACTATGGAAATTGCGGGTATAGGCGTATCCATGAGCCCAGCGGTTGACAATGATCGCTTCAATGTCTTCGGCTGCGTTAAACCCGGCACCTCCCAATAGTTCGTCGAGCTCGGCTCTTATATGTCTCTCGATCACGTCAAATGGCGTAGATAGCAGCTCATGTCGTCCGGCCCGGAACTGTTCCATTGCGTTCAGACCTTCATTGTTGACGTGCGGACACTTGTGCATAACGATGAAGTTCGGTTCTTCAGGGTTCTGCGAATAGCTGTAATCACCGATATTGAGGGGGGCCGGCAGGTTGATGTAATTATGATATCCGCCCGGAGTCTCAATACCATCAAGGCCCATTTCTTTCCAGGCATGCCAGTTTTTGACCGCCACGTGGTTTAAGAGCAGCGGCTGGCGCACCTGATTGGCAAGAGCCTCTTTTTGCACCGCCGGAAGCTCGGGACATAAATAGGGAATGATCGAATTGTTGCAGGCGAGAACGCAGTGTTTTGCTCTTACGAGAAAAGCCTCATTGTCCTTGACATAGGTGAGTTTGACACTGTTTTCAGCGGCATCATTCGCAACACTTGTGACTGTACTGTTCAGCCGTAGTCGGACGTTTGATCCGGTTTGATCAAGCCGGCCATAATCAAACCGCGCCGTAACCACACCTTCCATCGTGTTGCCGGGTGCGACGGCGGGGATCAGCGAACGGACCATTAAGCGCGGGACGGTGGCATTGCCATCAGGGAATTTATAGAGCGTGTCGCCATATACTTTACCTTGCTCTGGTAAACCGGTGGCCTTCCAGCCTGGCATCAAGGCATATGTCATCGCCACATAAGCATCTGTAGCTTCAATGCCAAGTCCGATATCTGACGTTTGGTCCTGGAAAAAATCAAATACGTCCTGGTCGGTCGCACCCAGATTATTGATGAGAAAATCCCGATAACTTATGCCAGACAGAAACGCTATTTTTTCCTTTTCTGACAAGTCCGGCAACTGATCCTCTTCAGCTGTAAAAATATGAAGCAACTCTTTCTTCGCCTTTTCAGAAACAGGGAAGCGATCAATGGTTTGTTCTGCTGATATGGACGGGTCTGTCAAATCTGAAGATGGCGATAAGTAACCGGCAGGAACAGTTACAGTTTCCCCCCATGCTGCTTTGTTGAAGTGGTAATTGAGCGAGAGTCCGTGTCGTCTCGCAAAATTCTTGTCATGTGCCTGTGCCAGTCTGTCAAAATCGATCCCTATTTCACCGAGTGTCTTCTTGACAACCTCGCTGAATCCATGCGGGTTGGCCAGGAAATCACTGCCACCATTGCCAAGTAGTGTTCTGCCGTTTACCTCAACTTCATTGCGTTTGGCGTGACCGCCGAAATCATCATGATTATCAAGGAGCAAGATACGCGCATCAGGGTTTTCTCTTCTGTAAAGATAGGCGGCAGCAAGCCCGCTGATACCCGCGCCGACCACGACAAGGTCGTAAAAATCTTCGACATCCTGAACAGGTCCCCAATCGGCTTTACCTTCCCGGGCAAGTGCATGGGCCACGCCGTAAGAACCGTCATGATTACCCCGCAATCCGACAAATCCGGGCGGATAGACACTTGATTTTGGTGCTGCGGCTTCCCCACATCCCATTAGCCCACCAGCCAACATCGTCGCAGCGCCAAGTGATCCTACCCCATGCACAAAATCACGCCGTGTGATTGA
>JAAETJ010000029.1 GCA_024228495.1 bacterium | reverse complement strand
ACTAGAGCAGATTCGGTTTAATGTTGGTCATAGCCAGCAGCCTTGAAATAGTTTTCACATTCGTCGGGTTTGAATTCATCGATTAATTTTCCAATCAATTTCCATAGATCATTAATGGTTCTGGCTGCTGCTTTTTTAAGATGCGCTTTAAGTTTAGCGAAGGCCATTTCAATTGGATTAAAGTCCGGAGAATAAGGTGGAAGATACAGCAGGCTTGCTCCAGCATTTTCAATGGCCTGTTTTACCCCGGTTACTTTGTGAGCCGGGAGGTTATCCATGACGACAATATCACCTTTCGCCAACTCAGGCACCAGAACCTGCTCTATATAGGCAATGAAAGCATCGCCGAACATTGGACCATCCAACACCATGGGCGCAACCATACCGTTGAGGCGCAGACCTGCAGTAAACGTTGTGGTTTTCCAATGCCCATATGGAATTGATGCCACGCATCGCTGACCACGAAGAGAGCGGCCATAAGCACGCGTCATTTTGGTTGAAGCGCCTGTTTCATCAATGAACACCAGCTTTGCAGGATCAAGATCAAGCTGGCTGTCAAACCACTCTATCCGGCGGACAAGCACATCCGGCCTTTGCTGTTCGCTGGCATGGCCTGTCTTTTTTTAAAAGTTATGCCGCGCTTGGCAAGAAACTGATAAACCGTGGATGTAGCAGCCCGCAGACCGTATTTGTGCTCCAATCGCTCGGCGATCTCATGAAGTGCAATGTCCTTGCGATCCTCAATCATGGCCAGAATTTCCGCTTCATGCGGATCAAGTTTCGAGCCGCCAGGCTGGCCTTGTTTGGCTGGTGTTACCGAGCCGTTCTTGCGGGAAAGACGATGCCAGTTACCGGCTGTGGAAACCGCCACACTGAATCGTTCACCCGCCTGGCGATGGCTCAATCCAGCCTCAATAGCGGCCACAACCCGCTCGCGAAGATCAATTCCGTACGATAATCCCATCAAACCCTCCATCAAAAGAATCAATGGCACGACTGAACCAAACATCTCGCCGGTTGGGAATCCTGAAGCGATTCAGATTTTGCAACATCTGCTCTAGATATATCCGACAAGCTCATTACTACGAATAAAGCCACACGATTCGTGCATAGACTTCGACGAGTTGGTATGATTGTTGGTACGTTGATATATGAACTTT
>JAAETJ010000028.1 GCA_024228495.1 bacterium | reverse complement strand
GATTTTTCCGATTGCGAAAAGTCAGCACCAAAGTCAATAGTCCTGTAAATAGTGGTGCCGAACTGTTACAATCCGTGGGTCAGCAAGAGCTGTTTTGAGCGAACGATTATAGGCAGGTTTATAATTGCGTGGATCAAAGATCTGCATTTATATTTCGTGACTAGAACAGTTACAAAATAGCCCTTTGCAATGGTAGATTTCCTATGAGCAGGGCTATAGGTTCTATCTGGAATTATTCAAAACAAATCTGGATGATCCAGATTAAAATCGCGAGGAAATAACCCCCATGACATTGATACTCCCAGCTCTTCCATATGCAACAGATGCTCTGTTGCCTCATATGTCCCCCGAAACCTTTGAATATCACCATGGCAAGCATCACCAAGCCTATGTGGACAATGGTAACAAGCTGATTGCCGGCAGCGAATTTGAAGGGAAATCTCTGGAAAAGACCATCACCTCTTCGTTTGGTAAAAACCCAGGCGTTTTTAACAATGCGGCACAGGTTTATAACCACACATTTTTCTGGAACAGCATGAAACCATCTGGTGGCGGTGCCATGCCTGGTTCCGTTGCAAGCATGATCAATGACAGCTTTGGCAGCATGGATGAGTTCCGCACGGCGTTCGTACAGGGCGGCATAACACAATTTGGATCTGGTTGGGTCTGGCTGGTTGTTAAAGATGGCAAGCTGGAAATCATGAAAACACCAAATGCCGAAAACCCGCTTGTACACGGGGCCACACCAATCGTCACCTGTGATGTATGGGAACATGCCTATTATATTGATTATCGCAATGCGCGTCCCAAATTCCTCGAAACATTTGTCGACAATCTCGTCAACTGGGAATTCGCCGAATCCAACCTGCTGGCCGCTTAAAGTGCTTTGACTTAGCCAAGAACGATTGAAAGTGGTGGTGCAATAGCATCGTCCCTTTTTTATTGAGGAGCTAAATGAGCACAAAAAAAGCGCTGGATGTTTACTCCAGCGCTTTCATTGAACGACTTTTTTTATGTTCTATTTAACGTAATCATAGCTGCCTTTTGACCATTTGTAAAAGACATAGCCAGGAAGCGTTACATCACCCTTTTTGTCGAATGACAGTTTGGCGAGGACAGTATCGAAAACCGCACCGGAATGAAGGGCTGCAGTTACCTTTGCGGGGTCAACGGTGCCGGCTTTTTCTGCCGCCAGCTTCCAGGCCTGAATAGCAGCATAGGTATAAAGCACGTAGCCTTCAGGTTCGATACCGGCATCGCGGAAGCGTTTCACGAGAGGCGCAGCTACCGGATTTTTACGAGGGTCAGGAGAAAAAGTCATCAAAGTGCCTTCGCCAGCATCACCGGTGATCGACCA
This sequence comes from bacterium, assembly GCA_024228495.1. Classification (GTDB taxonomy): domain Bacteria; phylum Pseudomonadota; class Alphaproteobacteria; order Rhizobiales; family JAKIUO01; genus JAKIUO01. The sequence continues at coordinate 22,734 of JAAETJ010000028.1, read as the reverse complement.
GAATTCGTTGGTCACAAGGGCGTCGCCGCTGATCAGTGTTGCGCTCATGCCCTGATCGCGCATCTGGCGAATGATCAGACCAGCTTCCGTATGATAGCCACCAAGATAAACATATTCTATTTTTACGGCCTTCATTTTTGTGACTAAAGCGGTATAGTCTTTTTCGCCAGCTGTAATGGCTTCATACATGTCGGCCTGTTTGCCGAGTTTTTCCATTGCCATTTTTGTCTGGTCTGCAAGACCTTTGCCGTAAGCCGTTTTGTCGTGCAAAACAGCAATTCTTTTATCTTTGAAATTTTTGACGATATAGGCAGCAGCAGTTGCGCCTTGTTGGTCATCTCTACCGCAAACGCGGAAAACATTTGGTCCACCCTCATCGGTATATTTTGGATTGGTGGAGGCGGGGGAAATCTGCACGATGCCTTCTTCTTCATATACTTTTGAAGCAGGGATCGAAGAACCCGAACAGAAATGTCCAGCGACAAATACCACTCCGGAACCAGCCACTTTATTGGCCACGGCGACGGCTTGTTTCGGGTCGCAGGCATCATCTTCAGTGAGTAATTTTATTTTTTGTCCAAGGATGCCGCCAGCGGCATTGATATCCTTGACTGCCATTTCGGCTCCGTCCTTGATCTGTTGGCCAAAACTTGCATATTGGCCGGTGAGGGGACCAACCGCTGCAATTGAGATATCAGCTTTGGCGGCGCTTGAAAACGCTCCGATGATCGCAAGAGCCGACAATGCGGCAAAGAAATTCTTCATGTATTTTATACTCTCTTAAATTTACGTCGTTTTCTCAGTGTGTGTTGAGATTCACTCTACAATATTTTTTGCATTAAAACTATAGCAGAGTTATCTGGCTGCTTTCCACGAAGATCGCTCTACATGGTTACGTGCGCGTACAATAAGAGATCCGGGCCCGTGAATCAATGCCCACCTTCCAGATAGGCGGCACGGATTTCTTCTTTTTGCAGTAATTCCTGGCCTGAACCGCTCATCGTAATGCGCCCATTGACCATCACATATGCGCGGTCGGCAAGGTTGAGTGCATGGTGGGCATTTTGCTCGACGAGAAAAATGGTCAAGCCCAATTGCTTGTTCAGGTCCTTTAGAATGGCAAAAATCTGTTTGACGATGAGCGGCGCAAGACCAAGGGACGGTTCATCGAGTAACAATAGTTTTGGCCGTCCCATGAGGGCGCGACCAATGGCAAGCATCTGTTGTTCGCCGCCAGACAAAGTGCCGCCTCGCTGGCTGGACCTTTGTTGTAGAACCGGGAAAATTTCCATGACGCGTGACAGGTCTTTTTCCAGATATTGCGGATCAGCCAGCAACGCTCCCAATTGCAGGTTTTCGAGCACGCTCATGCGCGCAAAGATGCGCCGCCCCTCGGGGGATTGGGCAATGCCAAGGCGCATGATTTCATGAGTTGGCAGTGTTGAAATGTCATGATTGTCAAACAATATCTGCCCCTCAGAGCATTGCGGTGATCCGCACACGGTCATGATAAGGGTTGATTTGCCTGCACCATTGGCACCAATTAGCGTGACAATTTCGCCGCGACCAACCATCATATCGACATTACGCAGGGCTGGTATTTTTCCATAAAAAGCACTGACACCGGTGATGGCGAGAAGCGTCGAAGGAGAACTCATTTGCTAGCTTCCTCCCTTTCATCAACCCCAAGATAGGCGGCGATGACTTTTGGATCATTGCGTATTTGTGTAGGCGTGCCATCCGATATTTTGCGTCCGTAATCGATCACCACGATATGATCAGATATTTCCATCACCACGCTCATATCGTGTTCGATGAGCAAAACTGCTATTTTTTCCTGGTGCTTAATATCGAGCAAAAGTTTGCTGAGTATGTTTGATTCTTTGGGATTGAGACCAGCTGCTGGTTCATCGAGGCAGAGCAGTAAGGGCTGTGTGCACATGGCGCGGGCAATTTCCAGCCTGCGCTGATCGCCATAGGGCAGATCACCTGCCAGATCATCAGCGCGGGTAATCAGCCCTGTTTTATCGAGCCAGTATTTTGCCAGATCGATCGCCTGTTTTTCTATAAACTGATAAGACCCAAGCCCAAGCAGGGCACCAATCGTCAAGCCAGACGCTCGCATGAGTTGATGATGCTGCGCGACCAATAGGTTTTCCAATACTGTCATGCCGCTAAATAGGCGGATATTTTGAAAGGTACGCGCGACGCGTGCACGATTATTGATGCGAAATTCAGCCATTTTCTCCAGGCGATGTCGAGTGTGATCATTGTGGATCAAGTCGATGCGACCTCGGGTTGGTTTGTAAAAACCGGTCAGGCAATTAAACACCGTGGTTTTGCCAGCGCCGTTGGGTCCGATAATGGCCGTAATATCCTGTCGGCCGCTTTGAAAGGAAAGATCGTCGATGGCGATCAGTCCACCAAATGACATGGTCAAACTCTGAACGTCCAATATTGGGGTTTCTTTCCAGGAGAGTTGTTCGCTCATAGAGCTGTCTCCTTAAGAAAAACGGTTGGCTCGCGGCGAGAGATAAAGCCACGTGGTTTCCACACCATGATCGTCACCATAGCCATGCCGAACAAAAGCATGCGGTAAAGGGAGGGATCAAAATCTTGACCAAAGACGAGTTTTAACCAGGCCATGTTGCGAATCAGTTCAAAGCCACCAATCATGACTATTGACGCGATCACCACGCCAATTTGACTGCCTAGTCCTCCCAGCACGACGATGGCCAGAATGATAGCGCTTTCAATAAAGGTGAAACTTTCGGGTGAAATGAACCCCTGTCTTGTGGCAAAGAAACTGCCCGCAAAGCCGCCGAACATGGCGCCGGTGGCAAAGGCCGTCAGCTTGGTGTTGACCGTATTGATGCCAAGTGAGCGGCAGGCGATTTCATCTTCTCGCAAGGCTTCCCAGGCACGGCCAATAGGCAAGCAGCGCACCTTGTTGGTGATGGCGTTGGTGATCAAGGCGAGGATTAAAATGAGATAGTAGAGGAATAAAATCCTGTGCAGCGTTGAATATTCCAGTCCAAAGAACAGATGAAACGTATTGTCGCCATAGCGTTTGAACGGCAAGCCGAAAAAGCTGGGGCGGGGAATGCCCGAAAGACCGTCGGGGCCGCCGGTGAACTGATACCAGTTCAGCAATATAATGCGAATGATCTCACCAAAGGCCAAAGTGACAATGGCCAGATAATCCCCCCGCAATCGCAAAACCGGAAAGCCAAGCAGCGCTCCCCAACAGGCAGCCAAAAGACCAGCAAGTGGCAGACATAACCAGAATGACAGGCCGAAATGTTGTGCCAGCAGAGCATAAGAGTAAGCGCCAACGGCATAGAAGGCCACATAGCCAAGGTCGAGCAGTCCAGCCATACCCACCACAATATTGAGCCCCCAACCTAGCATGATATAGGTGAGAACGAGCGTTGCGATATCAAACCAGTAGCGCAGGGGAAGGCCCAGATTGAGCTTTGCGTTGAGCACGAACAATATGATCGGCAGAGAAAATACTAGAAATAATGAAACCCGGGGAAGGGATAAGACACCGGTCCCCAACTGTTTTTTGCGAGTGCCTCTCCGTTTTGGTCCCTTTGTATGCACCGTGGAACGGCTCCACCAGAACAGATTGAAAGCCAAGCGTCCAAAAAAAACGAGGGTAACCAGCGAAGCCACAAGCGGGATACGATAGGTAAGGACCAGACCGCCCGTAGCGGTGCTCGTTCGCAGGCCAATCATGAAAATCGACAATGCCAAGGCGATGGCGGCGCTGATGAGCGCTTCGATCAAGGCGTTTTTCATGAGAGAGGATTGTTGTTTTTCGGAGGTCCTGTCCATCAATCTATACTTTCTCCACCTCGGGTTTGTCAAGCAGGCCAGAGGGCATAAAGATCAATACAATGATGAGAATGGAAAAGGCGGCAACATCCTTGTATTCGATGGAGAAATAGGCGGACCAGAAAGTTTCGACAAGGCCGATAATCAAGCCGCCCAGCATGGCACCCGGAAGCGAGCCGATACCTCCCAGAACGGCTGCAGTGAAGGCTTTGATACCAACCACAAAGCCGATATAAAAATCAATGACGCCATAATAAAGCAGATACATCAGCCCGGCGACAGAGGCGAGAGACGCCCCCATGATAAATGTTAGTGAGATAGTGCGATCGACATTGATGCCGAGCAAGGCCGCCATCGTCTGGTCTTGCTCGCAAGCGCGCTGGCATCGCCCCAGGCTGGTCTTTGAAATCAGTGCTGAAAAAGCAAGCATCAATATTATTGTCGTGAGAATGATGAGGATCTGCATATTGGAAATCTGAACGGTAAAACCGTTTTTTTCCATGAGTGTATAGCTGCCTTTGATGATCGGGGGTAGCGGTTTGACACGTGCTCCTTGGACGATCTGCACGTAATTTTGTAGCACAATCGACATTCCGATGGCAGTGATAAGGGGCGCGAGACGAAAACTGGCCCGCAACGGGCGATATGCCAGACGTTCAACGGTCCAGCCATAGACCGCTGTCATGGCCATGGAAATGATTAGAACAATCAACAATGCGAGGGGTATCCAGGTGATCCCGATCGACAATAGAGCGATAAATGTGATCAGTGAAATAAAGGTACTGATCATAAATATATCACCATGCGCAAAGTTGATCATGCCGATAATGCCATAGACCATGGTGTAGCCGATGGCAATCAGGCCATAGACCGAACCTAGCGTCACGCCATTGACCATTTGTTGTGCAAAATATTCCATCGCCGATCCGTTCGTTTTCGCGTTGCCTCAGCCTTGATCGACCTTACTTTGAGTGTCATCACATATGGGCTCATTTATTGAGTGCTTGTATCCGCACATATAATGAGGGCCAGATTTCTCAGTGACATACATCATGGGCGTAAAGTCCGTATCTTTGCGGGCACAGTCGCAAAAGGGCTGGTTTTTTAAAAGGCCGCATTGGCACCATGTAAATCTATTGCCTTCTTCGAGCGTGATTATATAGGGACTGGCTTGGGCAATCGTGGGATTTTCTGGCATATGTTTTCTCTTTCACGAGAATGTCTTTTTGTTGGAATTGTTCATGTTCCTATCTTTAGCGCCCCCGGGTGAGACCGGCAAGAAATTCTCCAACTTGTTAAAACGTGGGCAAAAAAAGCGCTCGCGAAACAATATCGCGAGCGGTCTTTCTTTCACTCTGGATCAACCAGAATGTGATTTTCAAGCCTTAAGCGGCTGTAATTGTCTTTTTGGCAGTGGTGGTTTTGCCACCGTCTTCTGTCCAGGTGAAGACAACATCACCAGATCCTGGAACTTTCAAGTTGAAAGCAACATAAGGATTGGCTGATACGGATGGATAAAGTATTGCACTGAACAATTCCTTGCCAGCAAACGTTACCACAAGAGAATTGATGATCTTGCGAGGGATTGCCTTGCCGGTCTTCTTGTTCTTACGCAGACCAGTTTCCATTTTGTGACCGATCATTGATTTGATTTCAACAATGTCGCCGACTTTTGCCTTTTTAGGCACTTTAACGCGAGGTTTCGCCATTCTAATATCTCCCTTTATCTATTAACCGCCACAACCACCGATGGTGACTTTTACGGTTGTCTTGCCCATGTAAACCTTGCCATTGCTCATCTGTGCAACAGCAACAATTTCTTGCGTTTTGGCAAGACGCATGCGGCCTTTGACATAAGCTTTACCGCTCATGGGAGTAAACTTGGCGCTGATGACCTGTGGTCCGGGATTGCCGGTTGCATAGACATGTACATCTGTTACGTGATCAGCATCGCTCATGGGGCTTTCCACATTGACTTTGTAAGGAACGGTGTTGCCGTTCTCTGCAATTTCGGGCAGATCAATTTTGACTTTGCCTTCAACCGGGGTGGCCCCTTTGATGGCTTCTTTCAAATAGTCTCCCCAAGCCTTCGCGCTGGCTGGTGTGCTTCCTAATGGGGCAAGTGCGACAAGCGCTGCCGCGGCTGATGCGCCAAGGACGAAGGTACGTCTGTTAACGACCTCAATTTGGATTTTATCCGTCATTTGTTCCTCTCTGTCTGGTTTTCTCGATATGGCCAGTTTTTCCTGCCTCTGGCTATAAAACCAATGAGACAATATTGCGACCAGTGCTTATTATTGTTGGTCTCACAAATACTAACAAGGCGGACACATTACGGCAATGCCCTTATGATCACCTTCGATTACAAGCGTAAATAATCCCTCTTACGCGTATTATTCATTTGATCTTTGCCAAGGTTCTTATTCAAATATAGTTAGCCTACAATTTATTTTTATTGGATCTCACAACAAAGCAGGAGATCGCAGAAATTGAATCTAACATTCCAATCTCCATTTCTTCTATATCACAAGTTTGATATTTAGTGCAAATTGTTACACGTTGATGTGATTTGCGAGTGGTGTACAATTTGATGTATGAATGCAAAAACAAGAAATCAGTCTGCGCACGGCGCAAGCCGAAATAGCTGCTGGAATCTGGTTCATTAGATACAGGGCGGAATGATGAAGAAACAAAGAATCTTGCTGGGTGGGTGTTTTATTGCTGGTTTGATGGCCTTCTTCGTCTTGTTGCCGATCATATCCTCAAAGGCTGTCGATGCCTCTTTAGCCGTCCCGTCAAAGGGCTTGGCCCTCATTATGTTTGAACAAGAAGCCTGTTCCTATTGTGAAATATGGGATGCCAATATCGGCGTGTCCTATCACAAAACACGAGAAGGTAAATTTGCGCCCTTGAGCAAAGTCGACATTCACCATGACGACGATGTTCCCAATGTCCGGCCAGTTGTCTTTACCCCGACCTTTGTTCTGTATAAGGATGGCAAGGAAGTTGGACGCCTCACCGGCTACATTTCCGATGATTTTTTTTGGGGTTTGCTCAATCCCATGTTGAAGAAGCATGGGTATCGCGGCGAAGGTCAGGCCAACAAGGGAACCAATGGCGTAATGAACTAGAATTGATCGCCGCTGTACACATTGATCAAGTCATTAATTTGCCCCTTTTTTAACTTAGCATGTTCTTTGTTGAATTCTCAATCGAATCTCCGATCCCCTTATCATCATTCGTGATGGATTGGGATCATTTTCATAACACAAAAAGGTCTTTAAAAGCGGCTCAATGGCGGATTTAAACAGGCGTTCATTTAATCGATTACTGGGAAATGTGGTAGCTGCAGGACTGACGAGCGGTGTGGGCATTACGCGATCCGCAATGGCCAAGGGAAAAGCGCGCGCCCGCGTTGTGATCGTCGGTGGCGGGGCAGGTGGGGCAAGTGTTGCTCATCATGTAAAGAAAAGCTCCAATAAAATAGATGTAACCCTTATTGAGCCCAATGCCATCTATACGAGCTGCTTCTTTTCCAATCATTTTATTGGCGGCTTCCGCTCCATGAATTCGCTCCGGCATAATTATGAAGGTTTGAAAAAAATAGGTGTGAAGGTCATATATGATTTCGCTAATGACATTGATCCTGACAGGAAAACGGTGTCGCTAAAAGCTGGTGGGACGATTTCCTATGACAAGCTGGTACTCTCTCCTGGCATCGACATGAATTACAAGGCCATTGAGGGCTATAGTCAAGATGTTGCCAAAATCATGCCGCACGCTTGGGTGGCGGGGGCACAAACTCATAACTTGCGCCGTCAATTGCTGGATATGAAGGATGGTGGCATTGTCGTTATATCGGCTCCTGGCAATCCCTATCGCTGTCCCTCGGCTCCTTATGAGCGTGCGACACTGATTGCTCATTACCTGAAGCATTACAAGCCAGCCTCAAAGCTGATTATACTCGATAGCAAATCGTTGTTCCCGCAAATGGAACTGTTTGAAGAAGTCTGGAGTACAGAATATAAAGACTATGTGGAGTGGCTCCCCGGGGACAAACATGGTGGGGTCGTGAAAGTCATCGCCAATGAGATGAGTGTTGTCACCAGAAATGGCGACAAAATGAAAGCGGATGTGGTGAATATTATCCCGCCGCAGCGCGCCTCTGTGATTGCTGCCAGGGCTGGATGTACGGACGGGGATTGGTGTCCGATCAAGCCCGACAGTTTTACGTCCAAACTGGTGCGAGATATTTTTGTGTTAGGAGATGTCGCAATGGCAAACAGTATGCCCAAATCAGCATCGTCGGCCAATTCTCAAGCACAGATCGTTGCCAATGCGATTGCCGCCCAACTGACCGGGAGCAAACTATTTCCTCCACGTTATCGCAATGCCTGTTGGTCATTGTTATCCACAAATAATGCTATCAAGTCGGGGGCCAGCTATACGGCTGGCAAGGAATTGGTCGAGCAACGAACCTCATTTATTTCTGATGTCAAGGAAGACAAGGGGATGAGGGCCAACAATTTCAAGGAATCACTGAAATGGTATGATGAAATTACCGGCGACATGTTCGCCAAGGGGTAGGGGGGAGAGGGATAGTTTTGGCCCTCATTTTCACACCATGTTAATTTAACAGCTCGCTCCTGCGCAGCAAAAACCCACCCCTTGACACAGAGTTGAATTGCAAGGTTTTTCTGGCGGAACTCCTGCTTGATTAGCAAGTGCTGTTTTCGGTACTATCCGCACAAAAATGCTTGTGAAGTGTTGAGATGATTTCTTTGGTGACAGTGTCTGTTAAAGAATAGATGACAAAGTGACCACGGCGTTCGGCTTCCACCAGACCATCCAGCCGCAAACGGGTCAGGTGCTGAGAGGTTAAACTCTGGCGTGCACCAATAGCTTCGCAGATTTCGGAGACGGTCTGTTCCTTTTCCATCAAAAGGCAAAGGATAAGCAGGCGATAGGGACTGCCGATACAGCGAAGCAATTCGGCAGCTTTGTCAGCTGCACATCTCATACCGCTGATCATTTCGGCTCCCTCGTTCTCGCCATCGACATCTTCTTTGAAGTCATCTGTTTTGTCGGGAGAGCCCATGTAATCAAATTCCTGTTATTATTGCTCGCTGCCTTGTCACATTATGCATACAAAACATTGCCGTTACATCTTGTTGAAAAATTACCGGTTAATCAACAAAAAACCGATGATCAATTCGCCTTGTGAGAACAACCACTCTCTCGGATTAGATTATTAGAAACTGCTGATATTAGCAAGTTACAATATAATAATTGTGAGAACATGATAAAGAATATTGGATTTTTGTGTGTTTTATGTGGTTTCGTGGCGTCAATTATTGTAAAAATAAAAAGAGCCAGTGGGAGGATTCTTAATTTCCTCACTTGCCTCATGGATTATTGACTATTCGTCAGGCATTTAGTTGGCGACAATGGGCTCAGTAACTTATTTAACAACTAGATATTTCGCACAATTTCAGGAGTTGAGAAGATGACCGCTATTCTCCTATTTGGAATCATTGTTGCCGTTTTTTGTGTACTGGCTCTCAATAAAGTACCGATGTGGGTGTGGGCCGTCTTTGCTCTTTGTGCCGTATCTACTATTCTGGCAGTCTATGACGTTGGCCTGTTGGCTCATGTTTTGTTGCTGGTGCCTGGAATAGTGCTCGCGGCTCTTGCGGTGCCATTTGTGCGTTGTCAATTTATAGCAAGACCACTTTTTGACAGCCTGCGCCGAACCTTTCCTGCAATCTCCGATACTGAACGTGAGGCGTTGGCGGCTGGGACCGTTGGCTGGGACGCTGAATTGTTTTCAGGCACTCCAGACTGGGCGAAGCTAAAGGCCATTCCTCCTGTTCAGCTATCTTCGGAGGAGCGTGACTTTCTCGATGGCCCCACAGAAAAGCTGTGCGAGATGACCAATGATTGGGACATGCGTCACAGCCGCCGGGATGTGACGCCCAAAGTCTGGAATTTCATCAAGAAAAACGGTTTTTGGGGAATGTTGATCTCGAAGGAGCATGGCGGGCTTGGTTTTTCAGCGCAGGCGCAATCTCTGATACTAGGTAAAATCGCCTCCAGAAGTCCTGATATTGCGATTATTTGCATGGTCCCCAATTCGTTAGGACCTGGTGAGCTGGTGGAAAAATATGGCACCAGTGAGCAACAGGAATATTATTTGCCACGCCTTGCCAAAGGTCAGGAAGTGCCGTGTTTCGCGCTTACCAGCCCGAATGCTGGTTCTGATGCAGCGTCTATGCGCGATATTGGCATCGTATGTGAGAAAACTTACAAAGGTAAAAAGACGCTTGGCATGCGCGTTACCTGGAACAAGCGCTATATTACACTGGCTCCCAAGGCAACGCTGCTTGGCCTGGCGTTCAATCTGTTTGATCCGGATAATCTGCTCGAACTCGACAAAGAAGATATTGGCATTACCCTGGCGTTGATTCCGGCCAGCCATAAAGGCGTGGTGATTGGCAATCGACATTTGCCGGGTGGCAATCTGTTTCCAAATGGTCCCACGTCTGGTGATGACGTGTTTATCCCGATGGACTTTATCATTGGTGGACGTGACATGGTCGGGCGCGGCTGGGGTATGTTGATGGAATGTCTGGCCGTTGGCCGGGCGATTTCGCTACCAGCGACCAGCACCTCTGCGATCAAGTCAGTGCTGCGTACAACGACTGCCTATGCGCGTCTGCGCCGTCAGTTTTCCATACCGATCAGTGTCATGGAGGGCGTCGAAGAGCCCATGACTCGTATCATTGAACAAGCCTATGCCGTTGAAGCGGCCAGAGCCATGACGGCGGCAATGGTAGGAGACGGGCAAAAGCCGTCGGTGATTTCCGCCTTGTTGAAATATAGCTCCACCGAGCGTATGCGCCAGTGCGTCACGGACGCAATGGATATTCACGGTGGGCGAGCCATTTGCGATGGTCCATCGAACTATCTGCAGGCGGCCTATCAATCTGTTCCCGTTGGTATCACCGTTGAAGGTGCAAATATTTTGACGCGCACCCTGATCACCTTTTCTCAAGGAGCCTTGCGCTGTCACCCTTATCTGTTCAAGGAAACCGAAGCGCTTCAGGATAAAAATATTGATCGTGGTTTTGAAGATTTCGAAGAAGCCTTTTATGCTCATCTTAGATGGTCGCTTGCCAATGCGACGGCCTCAATCCTGCATAATTTTTCTGGTTCCAAATTTGCCAAGGGGCCGGGGCATGCCACTGAAACTGAGCAATGGTATCGTCAGCTAAGCCGCGCATCTCGCTCCTTCGCATTTGTTGCTGATTTGACGGTAGGCATCTTGGCAGGCGACCTCAAGACAAAGCAGAAAATTACCGGACGTATGGCCGATGCCTTGTCCGAGCTGTATTTCCTGTCGGCTATCCTGAAACGTTACGAGGACGATGGCGAGCTTTCAAGAGATTTGTTGATTGTTGAATTATGTGCGAGAAATTCTTTGCACAGGTTTGAAACCGCCATTCAGGGGGTGATCGATAATTTCCCTATTCGTCCCGCCGCCTATATCATGAAACTTGTCGCTCTGCCCTTGGGCATTCGAAGCAAACCAGCCAGTGACCGATTAGGCAAGAAGGTCGCTGCTTTGGCAGTACAGCCTGGTGATGTCCGCGATCGTTTGACTAGTGAAATTTATATCAACGAAAACCTGGAGGACATTACAGGCATCCTTGAATATACGATTAAATTAGCCGTCTCGCTGGAACGCGCCGAAAAGGCAATCGAAAAAGGGGTGCGCAGTGGCAAGATACAACGTTATTACGGGTCTGACTGGTTCCAGCAAGCGGTCGATCAAAAGATCGTCACCGCGCACGAGGCAGAAGATCTGCGTGAGCTTGATGAATTGATCAACAAAGTGATTGCGGTTGATCAATTTACCCCTGATGAGGTTATTCCTCATTATAAAACCGCCAGGAGCAAAACTGGACGCTCGGAAACTGAGAAACAAAAAAAAGTGGCAGCGGAATAATAAAACATGACGGCAAAACTCAATACACTTAAAGACTGGCGCTACGAAGTAGATGCAGAAGGCATCGCGTGGGCCACGTTTGACCGGCAAAATGAGAGCATGAACACGTTGGGTAAACGTCCCTTCGAGGAATTGGGAAAGATTGTCGATGAGGCGGAAAATGCAGCTAATCTGGGAGAGATCTTGGGGCTGGTGTTCATTTCGGGCAAGCACAATAACTGGGTCGCGGGCGCAGATATCCGCGAGTTCGAGCAAATGAAGACGGATCGCGATGTCCGCAATTTTCTGGAACCAGCAATCAATCTTTTAGATCAAGTCGAAAATCTGCGAGTGCCAGTTATTGCGGCCATTCACGGCTATTGTCTTGGTGGCGGGCTGGAATTTGCACTGGCCTGCCATTATCGTATCGCGACGCGCGATAATGGTACAAGACTTGGTTTCCCCGAGGTCAAGCTTGGTATAATCCCAGGACTGCACGGAACGCTTCGCTCGATCCATACCGCTGGCCCCATGGGGGCTATGACGACTATGCTGACCGGGCGCATGCTGCGTTCCAATGTGGCTAAGGGCATGGGCTTGGTGGATCAGTTGGTGAGCACTCAGCATAATCTGCGCTGGGCCGCCCGCAAGGCTGTATTGTTGGGCCGTAAATCCAAGCCGTTATCGTTTGCAAAAAAGCTCATGTTGTTAAAACCGGCGCGCAAGTTTCTTGCCAATCAGATGCGTAAGCAGACATCGGCGAAAGTACGAGAAGACCATTATCCAGCGCCATTCAGACTTATTGATATGTTCGAGCAATATGGCGACAGCAAAAAACGCTTGCGTACAGAAGAGACCAATGTGTTCGCGCCGCTGATGGCTTCTGATACATCGCGAAATTTGCGCCGCGTGTTCAAATTGTCGGAGCTGCTGAAGGCGGAAGCCGGTGACAAGCGCTTTAAACCATCACGCGTGCATGTGGTTGGTGCAGGATTGATGGGCGGAGATATTGCCGCTTGGTGCGTTGTTAGCGGTATGGAAGCCAGCTTGCAAGATCTTGATCCAGAACAGATTGAAAAAGCACGCCAGCGCGCCAAGAAACTGTTCAAGAAACGCCTGCGCAAGAAACAGGCTGTCGATGCCGCCATGGCGCGACTCATCGCTGATCCGGACGGCAAGCATATTCCGCGCGCCGATGTCATTATAGAGGCGATTGTCGAAGTGCTCGAAGTGAAGCAGAAAGTCTTGTCTTCCATCGAAAAGTCGATGAAGCCAAGTGCGGTATTGGCGACAAATACTTCCTCGCTGAAAATCGAGGATATCGCCAAGGGGCTTAAAAATCCTTCTGAACTGATTGGTCTGCATTTCTTCAATCCCGTTGCCAAGATGCCGCTCGTGGAAGTGATTCATGGCAAGGATAGCGATGAAGAGGCCGTCAATAAGGGGGCAGCCTTTGTAGCACGCATCAAGAAATCGCCGCTTAAAGTTGCGAGTGCGCCAGGTTTCCTCGTCAATCGGGTGCTGGCTCCTTATATGATGGTCGCCATTGGGCGGTATCATGATGGTATGAAGGCTGAGATACTTGATCAGGCGGCACTTGATTTTGGTATGCCCATGGGGCCGATTGAATTGTCGGATGTTGTGGGGCTTGATATCATCACCAACGTGGGTGAAAATCTCAAAATATCTCCTCCTGATGGAGGTGATCTGGATCGTTTGGTGTCGAGCGGCAAGCTTGGCAAAAAGACCGGGCAGGGGTTCTACAAATGGAGCGATGGCAAGCCGGTAAAAGAAGAGATTGATCCCCATGATCATGATCTTGAGAAATTGGGGCGCGAATTATTGCGGACATTGGTAGATGAGAGCCGCAAGGTGGTGCGCGAGAAAATCGTCAAAAATGCTGACCTTGCTGATGCCGGGGTTATTTTTGGAACTGGTTTTGCACCCTTCCGCGGGGGGCCTATTCATTACGACCGTAATCTCAAAAAGAAGGCCAGCGACGAAAAAAAGAACAATAGTGATATGGGAGCCAGTGAATAGATGGTCGAGAAAACGCTTCGCCGGGTCGCCGTGATTGGAGGTGTAAGAACACCTTTTTGTCGCTCCCATACTATGTATGCCGATTTAACCAATCTTGATATGCTCACCACTGTCCTGCAAGGGATAAGCGACCGGTTTGGTCTGAATGGTAAACACATTGATGAGGTGGTGGCTGGAGCGGTTGTGACCCATGCCAAAGACTGGAATCTGGCTCGTGAAGCTGTGGTCGGGACGAGGCTGGCACCTTCAACGCCAGGTATCACCATGATGCAAGCTTGTGGCACGAGTTTGCAGGCTGCCATGGGCATTGGCGCAAAAATCGCCAGTGGTCAGATCGAATGTGGGATCGCTGCTGGCTCCGATACAACGTCAGACGCTGCCATTGTGTTCCGACGCAAATTTGCCCAACGGCTGGTCGCCGCGTCGCGGGGGCGCTCCTTCATGCAAAAGCTGCGCGCCTTTAAGGGTATGAAACTGCGCGAACTGGGTCCTGATGCGCCTTCGACCGACGAACCTCGCACCCACCTGTCGATGGGACAACATTGCGAATTGATGGCCAAGGAATGGTCCATTGAACGTACCGCCCAAGATGAGCTCGCCTATAACAGCCATATGAATGCTTCAAAAGCCTTTGACGAGGGCTTTCATGATGATCTGATCGTGCCTTGCGCCGGGGTATATCGCGACAATAATATACGCAGCGATACGTCCCTTGAAAAACTGGCCGAATTGCGTACAGCATTTGATCGTTCCTCCAAGGGTACTTTGACGGCTGCCAATTCGACGCCGCTGACAGATGGGGCTTCGGCCACCTTGTTGGCTTCCGAAGAATGGGCAAAGAAGCATAATCTGCCAGTTCTGGCTTGGCTTGTGGACGCGCAGACCTCTGCCGTTGATTTTGTTGCGGGGGATGGCTTGCTGATGGCGCCAACAGTCGCTATTGCCGATCTGTTGACACGCAATGATATGGCCTTGCAGGATTTTGACCTTTACGAGATCCATGAAGCCTTCGCGGCGCAGGTCTTGTGCACATTGAAATCCTTCGAGGATGCCGACTATTGCAAGAATGTACTAGGGGCCAGCAAGGCTCTGGGAAGTATTGATCTTAGCAAGATGAATGTCAAAGGCTCAAGCCTTGCCTATGGCCATCCATTTGCAGCAACTGGTGGGCGTATTCTATCCTTGCTTGCCAAGCAATTGCATGAAAAAGACTCTGGCAAGGGGCTTATTTCGATCTGCACAGCAGGCGGGATGGGTGTTGCAGCCATTCTAGAAAGCGCCAAATAGTGCAGGATTCAGATTAACTCTCAAACTCGATTGCCATTGAATAGCCGCATAATTTTCCCTAGCTATTGGAGACAAGCATTTGCTTGTCACAAGATTGCTATGGTAAGACAGCCCCAATTTTATTGGAACCGACCAAAAGGACGGGGTGGAGTAGAACATGAAAATATTTACAAGTGTGTTGATGATGGCGGCATTGATCGGTTTTACTGGTCAGGTCAATGCCAAAGGTGCCAAAGGCATGTGGCTTGATCAAAAAGGCCAGGCCAAAATGAAAGTGGCTGTATGTGGTGGCGGCACTTTGTGCGCCCGCATCGTATGGCTGCGTCAGCCCAATGACAGTGGCGGAAAACCGCTGGTGGATAGTAATAATGGTGATACCAGCATGCGCAAGCGTCCAATTATTGGATTGCCGGTGGCTTATAATATGCAGCAAACCCATAGCAATAAATGGAAGGGCCGTGTTTATGACCCCCAAAGGGGCGGTTCGACCTATAATGGCTCGATGACATTGATGGTTGATGGCCGCATGAAGGTGACGGGTTGTTTGATGTTTATATGCGAGTCAGAATATTGGAGTCCCTTGGCTAATTAGGCGTCTATGACATGTTATTTAGCTAGAATGAAAGGGTTCCGCAGGTGCGGGGCCTTTTTTTATATTGTGACGCACATCACAGAAAGAACATCTGCCTTTTCCATACTCTGATTGAACCATTCAGGAGCTTGATGCGACTAACCAGTCAAGAATTCAAATCAAAGAGGAACAGGGCCATGTATCAAATAGACAGCACAAATCAATCCAATAGCCTCAATAGCTTCAAATGTATTTCCATTATCATGGGCATGATCACAGGTTTGCTGATTTCAACGATGGCGATAGGATAAAAAACACCCCTCACCAAGTGGCAAGGGGTGCTCTCAATAAGCGAAAGGCAAAGAGGGACTAGTTTTTTTCCTTGTCGACCATACGACCTTCAGAGATCCATGGCATCATGGCGCGCAATTTGGCGCCAATTTCTTCGACCGGATGCTCATCACATTTGTTGCGCATGGCTTTAAAGCCAGTCTGGCGGACCTTGTTCTCCACCATCCAGTCCTTGACGAATTTACCATTCTGGATATCGTTGAGAACTTCTTTCATGGCCGCTTTGGTATCAGGCGTGATCACGCGTGGTCCAGAAACATATTCGCCATATTCAGCCGTGTTGGAGATCGAATAATTCATGTTGGCGATACCGCCTTCATAGATCAGATCAACAATCAGTTTCATTTCATGCACGCATTCAAAATAGGCCATTTCCGGAGCGTATCCAGCTTCGACCAGCGTTTCAAAACCTGCACGCATGAGTTCAACGGCACCGCCACAAAGGACGGCTTGTTCACCAAATAGATCAGTTTCACATTCTTCACGAAAATTCGTTTCGATAACACCGGCGCGGCCGCCACCAATGGCAGAGGCATAGGACAGTGCGATATCGTGGGCGTTGCCTGTTGCGTCCTGGTGAACGGCGATAAGGCAGGGCACACCGGCTCCGCGCTTATATTCGCCGCGTACGGTGTGGCCAGGGCCTTTTGGTGCGACCATCAAAATATCGAGGTCTTTGCGTGGTTCGATAAGATTGAAATGGATGTTAAGACCATGAGCGAACAATAGAGCCGCACCATCATTCATATTGTCATGCAGGTGTTCGTAATAGATATCTGCCTGCAATTCGTCCGGCGTCAGCATCATCATTACATCAGACCATTTGGCAGCGTCCGCAACACTCATGACCTTCAGGCCTTCGCCCTCGGCTTTTTTTACAGAATGGGAGCTGGAGCGCAGAGCAACGACTACGTCGCTCGCACCACTGTCTTTAAGGTTCAGCGCATGGGCGTGCCCCTGTGAACCATATCCAATAATGGCTACCTTCTTGCCTTTGATGAGATTTAGATCTGCATCACGATCATAATATACGCGCATAATTCACCTTTGGTTTGACTGTTTTCACGTTTGGTTGAAAAAGGGGTAATTGATTGTCGCCATGAACTAACTGCTTAAAGGCATTTCTGGCAAGCCAAAAAGCATAAAGCAATGTCTGCCTTAGATCTGCTCGGCTCCCCGGGACACCGCAGCAATACCGGTTCGGGCCACATTGACGAGGCCAAGCGGCTTCATTAGTGAGATGAACTGGTCGATTTTTGTGGGACGCCCGGTGATTTGAAAGACGAAATGCTCGGTCGAGGCATCTGCAACCAGGGCCCTGAAAGCCTCGGCAAGACGCAAGGCTTCAACGCGGGCGTCGCCTTTGCCGATTACTTTGACGAGGGCTAGCTCGCGTTCGATATGTGGGCCTCCCGCCGTTAGGTCGTAGACTCTGTGAACAGGGATCAAACGTTCAAGTTGATGGGTTATCTGTTCGATCACCTGAGGCGTACCAATCGTTACAAGGGTAATGCGAGAGATATGTTTTTGATGCGATATCTCGGAAACTGTCAAGCTGTCAATATTGTAGCCACGCCCGGCGATCAGGCCAATGACGCGGGCCAGAACGCCTGGTTCATTATCGACGAGAACTGAAAGCGTATGGCTTTCTTCCTTGTCCGAGTCTTTGGTAATGAAATATGCAGAACCTACGGTTTGCTGAGGGGTGTTCACGAGAATAACCTTCCACTCGAATTTGATTTGCGGCCTTGTGTGAGGCCGATTGATAGAACATGTACGGGAGAATTAGACAAGTACCTTGCCTTTTTCGCTGATGGCGCTGCCGATATCTTCACTGTCTGCCAGTAACATATGATTATGTGCTTCGCCTGATGGGATCATGGGGAAGCAATTGGCCAGATTTTGTACCATGCAATCGAACAGGACGGGCTTGTCGACCGAAATCATTTCTTTAATGGCGTCATCAAGCTCATCTGGTTTTTCAGCCCTGATACCAACGCCGCCATAAGCCTCTGCCAGCTTTACGAAATCTGGGATTGCTTCCGAATAAGAGTGCGAATAGCGTCCGCCATGTAGTAATTCCTGCCATTGGCGAACCATGCCAAGATAGCTGTTGTTCAAAATGAATATTTTTATGGGCAGGCCATGTTGCACTGCAGTCGACATCTCCTGCATGGTCATTTGAACGGAGCCATCTCCGCCAATATCAATAACCAGACTATCGGGGTGCGCAACTTGTACGCCAAGTGCTGCCGGTAAGCCATAGCCCATTGTGCCAAGCCCCCCTGAGGTCATAAACCGCTTGGGTTCTTCAAACCTGTAATATTGAGCAGCCCACATTTGATGCTGGCCAACTTCGGTGGTGATGTAGGTGTCTTCGTGCTTGGTCAGCTCATAGAGACGTTCAATCGCTAGTTGCGGCATGATTTTCTCTGCATCAGGTTTGTAACTCAGGCATTTTTTCTCGCGCCAACGGTCAATCTGCTGCCACCAGGCAGCCCGTGCCTTACTGTTCTGCTTGGGAGACTTGTCTTTCCAGATACGCAACAAGTCTTCCAGAACATGAGCCACATCACCAATGATCGGCAGATCTACCTTGACGGTCTTGTTGATGGAGGATTTGTCGATATCGACGTGGATTTTAGTGGAGTTTGGTGAGAATGCGTCAAGACGCCCTGTGATCCGATCATCAAAGCGCGCACCAATATTGATCATCAAATCACAATCATGCATGGCGAGATTGGCTTCATAGGTTCCGTGCATACCAAGCATACCGAGCCATTGCCTCTCAGATGCTGGAAAAGCACCAAGACCCATCAAGGTGGATGTGATGGGAATATCTGTCATTTTGACGAGTTCGATCAACAGCTGTGAGGCAGCAGATCCAGAATTTATGACGCCCCCACCCGTATAAAAAACGGGCCTTTTGGCTGCCGCTATGAGTTCAACGGCCTTGCGAATATCGTTTTGATCCCCCTTGAGTTGTGGGCGATAGGTTGAGTGTCCGACTTTTTTTGGACTTTGATAGGGGCCTGACGCAAATTGGATATCTTTAGGAATATCGATGACAACGGGGCCGGGGCGCCCTGTACGGGCAATATAAAAGGCTTCGTGAATGGTTTTTGCCAGATCATCGATATGTTTGACGAGATAATTGTGCTTGGTGCAGGGGCGTGTGATGCCAACGACATCGGCTTCTTGAAAGGCATCCATGCCAATCAAAGCTGTGGGCACCTGACCGGTAATGCAAATCAGCGGAATACTGTCGAGCATGGCGTCCGTGAGGCCGGTGACCGCATTTGTTGCGCCAGGGCCAGAGGTCACAAGGGCAACACCTACTTCGCCGGTTGATCTCGCATAGCCTTCAGCAGCATGCAGGGCGCCTTGTTCATGGCGGACAAGAATATGTTGGAAACTGTTTTGCTGGAAGATCTCATCATAGATTGGTAGCACGGCACCACCTGGATATCCAAAGAGATGTTCAACACCTTGCTCCGCCAACGCTTTGATGACGATTTCAGCCCCTGTAAATTCGCGTGCCATCACACTTCTCACCTTATTGTTTTTTCACCCGCAGGTGATTGTGTTTTATACTCTATTTGTTCTCGCACTGATTCCATTAAGGAAACGGCATGTTTGCCGTATTTTCAAGCACATATGACTAGACGCTAAAGATTTTTTTGCGACCGGTCGTAAAAGTCATCATATCCAACCGTCGCAAGAATTCCACTGAAATTTTTATGTCGGTTTTCAGGGCGTGAGTGGCGGAAAATTATCGAGTCGCAGGCGTGAGGTCAAGGTTTTTTTTAAATTAATGAAAATAAATCTACCTCCTTTCTTTGCATTTCTTTCAAATTTATGCTCTTCCATGTAATCATATTACTTTTTAGCCATGTGCTTTGTCGTTTGGCATATTGTCGGGTTTCTGTTTTTGCTTTTTCCACGGCGTCCTTGATTGAGTAGTCTCCAGCCAGAAAAGCAGCCAGAGGGCGCACGCCAAGGGCGCGCATTGAGGGAAGTGTAGAGGGAAGTTGCAGATCAAGCAGTCTGGAGACTTCGTCGATTGCTCCAGCACTGATCATTTCATCGAATCTTTGATCGCATCTCGCATAGAGATCCGCTCGTTCAACGTAGATCGCCAGCTTTACACACTCATCGGCGTTAATAAGCCCCCCCTTGTTAGGTTGTTTTTGCCAATAGAGTAGTGATTTACCAGTGCCATTTATTACCTCAAGCGCGCGCGCCAGCCTTTGACGGTCGCTGGGCATTAGGCGTTCGGCCATTTCGGGGTCATCAAGCTTGAGCCTTGCATGGAGATCGTAAGTTGGGTCAAGAGCGCGTTGTCGCCACTTGTCGCGGAAGTGATCAAAAATTTCGGGGACCGGAGATAGGCCCTCCAGCAGGGCCTTGAAATAGAGACCGGTTCCTCCAATAATGATGGCGCGTTTGCCCTCATTGGCGATATCGTTCAGGGTTGTTTCGATTTCAAGCAGCCAGTGGCCAACAGAGTAGGGGGTGCGGGCTTTTATGTGACCATAGAGTTTGTGGGGCAGCCCTTGCATCTCTTCCTTGCTGGGGCGGGCCGATAAAATTTGCAGTTCTTCATAGATCTGCATGCTGTCCGCATTGACGATCACCCCATCCAATTCATGCGCGAGCTTCAGCGCCAGGCCAGATTTTCCACTGGTCGTTTGTCCGGCAATTAGAATTGGGCCTTGACCTTTATGTGGCATTGGTGTTCTCCCTTCGTGTTATAGAGAAATGAGTTTCCCGACCTTAGCAAGGAGAATGCATGTGACTTTGATCAGGCCCTTTCAAGGATTACGACCAGCAAAGGGACATGGCGATGAAGTGCTTGCGCCTCCCTATGATGTGCTTTCGAGTGCCGAAGCGCGCGAACAGGTCCGTGGTAAACCCCATAGCTTCCTGCATATCTCAAAGCCCGAGATTGATCTACCAGAAGATATTTCTCCCTACGATCCACAGGTCTATGCGATGGCGGCCAGCAATATGGCCATGCTTGTGGATAAGAAACTATTGCAACAAGAGCAAACCCCCAGCTACTACGCCTATCGCCTGACCTGGGGAGAAGTTGTTATGACAGGACTGGTCGCAGCGGCGTCTGTTGCCGACTATGATACCAATCGGATACGCAAGCATGAATATACACGGCCGGTCAAAGAAGATGATCGGGTACGTCAGATCGAGGCGGTAAACGCTCAGACCGGTCCGGTGATGATGGCCTATCCCGATGCTCCGCACCTGGATGCGATCATTAAGGATGCAACCATGAGCAAGGCTGACATGGATGTGACCAGTGCTGATGGGGTGCGCCATCAACTCTGGGTTATCAGTGCCAGCGAGACTATCGAGGCTCTTTCTGATGGATTTGAAGCTTTGCCAGCGGTCTATATCGCCGATGGTCACCATCGCTCCGCTTCAGCTTCACGAATCAGTGCCTCGCGAGGTGGTGATGCAGATGCCATTCACCATAGCTTCTTGTCTGTTATATTCCCTCATCATGAGATGAAAATACTGGATTACAACCGATTGGTGAAAGACCTCAATGGTCTTTCTGTTGAAGAGCTATTATCCTCTATTGGCAAGAGCTTCAATGTGAGTAAGTCTGACCTCCCCGTAAAGCCATCTAAAGTTGGTCAATTCGGCATGTATGTGGCCAAGCAATGGTATGAGCTAATTATTGATCCGCAGCTCATCCCGCAAGACCCTGTTAAAAGCCTCGATATCTCACTATTGAGCGCTCATTTGATCCAACCATTGTTAAGGGTTGGAGATCCTCGCAAGGACGACCGTATTGATTTTGTGGGCGGTATCAGGGGGGTTGAAGAGCTTTCGACGCGTGTCGACAACGGGGATTGGGAAGTTGCTTTCTCAATTTATGCAACAAGCATGGATGCCTTGATGGCTGTGGCCGAATCCGGGCAGGTTATGCCGCCCAAATCAACATGGTTTGAGCCAAAACTTGCCGACGGTGTTGTTTCCCTGGTTTTTGACTGATTTTGCGGTTGACAGGCGATGGTCATGGCCTCATAAACGGACGCTGACCCCTGCTGTAACTGGCGGGGCGATTTTATTTGATCCAGACTAATTAAAAACTTGGACTGGGAGGAGTGCCCGAGTGGTTAAAGGGGACGGGCTGTAAACCCGTTGGCTACGCCTACGTTGGTTCAAATCCAACCTCCTCCACCATTCCTTTGTTTTTGGTCAGGCGAGAAATGTGACGGGTTCGGTTCAGCGTACATTCACCAAATTGGTGATTCGCGGGTGTAGCTCAATGGTAGAGCAGTAGCCTTCCAAGCTGATGATGAGGGTTCGATTCCCTTCACCCGCTCCAATTCGTTCATTTGTCGCAGGTTCAAAAGAGATCGTGCCATGCTATTTATGGTCGATAAGTGTTTATGTGGGTCGAAAGAGGTAACAAAGCTCCTATATGTTCCAGATGAGGAAGTATGGGAAACGATGTAGATGTAATTGATATTCAGCTAGGGTGAGAAGATATGTCCAAGGAAAAGTTTGAACGCACAAAGCCACATGCCAATATTGGCACGATTGGCCATGTTGACCACGGCAAGACGACGCTGACTGCTGCGATTACGAAAGTGATGGCTGAAGCGAGTGGTGCGGACGCCTTTGCATT
>JAAETJ010000027.1 GCA_024228495.1 bacterium | reverse complement strand
TCATCACCGGGAGATGTTCTTGTGGTCGACAATGGTGGCCGGCGGGACGAGGGCTGCATTGGCGATCTTGTGACGCTTGAAGCCAAATTGGCGGGCATATCAGGTATTGTCATATGGGGTACACACAGGGATACGACCGAATTGCTGAAAATTGACCTGCCCGTTTTTAGTTTGGGTGCATTTCCCGCAGGTCCTCAACGCCTAGACCCACGTTCCACGGACGCACTGATATCGGTGCAAATAGGTCAATGGCTTGTTTCAACTGATGACATGGTATTCGCTGATGCCAACGGCGTGCTGTTTGTTCCACAGTCTGATGTTTCGAAAGTCGCAGCAGCAGCGCGAGAAATTCGTAATACGGAGCGACAGCATGCAGAATTGATGCGAGCGGGAAGTTCTTTTCGAACGCAAGTGCAATTTAACAGCTACTTGACCAGACGGGATTCTGATCCGGGGTTTGATTTCCGCCGCCACCTGCGTGAAACCGGCGGTGTCAATCGGCATTGAAGTTTGACCCCCTATCGGCGTTCAATATTGACCCCTTTATTGGATGTGAGCTGGCCCGAGGCAGCGAAGCCCTCCAATAGCGTAGCAATCGAGGGCCAGCGGGTATTTTAGGCTCAGACTCAGCCCCGATGTTTAAGACGCCAGCTTTCATTGCCGGTCTCAACGATGTCGCAATGATGCGTGAGGCGGTCGAGCAGAGCGGTTGTCATTTTGGCATCACCGAATACGGTTGGCCATTCAGCGAAGGTAAGATTAGTAGTGACAATGATTGATGTGCGCTCGTAGAGCTGGCTGATCAGATGGAACAGGAGCTGGCCACCTGATTGTGCGAATGGCAGGTAACCGAGTTCGTCAATGATCAACAGATCAACGCGGGTCAGACGGTCCGTCATGCGTCCGGCTTTTCCATCCCGGTGCTCAGCCTCAAGGCGATTGACCAGATCAACGGCGCTGAAGAATCTGACCCGGTGGCGGGCATTGACAGTATTGGCGCCGATCGCAGTTGCCAGGTGCGTTTTTCCAGTGCCGGTTCCGCCAACGAAGACGGCGTTTCTTGTCTGATCAAGGAACAAGCCGCCATGCAAACTGCGTACAAGTTCCTCATTGAGCTGGTTCGCATCGAAGTCGAATTCTTCAAGTGTCTTCATAACCGGGAATTTGGCGGCGCTCATCTGGTAACGGATTGACCGCGCCGTTTTCTCTATGATCTCGGCTTTCAGCAAGTCACCCAGGATCTCTGCGGCACTTCGTTTGTGCTGAATGCCAGAGCGCATGACATCGTCATAGGCCAAGCGCATACCCGACAGTTTGAGCTCCCGCATCATATCAATAACGTCATGGCGCTCCATGATGAGCCTCCACGGCAATCTGATCATATCGTGCACAATCGGCGATTGGATCTTCGTGGAGTTGCAGATGCGACGGGATGGGAACACAATCGGGCAGATCATCCGGTTCATTCTGGCGCGACAGTATATTCAGCACCGCATCGGCGCTGCGTAGTCCCGCATTCAGCGCAGTTTGGCAAGCAGTCTCAACAGCATCCAGGCCCTGTTCATGGGCAGCCAGAAGTAGATCGACCATCTGTCTGTCGCCATCCGGTGTTCCTGATAGTCTTTTGCGGATTGTTGCCAGCGCCGTTGGTAAGACCAGTTCCTTGAAAGGCGCACCATTGCGAATGGCACCAGGTTTGCGTTCAAGAATAGGCACATAATGCCAGGGATCATATATCGTTTTGTCACGGCCAAAGCGGCGCTCATGCTCGCCAACAATCTGCTCGTTCTGTAACAGCGTGACCTTGGTTGCTGTTGCCCGCAGTTGCACCGGTTTGCCGGCTGCAGTGACTGAGACGCTGTAGCGATTGCGTTCGAAGTTCACCAGGCAGGTTTTGGAGACGGCAACCGTCGTCTCATGGAACCCGTTGAAAGTACCCTGGCACGGCACCAATGCAATTTGCTCTTCCAGGAAAACATCATAGATCGTCCGGTCTTTGAACTCCGGATGTCTGGCCGCTTTGGCGTATTCGATGGCCTGTTCATACAATAACTCATTCAGTTCATCGTTATTTGCCACTTTCAATCGTGGTGCAAAATACCGCCCGCGCGATACCTTCACCTGGTTCTCAACCTGTCCTTTCTCCCAACCCGCCGCTGGAGAACAGGCGACAGGTTCCACAAGGTGGTGTGAGCACATCTGTTCGAACTTTTTATTGAACTTGCGATCCTTGCCCTTGAGGATCGCATCGACCGCCGTTGGCATATTATCGTATATGCCCCGTGCACATGCGCCGCCGAAAAAATCAAATGCCTTGTCATGGGCATCAAAAACTATCTCCTGCTTCTCACGCGGATACGCTACCAGAAACGGCATGCGGCTGTGGCAAAGCCGGAAATGGGCAACCTTCACTTTGCTGGTCACACCACCCATTACGACAATCTCATGGCTCCAGTCGAACTGGTAGGCTTCTCCAGGCGCAAAACTCAACGGTACAAACGCATGTTCCAAACCGGTGCTGCGTTCATTCCTCCAGCGCTTTGCGTATCGCCGCACACTGTCGTAACTGCCGTCATAGCCAACACGCCGCAGATCATCGTGGATACGCGTCAGAGTGAGCCGTTCTTTGCGCGAACATCTTTCGTTCGCCTTCAACATCGTATCAAGCTGTTCTGTGAAAAGGCCCAACTTTGGCAGCGGTTGGGCGGATCGGTCATAGCGAAACTCCGTTAATTTGGAGCGCAAAATCTTTCGTACTGAATTCCGTGAGATACCGCGATCACGGCAAATCTGCTTAATGCCTTTCTTATGAACAAAATGATCCCGTCTGACCTTCGCAATCGTTTCCACAACAATCATCCCCTATATCACCCCGACATTTTGATCCAAATGTCAGGTACACTGCACAACCAAGGGAGGGGGTCAAAATTGAACGCCGATCTCCCCAATTAGGGGGTCAATCTTGCATGCTGATCTACAGACGGTCCCGCGAGATGGCTTGTCGCGTGAAAGTCGGCACTTAAATGCCGATTGACACCGGATTTATCGAGTTGGTCCAAATCGAGAGTGAAAACGTTGACAATTCTTTCTGCCACGGAAGGATCGACCCCTGCTACACCGGCAGTAACCCCAATTAGGTGGTTTCTGTTCAGGAGCGGCGACGCCCATTCCCTAACCTCTCGCTGAAGAGCGGTGCGCCGAGGGCGCGTAAAGGCACGTGCAGAAAGAAGTTCCGCAGCATCAGCCATCCCAAGGCAAAAATCCGCGTACGCCATGAGTGCCGCGCGAATCCGGATGAAGTCCCCCCGAGCAAACTCAAAGCTTTCTTCGAATGCATCTTCACTGAGGAGGGGAAGCTCGAAAACATTCTCCATGTAATGATCATGCGCTTCCTTCAGGACATTAATTAGATCATCTGCCGGGATTTTTGGCCAAGTCTTTACCATTCGCTCACAGCGTTCGATCGGATATGGAGGTGGCATTAAGTCATGCGGCAGTACCATCTCCGACATCAGAATGTCGTTTTCCTCGTGCCTCACAAAATCATCGTTTGGATGCTGGAGGAGGAAGCCAGATGTCCGGCGCTCAACCGAAAAGAACCCGCGCCGCACCAAGGGCATAATCTCACAAAAATGGGCGTATCCGAGCAGCTGTTCGACATCGGCTTGGAACCCCTTGTCGACGATACTTAGAGCGTCATCGACATCAGCCCCAATCAGGCGCGAACATTTATTGAAGAAACTCATGACGTAGGACATGCGAGTGATCATCGCAGTTCCTACCTCGTCGTCTCGCGGGGCTTTCCGGTTGAAGCGCTTTCCGACGTACTGCCCATCTGCGGATAAGTATATGAGAGAGAGGATGCTACGTATTGGTTGTTGCCAGAGGGATAGTTTGGCAATGGCGGCGTCTGAACACTTCTCAAATTTTTCTAATTCTTCAAATGCATCTGGCATTTCGCAACTCTCTCAAATTCTG
>JAAETJ010000026.1 GCA_024228495.1 bacterium | reverse complement strand
GAACGCGCCAAAAAATATATTGGCCGCGACAGTGTTTATGCAATTGAACAAGAATGGATAGCGTTCTGGCGCAGTTCCGGCTGTCCTGCTCTCAAAAGCGCGGACGGTGCATTCATTGGATTTTGTAAGGCTCGATTTGTTAACCAGAAAACCGGATAACCTGTTAATATTTTACCGGGATAACCTTCTATCATGACTTCCGGCTGTCCTGTTATCAGGATAACCTGCTATCATGTTTTCCAGCTATCTGGATACCAGAATAACAGGATATCATGCTATGACATATAAAATCGCTATGGTCGCGCAAAAAGGCGGGGTTGGTAAATCAACCCTTGCACGGATCATCGTCGTAGAAGCTGCCAAAGGTGGTCTACAGGCAAAAATAGCCGATCTCGATACACAGCAAAGTACTAGCGTTAATTGGGCTGTGAGAAGGGCGGAAAACGGCATAGAGCCGGAAATACGTGCCGAAGCTTTCAAATCTGTAAATACCGCGCTGAAAGATGCGCAAAACTTTGATCTGTATATCTTCGACGGCGCACCGCATTCATCGGCTGAAACCCGCCAAGCTTGTCAGTTCTCGGATATGATCATCATTCCGACGAGCGAGGGCTTAGACGATCTACAACCCTCAGTAATTCTCGCAAATAACTTGCTGAAAGAGGGAATAGCAGCGACAAAGATCGCTTTTGCTCTATGCATTACGTCCGATTCTGCGCGTGAAATTGCGGGTGCGAGGGATTACCTCGGCCAAACGCCGTACAAGGTACTCGACGGCGAAATACCGTTCCGTTCGGCCTTCAAAACCGCAATGGACAAAGGTAAGGCTATTACCGAAACGTCATTCCCAACGCTGCGAAAACGCGCTGATGCAATGGCTCAAAATATCATTGATGCGGTCGCCGCTGCGGCTGAAAGGGAGGTCGCGTAATGGCTGATATTTCAAAACTAAAAGACAAGGCAGGGAAGGGAACGCCGCCCGCGCTGCAAGTAACCAACACAAACCTGAGAACGCCGCCACGCGACAAAACCGCTAAAAAGGGAAAAATCGAATTTTCCGTTCCTGAAAACATTCTCGATGAATTTGCACTGGAAGCGGGAAAGCGGTTCGGCTTCAAGAAAGGCTCAAAGTCGGATTTGTTCGTAGCGATGTGGGACGAGTACCAAAGCCAAAAAACAAGCTAAGGCCGCTCGGTTTCTGGTCGCGGGTGTTGGGTCGGAAGTAATCAACATCTAGTAAGCCAGGTTCGCTGATCGGCCACAAGATATTGATTTTGGTTACCCGGTAACGCTCCCAAAACCGCCCTAAACCCCCTGTCAAAAAGATTCAAGATAATACCCGTTATCTTGAATTTTTAAGGCTCGTTACCCGGTAATGATGAACTCATGATAATAGCGCTTATCTTGAATGTTTGGCTTCCAATGGAGACGTTATCGGGTAACGTCGCGCATAAGCGGCATTTTTTGGGGGCGCAGCGGACAAAAAATGTCCGACTTTATGCGCCTTGTTAAGTGTTTTCCTGAGAACCACGATGTTTCCATTTATGGATTAGATTCTGAATTATAGGGATGGCCAACAGCAATAAAAACCACCTCGAATGTTCACCAATTAACTGGGTCAATGAGAAAAAACTACTGTTTTCAAAATAATTATTTGCAATCATATCGTTTGCATGATTAGCGATTGCCTGCCCTCCTAAAGCATATTCATTTGCCATAGCAAAACCACCAGTTGCGGCATGCCATGCTACAGCACCACCACCCGTAGCAAGTATACCGATGGCACCGCCACCAAACGCTAAAATGCCAATCGCCATACCAGCAAATGATAATAAGCCGACAGCAAGCCCTCCAACAGCGATACCACCAAAAGCGGCACCGCCTACCGAAAGAATGATTCCAAAAGAAATATCGCCAATGGCAATCCACCCTTTAGCTATACCTCTCTTGGGGTGCCCATTTTCTACTTTACCGGTTGCGATATGGACGAGAGGAAGACCAAGCAGTGTGAATTTTGTTTTATAACTCATTGTACCTCCTCAGTACAATTTGGATTTACAACACCTAACGGTTCGGGCGATCAGCGGCGTCGCGAAGCGGCGTCCGTCTGCATCGCCTTGTTAGCTACCGATCGTGGATGTTCACATCCGATCCCTTGAACGTCCATGGCACTCATCCCGACCGGAAACACAAACAGAGGAGGACGCGCTGTGCCGGAACAAGAGCGAAACACGCCATTCTTTGGAAGCCAATGGAAGTCTAGCACTCCTTGCTCGTTCTGATAGAGGCGTAGAACGTCCTCCGAGAACGCCCATCTGTTCACGAGGCCGAGGTTCCGTGTCCCCAGGCCTCCATCCGAATGGAAAGAGATCGGGTATCCATCGGCCGGCATGACCGGGAAGACAGCGGATGTGAGGCGCCACTGCAAGTCGATCAAGTGGTGCTGGGATACGGCGGTAGGCTCTGCGGGTCGCGTGTCACGCCCACAGACACACGCAGCTACGGCTGCGACAAGCAGAACGGCGAAGAGGCGAGCAAGTGCAGGCATCGGATCTTGAGTGCAGCTAACTAAGAGTTATACGGGGCCTGATATCATGACAATTATCATGATATCCGAGCTAAACTGTCATTTTTGCGTTCGCCCGTAGAAGTGAACAGATCGCTAGTCATCTGTTCACTTTAGCGTAATTTTGCCCTTTGAAAAGCTGTTTTCCATTTTACAGGGGAAATTATTTTAATTCCGGCCGTGCCGGCGCTAGGGCGCCGCAGCCGTAGACCGGAATTCAACAAAAACAATGCTTTGTAGAAAGTGGAGATTAGCTTTCTTGAAAAACTGCGATTTTACAATTTCCGGCGCTGATTATTGAAACCATTCTATCGAGTCCGGCGCTGCGCCAAAAAGGCCCAGTGAGCACGTAGCTGTCATAAGGTGCCATTTGTATACAATATATTGATTTT
>JAAETJ010000025.1 GCA_024228495.1 bacterium | reverse complement strand
TGAAGATACCATATCGCCCCAGTTCTGGTAGGCGGCGACCGGACCCTTTTGCCAGTAGCTCACATATCGCGCCCGCCGGATATCCTTGTGACCCAGACGTACGGCGCGTTTTCCATCCCTGTGTTCATGCAACCATCCCGCCCCGTTCGCGGCCTGGTTCATGTCGTATTTTTCTCCCGGCTCGATTACCCCGCCGCATTTACCCAGCGGACAAACCATATAAACCGATTGCCCGCGTTCAAACGCCGAACCCTCATCATCATATTTCAGGTGCTTGAACTCAGGTTCAAACCTGCCGCCACAATGCGGGCATTTCCAATAATATCGCGCCCTGGTTCCCGAATTGTAATAGCTCAGAATTCCATCACATGGCGGCGCTTCATGGATTGTCGAGGGCGACCAGGTCTCGTCTTTGATGTCACGACCGGGCGAACTTTCGACAATTGAAATACCACGGGAACCAAACCTGGTATTGCGCGCCAGCATCATCGGTAAAATGTCACCCTCATCCCCGATATCATCGCCAATGCGGTCACGGTCTGTGGTGATCATCACCGGAATATCACGCGATGCCAGTTGCGAGGGCACCGGCCATCCGATCGAAAGCGTTGCATTGCCTCTGAATTGCTTGTTAAAGACATTCCCCAATGTATCGCCACGGGCAATCAGCCGATTGCGAAGTTCCTCGGATTCCCGGATCATCTTGTCGATCTTGCCTCTCGAATACCGGCCCGCCGCCTCCTTGTCCATTTGGGTGACATGGATGTCGCACGGGTCGCAAATCATCCGGTGCAGAATTGTATTTTCGACCAGGGTTGTGGTTTTGCCACTTTGAACGGTACCCACATATATCACCGCCTTGTAACGGCGGTTGATTGTCATCTCTGACGGTTCGACCAGATACGGCGTCAACAGGTTGTCATATTTCAGACCGTCAATAAGCCGGTATTCTTCACCACATTCACTCGGCGACAAATCGATTGTTGGTGCAAGCACTTCCAGCGCATCAATCAGGATCTGGGCAGGCTGGACAAAACCGGGCAACACACCCTTGTTCAGATAATAATCCAGACGGGGATCCAGCGTCATGCGTTGTTCTTTGCGGGTTGCGGATCCTCGCGCAGCATGGCCAGGTTTGAGTTTTTCAGTTTGTCATGGATAGAGGCCAGTGTATCTTTTGCCACCATATCCATGGTTGCCGCCTGGTCCGGTGTCAGACCGACCTGTCGTTCCATGATATCGGGCAGACCAAGCAATTGCTGGCGCAGGATCCCGAACACGGTTGTCAGCAACAATACCTGTTCTGACACCCTGACCAGCGTTCCCTGAACAAGAGCGCTTTCCGCATAGCGGCGTTGCGCTTCATATTCCTCGGCCTGCTGTTTGGGTGTAAGCCGGAGCATGTCCTCGTCATAATCAGTACCAAGCAAGGCGCGGCGCAGCAGATCCATTTGCTGCTGGGTCTCGTCTTTTTGCGCTGTGCGATGCGCATTCATTCCATGATACCAGGCCCAGCAATCATGCAGCTGAAACTCATACGAGCGACCATTCCCCCCTTCGCTCAATACCGGCATCCCGCCCTTGCGATAGCGATCAATCATCACATGGGATTTATCCAGCCCGCTCGCCAGCTCATCGCGATTAACAATCTGGTCAACCAGCCCATCAGGAAGCGGATGCACCGCCTTCAGCTCGTCAATATCAAATTCAAAGAACATCAATCCAACCTGCTAAACATAAACAACAACCCAAACCTAAACCCCCAACAAAAAAAAATTACACCCAAAACCCAGGGTTCGAATTACTCGTGCCGGGGGGGTTGCAGAGTAAGGACCCGTTGACTTGAAACGGGTGGTGGGAGGTGGTGTTTGGTGTCGATCAGGAAATGAATAAACGCTTTGGCTTGCGATATCTATCGGCCTGATATTCTTTTGGCTGCGCCGGTGCCGATGCGGCGGAGCCTGCGGCTGCGTCTGGCTCTGACTATCTTGTT
>JAAETJ010000024.1 GCA_024228495.1 bacterium | reverse complement strand
CGCAGCTGCCCTGCAGTTGTTCAAGCCGGTAAAAGGGCATACCGCTGCCGTACTTTAAAAGAGCGATCATGGCAGCCGAAGCCGCATCATATTTTTCCTCCCCGATGCCGGCGGGGGTATCGGCGATGAATATTTCACCACACAGATTGCAACGCAGTTTTTGCATCTGGTAAACCTTGGCGCCGATAGGTGCTTTGCCGGTGATTCGGACGACAACTTTGGGCACCTTCATTTCATAAAGGATGCCCTTTAAACAGTCAGGGCAGTTATCTTTGGGCTTTAAGGTTGCGTGATCCACTTTGATCTGTTCGGCGCCGGTATAGTCAGCTGCTGCGTTTCGGCCGTGTCCTTTTGGTTTTGGCTTGTTGCTTTTATCGGTCGTATTTTCTTGGCTGGATTTTGAAGAATCTAATTTGTCTTTGATCACATTTTTCAGTTTTTCCGTGCGGGGACCAAACAACATGCGCAAAAGCCGTCTAATCGATGTGGCCTTTTCATCCACACACTGGCTTAGCAGCTCAATGGTTTGTACCATCGCCTTGATGATTTCATAATCACCAGCTTGAAGGCAGCCTGATTCGACACGCTTTAAAAGCTCATCAACCTGCTCAAGGTTGAGATCGATCCGTTCGGGGGCTTTCATGGTGTCTCCGGCGATAACAGCGTGCGAAAGTGTTTGCTCAGCGGATAGCCCCATACTGCTTTTATGGAGCGGTTGGCTTTGTTGGTGTGATCATTTTTACCCCGGCCGGTGGTATCACCCAGATAAATCCAGTTGGCGGCTTTATAGCAGATTCCGGTAAAGCGCTGTTTGTCCACAAAAGTTTCAAGGTAATAGATCGGATGGCGGTAGATCGCCTGCCAGTCTTGGCAGACAATTTTGGCCATGCGAGCCAATATGTGTGATGCCAGGCAGCTAACCCGAACCCAGGGCAGTATTAAAAATCGGGTATTGTAGGCCAACAGATGAACATGCGCTTTTCGGCTGTGTGCCGACCAGCCGATAAAGCGGTCCCGGCAGCCGATATGACGCGGGGCTGAAGACCAAGCCAGACAGGCAATGGGTCTTTGCTGAGAATAGATGATATATTTAAGCTGTTCTCCTACCGGATGACAATAACCCAGATAGTGGTAGTGCTCGATGAGACTGTTAAACAGCTTCTCGGACCCTGTGCGGCGAACCTGACAAAATCGCAGGGGTTTGATCTCAGACAGTTTTCCATCAATAGGGCTGTGATCAATTGTGACTTTCGCCGGCTTTGTACGGTTGACAAACGGGTTGTTGACACGACGCTTTTTGGCCGGCAGCCGAATATGCCCGGCGCGGTGGAGCTCAAGCATCAAGCCTCGGCACACCATGTCTTTAAGTGTCCCGTTGGGCTGAACCCAATTCCAGGCACCGCAAAGCTTTTTAGATAAAGCCCAGCGGCTGTCGTTGGGATTGTCTAAAATTAATTGCTGGATAAAGCCAATATCATCGTCGGTAACGGCCTTGCCCCGATATCTAAATTGCAAACTCATAGGTGCAACATAGCACACTACCGAGCGGAACGCAAGTTTGCAGGGTCAATTTTTTAAAGATTTTTCAGTGGGTTTTTCGATGGGTTTGAATAAAGGTGCCACCCGTGCCTTTTGCAGCTCGCCGTTCCAGATTAGAAGCTGCACCTCATGAACGGCCAGCTGCCTTAGACACGAGTTGCTGTCAGCCGGCCACCAGTTAAACCGACCCTTGGACAATCGTTTCTGACACAGCCAGAAGCCTTGCCCATCATACATGAGCACCTTGATGGCAGTGGCCCTTTTGTTACGGAAAATGAAAACATATCCTGAAAACGGATCTTTTTTAAGAACCTGTCGGCATACTTGAGCCAAACCGTCGATGCCTTTTCTAAAATCCGCCGGCTGTACCGCTAAAAGGATCCGCATCTGCGGTGTGACCTGGATCATGGCTTTTTCCTCCAGAATACTTTGGCAAGTTCGAGAAGGTCAAAATCCGTTTTGCCTCTAAAGTGCATCCGCATTTTTGCACCCAGGATGTCTTGCATCTCGACAACACATTCCGATGCAGCTGTCGCTGGTTCAAGGTTCAGTTCAATAAAATCTGGCGGGCTCATCGAAGCTGCACTATCTTTTTTTTTGATGAGCACACGTTTTTTTAAAGCGCTATAATCAACAACCAACGCTTTGGATATCTGACGGATGGAATAGTTGGCTGTTAAGCTTACAGCAGCCGCCCATAACTCCGCGGGTATCGGCCGGGGACTTTTTCTGGTTCTGCGCCAAGTTTTAAATTGCTCTTTGACTTCGCTGATAGTGGGGTGTGGGGTTGAGTAATTTTTCGGCTCCATCGGTTATCCTCTTTTGGATTGTTGGATAACCGATCGTAACATATATTTTATTGCAGTTCATGCACGCTTGCCGAAAGGACACGGTAAAAGTGGATTGCCGGATCATTACCTTCAAATGTTTCAAGCCGAATTTCGCAAGCGCCCAAATTGGAGATGGCGTGCCTGAGGATAAAATTGGGATGGAATCGTTCTTGTTGTGGATTTGATTCGCTAATCGATGAGGGTCTATCTGAGAGACACTGAAACCATGTTCGTATGACATTAACCTTTGTTTAATATCTCAACAACGCGGTCCCGATATTTTTGACTCTCCGCGTTGGCTGATAATAGTTCGATCTCTGATG
>JAAETJ010000023.1 GCA_024228495.1 bacterium | reverse complement strand
GACTGCCATTGATTTCTAATACAGTGATAACCGACGGCGACTGGCACCGTGTGGGCTTTGTCAGAGATGGAACTGACAGAATTCTCTATGTGGATGATATTGAGGTGGCCCGCGACTCAGTCGAGGTCTTGGAGCGTGCCAAAGGAGACATCTACATCGGAGCCGGCAGAGAACTTGAGTATGGTAGCTTCTGGTCTGGATTGATCGATGATGTACGGATCTATGATCGGGTGGTGGAACCCTAGTGCAGGCTTCGATGTTGACACTCAGGGGCCGTGAGCACGGAGGCTTGTGGCCCAATGAGCTGGACGTAGTAGTCCTCCTTCAGTTCCGGGCTGTAGGCTGCGGCTTGCAGCCCTGTTTCTTCGGTCCCTGGACGAGCGCAAATCTAGGTATAGCTGACCTTGCCAATGTCACTAACTATGCCAAAAAGTGTGCCAAGCAGTATGCTTTGATCTTACCTCAGCCTGTATAGGGCAAGCAAAATGCTGCCCAGGCTTGAGGAAATAGCGACTAGCCAGAAAACAACGAATTACTAATAATCTCACTTGTCATGTTATTTCGTTATGCTTGGCATGCGCTGTGAGTAAGGGTCTTCAGAAGCTTTTCTGAACAATGGGGATAAATCCCATAGGCGGAAATTGTCAAGCAAAATGAGACAGTTCCTTTTTTAAATTAAGCTCTAATTCATGACTTGTTTCTCCGGGTCTTTGGGTGGGTTGATCCACACGGCCTGAGGCGGCAATGCTGCCTCAGGTGGTTTGCGCACAAACCGTTTGGGATGTCGCTGATAAGCGGCGTCTAAGGCAGCTTGGCGGCGTTTCTGAATGGCTTTCACTCGGTCATAATGAACGTCACCCGGGGTATAGAGAGCCACACCTGAGTGCCGATGCTCTTGGTTATACCATTGGAAAAAGCCAACGGAAAATGCCCGAGCATCTTGGATGCATCCGAAATGCTTGGGGAATTCCGGACGATACTTCATGGTCTTAAACTGGCTTTCAGAGAACGGATTGTCATTAGAAACATGCGGGCGGCTATGTGTCTTAGTGACGCCCATATCGGACAACAACTGAGCAACCACCTTGGATTTCATCGATGAGCCACGATCCGCATGAAGTGTCAGTTGATCCTCAATGATATTTTGCTTGTAACAACTTTCCGTAATCAAGCGTTTGGCCAGTGTGGACGACTCTTTTTCTGCGATCATCCAGCCAACGACATAGCGGCTAAAGATGTCCAAAATGACGTACAGATAGTAGTAGGTCCACTTGGCAGGGCCCTTCAACTTGGTGATGTCCCATGACCATACTTCATTAGACTTGGTGGCTAACAATTCAGGTTTGGTGTACACAACATGAGAGGCCACGGCACGCCGTTCTCGAACCTCATGGTTGGCTGCCAAGAGACGATACATGGTTCGGATAGAACACAAATAGCGTCCCTCTTCCAGGAGCTGGGCATAGACCTGTGGCGGCGCTAAATCAACAAAACGGGGTTCATGTAATGCCGCCAACACTGTTTGCTGTTCAGAGTCTGACAAAGCATGCTCCGGTCGCGTACGCGGTACCACTGGGGCAGAGGAATCCTTCTGGGCCTGTTGCCGGTAGAAGGATGCCTTTGGGACGTCCAAGGCCTCACACAGCGTTAAGGTGGCGATCTGCTGACGATGTTGTTCAATCATGTTCATAAGCTGCCCTCGTTGTTCGAGGGCGTCTCGATCGGATTGCCGAGTATAGCTGCAACTTTTTTTTGAATATCAATGATCAGTTCCGCTTGGCTAAGCTTTTTGTTCAGTCGCTCAATCTCACGCCCAAGACGTTCCAATTCCTGGTCCCGGGCGTCACGCGTGCGCTTACGGCCGCGTTTATCGTCCTTGAGGCCCTGGAGAGCACCGGATTGGTATTGGCGACGCCAAAGCGTCAGTGCTGAGGAATACAGGCCTTCTCGGCGAAGCAGCGCACCGATTTGTCCCGATCCTGTACAGGCCATGGCTTCTTCGACAATGCGGGCCTTGTAGGCTGGCGTGAATCGACGTCGCCGGGACTTGGCCAAGACCTCCGGATCCGGGAGGGGCCCCGCGGCCGCCGCCAGGTTGTTGGCCACTGCGTTCGGCTCGCCTGCGCTACGCTCCGGCTCACCTCTCTCCGTGGCCAACAACCTCTTGTTCTTTGCGTTATCCATAACATTCATAGGCATATTAATCTCCTTGCCCTCTAGTTTAATTAATGGCAAGGAATTGTCTCACTTATTCTGGCACAGAGGGAGCGGTGACTGTCCCGGTCGCATGTGTGGCGTTAGCACGCACCGCAAAAGATAGATGGTTGAATCCAGACAAAGACGCTGCACACGCATCTGTCCATCCCCGGTCCAGGAACCTGTCGGAGAATTCGATCTGGCTTCGGTTTCGCGAATCTTACTTAAGCATGTTTGTCATCCTTTCTCTTTGTCGCGAGCTTTGTCGCAAACTTTGTCGATTGTCGTACAAATCAAAACGGGATGCACAAGGCGTTGCAAGACAACGAAGCTCGCGACGAAGTTTACGACAAAGCTTACGACAAAGCTTGGGAGGGGGGAAGTTGAGACGGTCAACTCAGCCATAGCT
The DNA here is from genome assembly GCA_024228495.1 of bacterium. Taxonomy (GTDB): domain Bacteria; phylum Pseudomonadota; class Alphaproteobacteria; order Rhizobiales; family JAKIUO01; genus JAKIUO01. The sequence continues at coordinate 1,106 of JAAETJ010000023.1, read as the reverse complement.
TTTTCATGTGTTTTGTGTTACAAGAACAAAACGTTGTCTTTATGCATTGTTTTATTGTGGCTAATCGAAACTCATTTATTGACAGTATCTTATGAGCGTTGCGCTTCAGATGAACTCTTCATGCGGGCGATAGCCATTTTTGCGCCTTTTGCGCTTTTTTGCGGCCAACAAATTTGGTTGCGGCCAAAGGCTGCTTCATGACATTTAGCATATAAGGAAACCTAGGAAATGAAATCATCATATCTGATCATCGCGTTGCTCGCTGGGCTGTCACTTAGGGTCGCCGGTGGCGCGGGACTTGAAGACGATTTTCGGAATCCCCCGGACTCGGCTCGGCCGGGGGTGTACTGGTACTTCATGGACGGCAATCTCAACGAGACAGAGATGATTCGGGATTTGGAGTCCATGAAAGAGGTCGGACTGGGGAATCTGGTCTTTCTGGAAGTGAACGTGGGCGTGCCGCGCGGGCCGGTTGACTTTATGAGCGATCAGTGGCAGGATCTGTTTGCCAATGCCGTTCGTCACGCCGAGCGCCTGGGCATTGACATTACCCTGGGGGCAGGGCCGGGCTGGACCGGCAGCGGGGGGCCGTGGGTCAAGGCTGAGCAGTCGATGCAGCATCTGGTGTTCAGCGCCGTAGAGACCAAGGGGCCCGGTCAGTTCGACGCTGTACTCCCCGTGCCCGGCCAGCGCAGTACGCGCTGGCACCGGATGCGCAGTGACTTCTACGAGGATGTTGTGCTTTACGCATTTCCCAGTTGCAACCCGCTTATCGACGATATCAATGAGAAGGCCCTATACGAACGCGATCCCTATACCTCAATGCCAGGCGTCAAGCCCTACCTGCCTACACAGGCGAACTACCCAAGGCCGGATGAATCAGACGTGATTGATCCCGCCAAGATGATAGACCTGACCGATCACCTGCAGCTAGATGGCAGACTGAAATGGACAGTCCCGGCCGGAGAATGGACGATTTTGCGCATGGGACGTCGTTCTACCGGGGCCAGTACCCGACCGGCGCCGGCTCCGGGGGTGGGCTTTGATCATGACAAGCTCGACAAGGCGGCGCTAGATGATCATTTCGAAAACTACTACGGCAAGCT
>JAAETJ010000021.1 GCA_024228495.1 bacterium | reverse complement strand
TGTAAAACTGCAAGTTGAATTCAATCCGGCGATGGTCAGTGAATATCGGCTGATCGGTTATGAAACCCGGCAGTTGAAAAGAGAGGATTTCAACAACGACAAGATAGACGCAGGTGACATTGGTGCCGGGCATTCGGTGACCGCGCTTTATGAAATGACGCCTGTCGGCGCCTCCCGGCAGCAGATAGATGCGCTTCGTTACCAGGACAAGAAGACATTGGCGCCAACGGCCAGCAAACCGGTTGAAAAAACCACAGCTAATAAAGATGAATATGCTTTTATGAAAATCCGCTACAAGCTGCCTGATAGCAATACCAGTCAGTTGATCACCTCACCGGTTACCCGCAATCTGGAAGCATCTTCCATCGAAGACGCTCCCACAGATGCGCGATTTGCCACTGCGGTTGCCGCATTCGGACAAATCCTGCGGGGAGGGCGCAATACCGGTGCCTATTCCTACGATGATGTGATTGAACTTGCTCTTTCTGCCAAAGGCGAAGACCGTTTTGGTTACCGCGGCGAGTTCATCAACCTGGTTCGACTGGCAAAAACTGCCGCAGCTTTGTGATCTCGCGAATTTACACCTTTTCGGCGATGCATGATATCGCCGGGAAGGTACCGGCATTTGTTTGAAAATGGTCAACGTGTTTGGATCTTGTA
>JAAETJ010000020.1 GCA_024228495.1 bacterium | reverse complement strand
AGCGCCTGGGACATTCTCGGAGGCACCGTTTCACCGGGTAACGATGTGCTGGTCATTGATGGCACCGGCCGCCATGTTGCCTTGAGTGCAGCGGAGAAATGCCAGCGGCATGGTTCCAAAATACAATTCGCGACCATTGATGAAGGCCTGGCGCTTGATCAGACCTATGCCGAGCGGGTGATCTGGCGCAAGTGGGTTCATGAAATCGGGTTGCCGGTTTATTATGAAGAAAATCCGGTCGCAATAAGTGCCGAAAATAACGCGTTGACGGTAACGCTGCAAAATGAGCTGACTGGAAAAAACACCGGGATCAGAACAAGTCAGGTTATCTATGACTACGGCACTATTCCCGCTGCGGATATTTATTTTGAACTCCGGCAACAGTCCAGAAATCAGGGAATAACCGATCTGAATGCGTGGGTTAACGCACAGGCGCAACCTTTCCGCCAAACACCCGACAAGGCGCCAGGAAGTTTCGAACTGCACCGCATCGGAGATGCCGTATCAAGCCGCGATATCCACGCTGCCGTGACAGATGCGTTGCGCCTGTGCCAGTCCTGTTAGCGCAGATATTTGAAATGACGTTTTTGCGGAAATGACCTCGAATAATTGACCGGATATTCCTGTCGGCTTTACAATGAGCCTGAGCAATTTTGTTGAGCCTTTTTTATTT
>JAAETJ010000019.1 GCA_024228495.1 bacterium | reverse complement strand
TAAGCATTCATCATGGCGACGGCGGTGTCGTTCATGCGGTTGGAGAAGCCCCATTCGTTATCATACCATGAGACAACGCGGATCAGCTTGCCAGCTACTATCTGGGTGAGATTGCTGTCGAAGCTTGAGCTGTGGCTGTCATGGTTGAAGTCGATGGACACGAGCTTCTTGTCAACAAATTGCAAGATGTTTTTCATGGGACCATCGGCAGCCTGTTTCATGGCAGCATGGATTTCTTCGATTGAGGTTTCACGGCCAGGCACGAATTTCAAATCGACAACAGATACGTTTGGTGTTGGTACGCGGATCGCGGCACCATCAAGTTTGCCAGCCAGCTGTGGCAGCACGAGGCCAACGGCTTTGGCAGCACCAGTAGAAGTCGGGATCATGGAAAGAGCCGCTGCACGGGCACGATACTGGTCACTATGAGGACCATCATGGATGTTCTGGTCGCCGGTGTAAGCGTGAATGGTGGTCATGTAACCATGGTCGATGCCACAAAGATCATCAAGAACCTTGGCCATTGGTGACAGGCAATTGGTGGTACACGAGGCGTTTGAAACAACAACGTCGCTGGCTTCCAGCGTGTCATGGTTGACACCATAAACGATGGTTTTGTCGGCATTTGTTGCAGGAGCTGAACAAAGAACCTTCTTGGCACCGGCATTGATGTGAGCCATGGCTTTATCTTTGTCGTTGAATATACCAGTACATTCCATCACCAGATCAACACCAAGTTCGCCCCAAGGCAGTTTGGTAGGATCGCGTTCGGCCAATACCTTGATAGGACTACCGGTGCCAGCATCCATCATGTCACCACTAAGGGTGATGTCTTTGGGGTATTTGCCATGTACACTGTCATATTGCATCATGTGCACATTGTGCTCGGGGGAGCCCAGATCATTGATGGCGACGACATTAACGTCGGTGCGTCCTGATTCACCAATGGCGCGCAGGACATTGCGTCCGATGCGTCCAAAACCTGATATAGCAACATTAATAGCCATGATTGTAATTCCTCTGTATTTTGCGTTTACTGTTAGATGCACACGCTGATTTATCTGTGCCTGTAACGGCCTCGTGCCTCGAGTTTTTGGTCTATATTGCCCGACAGACCCTCGCTGTCAGCCCTTTATAGCCAAGTCAGAACCAGTTAAACGCTGCGTCTATGGGGTTCAATTGAAATGTGATGCAGCGCGTGGCAACGCCGATCTCGCCTTTAATGCTTTGTTGGCTACAAAGAGTCAATGGCTTAGGCTGGTTGGAACGAACGAAATGGCGCGATTTTTACGTTTGACAGAGTAATTGATGAGATATTATGGAGATTGGGTTGCTTTGCAGGGGATGAAGGGGCGAGTTGATGGGCGAAGTGAACATCACGATTGGCGGTCGATCGTTTAAGCTTGGTTGCGATGATGGCGAGGAGACGCATCTTTTGCTGCTGGCAGAGCATTTGGACAAGCATGTCGAAAATCTGCGCGTTACGATTGGAAAAACCGGCGATGAACAGCTTTTCCTGATGGCGGGGTTGATGGTCTGTGATGAGCTCTGGGATAGCCGCGATGCGCTGTTAAAGCTGGAAGAAAAATGGCAAGCGCGCGTTATCACCCCTGCGCAAGTCGACATTTTGCCGCCAGAAGCCAGGCCAATCGCGCCAGCTCGCAAGCCAGGAGCGGCTGGTGGTAAATTTCCAGCCCGCAAGCCAGTCGCAAGACCTGCCGCGACACCTGGTCCGGCAGCAGGTTCCAAACCGATCGTAAAACAGACTTGACGAACCAGATATTTACCTGTCTGCTTTAAGGTGGAAAGCGGCAGAGCTGCTGGGTGCGTCAGGAACCATGCAATTCCCCGGGCCGATAATCTTCCATTGGGAGCTGACGCTGCCAGGGCCTTGGTCCTGATCATTTGGCGCCCACCTTATTATTAAGGGACTTGGAGGAATTCAAAACGTTCCAACGGCTCTCGTGGCCTGCTGTTTTCTTTTTATTTATCTCACGGCTTGACTGTTTTAAATATGCTAGAAATGCTTATGCCGAGGATGTGACTTCATCCTAGGCATCAACGGGTGGGAACTCCGCTCTTTAATTTACCCAATGAAACCAAAATGTTGTAACATAGTTAGAAATTAAGTGGACAGTGTTTGTTCTTATGTGGTACAAACAGTGAACACTTGAGATAAATCACCCCGATCAGAAGGAAGGTAGAGATATAATGACTATTAGTAATGCTGTGCTGCCGACCATTTCAAAAATGATCTGGGAAAAGAAATATGCCTTGAAAAGTGATGATGGTTCGTTAATAGATTTGCGCGTTGAGGATAGCTGGCGGCGTGTCGCGAAAGCGGTTGCGAAGGCTGAGAAAAAGGTTGATCGAGCCAAATGGCGCAAGCGGTTTTATGAGGCGATGGAAGATTTCGCCTTTCTTCCCGGAGGACGTATTCTGGCGGGCGCAGGGGCTGGGCGTCAACTGACCTTGTTCAATTGTTTTGTCATGAACCAGATAGAGGATGATACCTCCTCCATATTTGAGACTTTGCGTGAAGGCGCCCTGACCATGCAGCAGGGCGGAGGGATTGGTCTTGATTTTTCGACTCTGCGGCCGGCGGGTGCACTGGTACGCGGGGTCGGGGCTGATGCGGCGGGACCGGTCAGTTTTTTGCACGTGTTTGATACCATGTGTGGGACCATACAATCTTCGGGCGCTCGTAGAGGCGCGATGATGGCGACCTTGCGTGTCGATCATCCCGATATAGAAAAATTTGTCGATGCCAAGTCGCAGTCGGGGCAATTGAATAATTTCAATCTGTCAGTATTGATCAGTGATGCCTTTATGAAAGCGGTGGATGAGGAGGTTGACTGGCGCCTTTTTTTTGATGGCAAGACATATGGGACAGTGAAAGCCACCAGGCTTTTTGACAAGATCATGCGTGCTACTTATGAGCGCGCTGAACCTGGTGTGCTGTTCATGGACCAGCTCAACAAGCGCAACAAGCTATCCTATTGTGAAACAATTTACGCGACCAATCCTTGCGGCGAACAGCCCTTGCCTCCCTATGGGGCTTGCATACTGGGTTCCATTAATCTGACTCGCCTGATCAAGCAGCCATTTGAAAAAGAAGCTCGTCTTGATGAAGCTAGGCTGGTTGAGTTGGTCCGTGTTGCTGTGCGGTTCCTTGATAATATTATCGATATTTCCGGCTATCCTTTAAAAGCGCAGAAAAAAGAAGCCAGGGCAAAAAGGCGCATTGGTCTTGGGATCACAGGGCTGGCCGATGCGCTTGCCATGTGCGGGGAGCGCTATGGAGACAAGGCGGCACGCGAGTTGGCGGCGCGCTGGATGAGCCTTGTTCAAAATACTGCTTATTTGGCTAGCGCCGATCTGGCACGTGAAAAGGGCAGTTTTCCTCTTTATGACGCTACGCAGCATCTCGGGTCTCCTGAATGGACGTTTTTGCAAAAAGAGACGCGCAAGCATGTCGAAGAACATGGGCTTCGCAACGGGCTTTTGACCTCGATTGCGCCGACTGGCACCATTTCCTTGCTAGCGGGCAATGTCTCGGGCGGCATAGAGCCCATATTCGATCTGTCCTATCAGCGCTCTTTTCGTGACCACAACGGATTATCCCATGATGAGCAGATCGAGGATTACACTTATAATCTGTACAAGCAGCTGCATGGCGCTGATGCCTCTTTGCCAGACAGTTTTACAACGGTCGCGGATTTGACGCCGGGCGATCATCTGGCCATGCAATCTGCGCTACAACCGTTTGTTGATAGTGCCATTTCAAAAACCATAAATTGCTCGCAGGATATTTCGTTTAGCAGCTTCAAGTCGATTTACGCCGATGCGTATGTGCTGGGCCTCAAGGGTTGTACGACCTACCGGCCAAATGCCATCACCGGGTCTGTTTTGAAAAGCGGGTCTGATACGGATAGCGGCAAGAAGCCGGTTGATGTTACAATTGATGATCAGCCCCAGGATACAGGTGCCGTTACCACCCAATCTGCGTTGCCGTTGCCAGCGCTGCATGGCCTGCAAAAGGCGACGTATAATCTATCGCAATCGGGTAATGATGTGCACTATTTAAGCGATCCGATGGAGCGCGGCGCAACATTGGCTGGATATACCTATAAATTGCGTTGGCCGGATAGCGATCACGCAACCTATATCACCATTAATGACGTCATCCTCAATAAGCGGCGTCGGCCCTTTGAAATTTTCATCAATTCAAAAAATCTTGAGCATTATGCTTGGACTGTGGCGCTTACGCGGATGATCTCGGCGGTGTTCCGGCGCGGCGGAGATGTGTCCTTTGTCGTTGAAGAATTGAAAGCGGTGTTTGATCCCCGCGGCGGGCAATGGATGAACGGTCACTATGTGCCAAGCCTGTTGGCAGCGATCGGTGAAGTAGTTGAAAAGCATCTGATTGATACCGGGTTTCTCTTGCAATCCGGCGGGGAGGAAAAAGGAGAGAGGGAAATGAAAGCGAGTAAAGCGCGCTATTGTCCCAAATGTTCTCAGCCCGCTCTGGTCTACCAGGAAGGGTGTCATAATTGTCGTTCGTGTGGATATTCAAAATGCAGTTAAACAGAGAAAAAGAGTTTTCCATTGACCCCAATGGCAGTGCTTATCGGGCTCAAGGGGTTAGGGAATTGTTCACCAAAAGAACAGGTTCGAGCCATATTTTATCACAATTGGGCTATTATAGTCATGACGTAACCATAGATATAAAGTATAGCAGGGACATTATGGGAAAGACAGCTTTGAGGCTTATTACGACATCGCAGAATATCCCTGTTGGTAGAGAAGCAGTAAATACTGATGGCGCTGGAAATGCTCCTTCGGTCCTTAATCTCAATGATATTGGTCACGGTTTCCATTATTGGGATGGTCTGACAGGTGAGCGCTACTTGCACTCTGTTTACAGTTTGCAAGACTGCCCTGAACTGCCCAAAGCCAATTATATTATGGTGCGCAAACTGGAAAATGGCGAGGCAATCCCCTTATTTATCGGTCAAACAATCGCCGATGCGACAAGTCTTAATTTGGCACATATTCGCCAGAAAGCGGCAAGGCTTGGTGCCAATGAAATTCACATACATGTGATGACGGATACTCCTACAGAACGGGCCGATGTGGAACGTGATCTTCTAAAAGGTCAATTCCAGCGCATCGAAAACAAATTGCGCGCGCAAGCCGCTAACGGATCATTTGAAGCCGGATTAATGCCTTAAGGTTGGCTTCAATAATCGCATGCTATTTTTTACGTTCGTCATCGAGAATATTTTGGCGAATATGCCTGGTTCTCTCAAATTGTTCATATAGCTTGTAGCCATCTTCTTCTTTGATGGCTTTGGCCAGCGAAGCAAGATCTTCATTAAATCGTCCTAGCACTTCAAGTACAGCCTCCTTGTTATGGATGAACACGTCTCGCCACATCGTGGGATCAGACGCGGCGATACGCGTGAAGTCACGAAATCCCCCTGCCGCATATTTGATGATTTCGCGTTCCGCAACATCTTCGAGATCATCAGCTGTACCAACAATGTTAAAGGCGATGAGATGGGGTAAATGCGATGTTATGGCTGCTACCACATCATGATGCTGCGCAGTCATGGTCTCGACATTGGCCCCGCAGGCTTGCCAATATTCAGTCATTTTTTTGGTCGCTTGTGGATCGCCATCAAGAAGCGGCGTCAACAAGCACCATCGATTGTCAAACAATTCAGCAAATCCCGATGTTGGTCCAGAAAACTCGGTACCAGCCATGGGGTGTCCCGGCACGAAATGCACGCCCGATGGAATGTGGCGTGCGCAGGCTGCGACAACGGCCACTTTTACAGAGCCAACATCCGTGACGATCGCCCCTTGTTTGAGATGGGGTGAAATCTGCTCGCATATCGACCCGCAAATGCCGACGGGGACGCACAAAATGACGAGATCGGCATCGCTGACAGCATCTGTCATATTCTCAAAAACGGCGTCAACGAATCCAATCTCGAGCGCCGTTTGTCGTGTCTGCTTGGATCGTGCATGTCCTGTAATATGCCGGGCGATGTTGGCACGCTTCATGGCATGGCCGAGCGATGATCCAATGAGACCAAGGCCAATCAAGGCGACCTTTTCAAACAAGGCATCAGCCATTTTGGGGGGCACTCCGTTAAAAGCCTGGGCGCTGGTGATTTGGATCCATGAATTGGGTGAGTGCATCCAATGTGGCGCGACAATCGTCAGCACTGCCAATAGTCATGCGCAGGGCGTTGGCAAGATGGTAATTATCCAGCCGGCGCAAAACAATGCGCTTCGAGATTAAAAAATCATCTGCTTTATGGGCACTAAACTCGCTCGCATTTGGAAAATGGATCAGCACAAAATTGCCTGCGCTTGGTGTAACTTCCAACCCCAAATCCTGACATTGTTTGGTCACCCACTCGCGCCAGATTCGCGTTTGGACACGCGCTTCTTCGATAAATTGCTTATCCTTGATCGCGGCAGCTCCCGCCATAATGGCTGGCGCCGAGAGGTTAAAGGGACCCCTGATGCGATTGAGCACATCTGCAATCTCAAGGGGACAATAGGCCCAACCAACGCGCAATGATGCAAGACCATATATTTTCGAAAATGTGCGCGTCATGACAACATTATTGCTCGATGCCACCAGTTCGATACCAGCTTTATAATCATTGGCGTGTACATATTCGGCATATGCCCCATCCAACACCAACACCACATTTGCCGGTAAGCTTTGATGCAATCGGCGTACTTCTTCAAACGGAATATAGGTGCCCGTTGGATTATTGGGGTTGGCTATAAACACCATTTTCGTTTTTGGGTCGACCTTTTCAAGGATGGCATCGACATTCGTAATGAAATCCGTTTCGTTCGCCACAACCGGCGTCGCTCCATTGGCCATGATAGCGATAGGGTAGACCAGAAAACCATGCTTTGTGTAAATGGCCTCGTCACCAGGGCCAAGATAGGCGTTGGCTAGCAGGTTCAGCAATTCATCGGACCCCGCTCCACACAAGATCTGATCGGCCTCGATGCCGTGGTGATCTGATATAGCCTGGCGTAATTCCTGGCTGCTGCCATCGGGGTATAACTGCAAACTGCTGGAGGCGCGTTTATAGGCTTCAATGGCCTTGGGGCTGGCACCAAACGGTGTCTCGTTCGAAGACAGCTTGATCACGGCTCCAGTGCCCGGCAAATTGCTTTTTCCTGGCACATAAGGATCGATATTGAAGATCCCTGGTTGTGGTGTGGGTCGATCGCTGGTCATTTTTTGCAAGTCCTCTAAGGTCTGCGTGTCAGTTTGTGTATTGATAACCCATCGGGCAAACGAGTGGAAGGAAAGAAATGGCGGGATATTTCACACAGAATTGGCTCGGTTTGTTTGTACAGTCTGAACGTATTTTATACGCCCCCGTTTCAATTCCCAAACGCAACATCTGCTTACTGATGGAATATGATTTTGGTTCGTCGATTTGGTAGGCGAGATCGCCTTGAGTGATCCTGTTTCAAACGAAGAGTTGAAGGGCATATTGGAAGAATGTGGCTATGCCAATGCGCAAGAGGCCGGTGTTTCTGCTTGAGTAATGTTATTCAGATTCTGCGAACAAAGATATAAATTCCTCATAGCCTTGGTTTTCCAGTTCGCTGCGCGGGATAAAGAGCATGGACGCTGAATTCATGCAATAGCGCAGACCGGTCGAGGGCGGCCCATCATCAAACACATGACCCAGATGACTGTCACTTTGTGAGCTGCGTACTTCTGTGCGGGTCGAGAACAGTTTTCGGTCGGTTTTTTTGACGACAAATTCCTCTTTTATCGGTTTGGAAAAGCTTGGCCATCCCGTGCCGCTATCATATTTGTCGCTGGACAAGAACAACGGTTCGCCGCTAACAATATCCACGTAGAGGCCTTTGCGTTTTTCGTCCCAATAGGCATTTTGAAAGGGTCGCTCTGTACCCTCGTTTTGCGTGACATCATATTGCAAGGGGGTGAGGATTTTTTTTAGTTCATCATCCGAGGGTTTTTTATAGCTCATGATCTTTTCTCTCCAGTAAGAGGGGCTGCTTATAATCTAGGGTCTTGTCCTTCATATTGCAAAAGGTTCGCTGCTGAATTATTTGTCATGCCGGGTGTTGCCCTTGGTTTGGTATAACCATGGGAGCAGATGAATGACTTGATTTGTCGCCCTTGTTGGGGCAAAATAGGGTGTGTGTGGTGATTTGGCCGGTCGGCTTGCAGCCACGTTAAAAAAGTCGCTAAAAAAGGCCGAGGGATCTGTGAACCCGGCTTTATTGATGCGTTGAAGTCGGTTTTTTGTGTGCCTGATTTGATTCATGGTCACGAGGAGGTAAGGCAGATGTCTCATTCCGATGCCCCCGATGAGGGGCGAGGCGCCCAATCCGGCAAGAGCAGGCCGGTGTCAGCTCCCTATGATAGTCTTTCCGTGACCTTTCGCGAAGATCAACCGCTTCATCTTGATAGCGGTGAAACCATTGCTCCTTATACCATTGCCTATCAAAGCTATGGCGATCTCAATGAAGACAAAAGTAATGCCATTTTGATCTGTCATGCGCTGACCGGTGATCAGCATGTAGCCAATGACCATCCGCTGACCGGCAAGTCGGGCTGGTGGGATGTCATGGTCGGCCCGGGCAAGCCCGTTGATACGGATCGCTATTTCGTCATTTGCTCCAATGTCATTGGCGGCTGTCTGGGTTCTACCGGACCAAGTTCTCCCAATCCCGTCACCTTCAAACCTTACGGCCTGGATTTCCCGGTCATTACCATCGCCGATATGGTGCGTGCTCAAGCCAGTCTTATTGATTATCTGAAAATCGACACTTTGTTTTGTGTGATGGGCGGCTCGATTGGCGGCATGCAGGTGCTTGAATGGGCGACAAGCTACCCGAACCGCGTAAAGACCGCCATTCCTATTGCTACGGCAGCGCGCCATTCATCGCAAAATATCGGTTTTAACGAGGTGGGCCGCCAAGCCATCATGGCCGATCCCAATTGGCACGAAGGGCGCTATTATGATCATGACGAGAGCCCCAGCAAAGGCCTCGCGGTCGCTCGTATGGCGGCACACATAACCTATTTGTCGGAAGAAGCCATGCAGGAAAAATTTGGCCGCAATCTGCAAGACCGGGACAAGGTGACCTTTGGCTTTGACGCTGATTTCCAGATCGAGAGCTATTTGCGCTATCAAGGCTTCAAATTCGTTGAACGCTTCGATGCCAATGCCTATTTGTATATTACCCGCGCCGTGGACTATTTCGATCTCGCCGCCGACCACGCTGCTGGCGGCACGCTGGCTGATGTGTTCAAGGGCACCAAAACGCGCTTTTGCGTGGTGTCCTTTACCTCTGACTGGCTGTATCCCTCCTCAGAGGCCCGTACCATCGTCAAGGCCCTCAATGCTGTGGCTGCCAAGGTCAGTTTTGTCGATATAACAAGTGACAAGGGGCATGATGCTTTTTTGCTTGATGAGCCGGACTTTTTTGATGCCATCCAAGGCTTTTTAAGCTCTGCCGCAAAACAGGCGGGGCTTGAACCGGCGCGCACCACGGGAGAAGCCTCATGAGCGAGCATTTGACAAACGGATCAGAACCGATCATCCGCGTCGATCATTTGCTGATCGCCAGCATGGTCGCACCTGGCACCCGTGTGCTTGATGTGGGCTCTGGTGAAGGTTCACTGCTTGCTCTGTTGGAAGAGCGCAAGCGCGTCGATGGGCGCGGTATTGAATTGCGTCAGGAAGGGGTCAATCGCAGCGTCGCCAAGGGGCTCTCGGTCATACAAGGCGATGCCGACAAGGATCTGGTGGATTATCCAGACGATGCCTTTGACTATGCTATTTTGAGCCAGACCCTGCAGGCTACCCACAAGCCGCGCGACGTGCTGAAGCACTTATTGCGTATTGGCCACCGGGTGATTGTCTCCTTGCCCAATTTTGCCCATTGGAAATTGCGCAGCCAGCTCTTGCTGACCGGGCGCATGCCAGAGACCTCGCATCTGCCCTATAAATGGTATGACACCCCGAATATCCATTTTTGTACCCTGAAGGATTTTCGCGAGCTGTGCGACGAACTCGGTGCCACCATCGGGCAGTCCTATACGCTCAATTCTTATGGTTACAAGCTGCCCTACGTCGTTCCATATTTCCTGCAAAACCTCATCGGCGAACAGGCAGTATTTTTGCTCAAGCGGTAGGAGTATATCAGGATGAACCTTACGAACTTACTTTGTCTCCACATAAGGTAATTTTACTAGCTTAACCCTAATTATTGGATAAGCCTCCAATCTCTGCCTGGTCGTGAATTGTATTTTCGGTTTTTTGTTTTCAGGCAATAGTCGACCAGGCCGGAGATGATATCGACAAACGCTATTTTGAAAGCCGGTTTTACCACTGCGACAATGCACGCCTTGACTTTGCTCACTTTATTCGATTCTAATGCGCCTAGCGATACTCCCAAGATGACTGAATCTTGATGGATTGGTGGCTCCGCGAATAAGGGGCTCATCATTTCTTTCTTGCATTCAGGGTGTTTCGCACGATGGATCCGCCGATTTTTCAGGCGCGATCACATCGGCAACAACCAACTGCGGACAACGGGTCTGTGGTTCTTGAAGTGAGCGCAATTCCCAAAATTCGGCCTTCGCGTACGCGCGATGCACCCGTTTGGCGAGTGATTGTGCGGAAATTGAATTGAGAAAATATGACCGAATTTGCAGGCCTTAAACTGGCCTCACCCATTCTTCGCGCCGTCACAGACGAAGGCTATACAACGCCGACCCCCATTCAGGCACAATCGATCGATGCGATCATTGATGGCCATGATTTGATGGGCGTGGCCCAGACGGGCACAGGCAAAACGGCGGCGTTCAGCCTGCCATTGCTGCATCTGTTGTCGGATAATGAAGGTCGCAAGGCACAGCCCTGCGCACCACTAGCGCTTATTCTGGCTCCGACCAGAGAGTTGGCCGGACAGATCCAGGAGAGCATCAGGATCTACGGCAAGCATGTACCGCTACGCTCTGCCGTTGTATTTGGCGGCACCAATATCCGCCCGCAAATCCAGGCGCTTAAACGCGGTGTCCATATTCTGGTGGCGACCCCTGGCCGTCTGATTGATCTGATGAACCAGGGCTATTGCCGCCTCGACAAGGTTGAGGTTTTCGTACTCGATGAAGCTGACACCATGCTGGATATGGGCTTTATTCCCGATGTGCGTAAAGTCAATGCGGCGTTGCCACGCGATCACCAGACCATCATGTTCTCGGCCACCATGCCGCCCAAGGTTAAAAAGCTGGCCGATGGCCTGCTTGATGATCCCGTCCATGTCTCGGTCGCTCCAGCTGCCACAACGGCTGAAAAAATCGAACAGTGGGTGATGTTTGTGCCCAAAGACAAGAAGCGCATTTTGCTTGAACGGCTCATGGATGACGAGGCCATTAAGCGCGTGCTGATTTTTACGCGCACCAAACATGGCGCCAATCGGGTCGCCAAGCAGCTGGTGCAAAAAGGGGTCAATGCTGATGCCATTCATGGTAACAAGACCCAAAATGCTCGCCAGAAAGCTTTGAAGAAATTCAAGGCCGGTGAGGTCCGCGTACTGGTTGCTACCGATATCGCCTCACGCGGTATTGATGTTGATGGCGTTACTCATGTCATTAATTACGAGCTGCCAAACGAACCAGAAAGCTATGTGCATCGCATTGGCCGTACGGCAAGAGCCGGCACGGAAGGTATCGCTATCTCGCTTTGTGAAATGGATGAGCGCGCCTATTTGCGTGACATCGAGCGTACCATTCGCGCCAAGGTGCCGGTGGACAAAGAGCATCCCTGGCACAGCGAAGAAATCTCCAATCATACTGGTCCTGCTCCCAAACGTGGCGGCGGCGGTCGAGGCCACAGTGGTAATGGTGGCGGTAATCGCCGTCGGGGCCAGGGTAGCAACGGCGGCCAGAATAATGGCGGTGGTAATGGCCAAAGAAAACGCCGCAACAATGCAAAACGCTCACGTTCAAGAGCTGCTTAAAAAATAGATTGATTTGTCGGGTGTAATAGGTTGCGCTTAACACCCGACCGAGCTGGCCTATATGTCAATTGCAATCTACTCCCCCTAGATAAAGTGCCATGTTTTATGCTCTCATTGCGTAGAGCCATCGACTGTTTTTATGAGAAAAACCCCCTGGCATTTCCGAAATTATATCGAAGCTGTTGATTCACGTGGTATCGAGATTCAGCAGTATGTGTTGATGTTTGGTTTATTGTTAACCAGACCTTAAGGAGTAAAGGATAGGCGTTAATTCTAGTTGTAACTAAAAATGAATACAACCCGCCAGCTCTAGATTGAGGAAGTATCAGATGAAATTATTTCGGTTATCCGATATCAAAATTGGTACTAAGCAAATTCTTGTGATTGCTGCTCCTGTTTTATCCCTGTTAGGGGTCAGTTTTTTTGTAGTGTCTCAACAATATGATATATCAAATCGTATGGCCAAGCTGGAGCGACTGGCAAAATTTTCACCAGCTATTACCAATTTCGTACATGAGCTGCAAAAAGAACGAGGGGTTTCTGCCGGTTTTATCTCTAGCGGTGGGAAAAATGCACTAGGAAAAAAAGTAGCGGCTCAACGAACGACTACAAATAGTTTTCGACTAACATTCAAGCAGGCCATAACGGGATTTAACAAGGTTGAATATGGAAAGGATTTCGAGGCATTGCTGGATAAAGCAGTAGATGACATCAGTCAACTTGATGCGACCCGTTTGAGTGTCAGCTCACTGAGCATTACGGTTGGCGAAATGGCTAAATATTATTCCAGCACGATCGCCAGCATGCTCAAAGCAGTTTCCCACATGGCGCTGCTTAGTCCTGACGCAGTGATTGCCAATCGAATCGCCGGATATACCAGCTTCCTACAGGCCAAAGAGCGCGCCGGAATAGAACGGGCGACAGGTGCGGGCGGCTTTGGAAGCGGGGCATTTACTCCTGCAGTTCACGAGCGCTTTGTTTCGTTGATTGCTGAACAAAAAGCATATTTAGCTATTTTCAAGCAATATGCAACACCGGCCCAGCGCGAACTTTATAATCAGGAAATGAAAGCCAGCGATGTTTTCGACGTTCTCAAAATGCGGAAAATCGCGATCGACAGTGCTTATTCGAAAGTAGATGTTGGCTCTGTCAGAGTTTCGCGGTGGCTTGAACAGATCACCAATAAAATTAATCTCCTAAAGAAAGTCGAAGACAAAATCTCTGCTGATCTGGTCATACAAGCTGGAGGAATAGCCAAAACATCGAATTCGGCATTCTTCACGCTATTGATCATTGTATCAATGGCGTTAACACTGACTTTCGGCGCCGCTAATTTTGTTGGTCGCGGTATTACGCGCTCTATCAAGTCTTTAGCTGGTCAAATGCAGCAGCTAGCGAAAAACGATCTGTCAATTGAAATATCGGGGATTGAAAACGAAGATGAAATTGGCGAGATGGCACGGACTGTCCAGATATTTAAAGAGAACGCGGTTAGTGCAAGAGAGCTGGAATTAGAACAAAAAGAGCAACAAACGAGAAATAAACAAGAAAAACGCGACATGATGGTCTCGTTGGCGGATGGTTTTGACGCCAGCGTCGGCGGTATAGTGGAAACGGTTTCATCCGCATCTAATGAACTCCAGTCTACCGCTCAGTCCATGGCTGGCACATCAGAAGAAACCAGTGCTCAGGCTTCTGAGGCCTCGCAAGGTTCGGAACAGGCATTGGGCAATGTGCAAACCGTTGTAACGGCCACCGAAGAAATGACTAGCACTATAAGCGAGATCTCTCAGCAGGTGGCTCTAGCGACCGGGGCTTCAAAACAGGCTGTTACCGAAGTTGCCAATACCAGTGAACAGATGAATGCCTTGACACAGACTGCCAATAAAATTGGCGAAGTTGTGGAATTGATTTCCGGCATCGCAGAGCAGACAAACCTGCTGGCTTTGAATGCGACGATTGAGTCAGCGCGCGCAGGGGATGCTGGTAAAGGCTTTGCGGTTGTGGCGGGCGAAGTCAAGCAATTGGCAAGCCAGACAGCAAAAGCAACGGATGAAATTTCCCAGCAGGTCAGTGGTATTCAAAACGCCACCAAGCGGGCGTCGGGTTCAATGGACAGCGTCGCCGAAGCGATTACCAGGGTAGAGGAAATATCCACCACCATCGCGGCTGCCATGGAAGAACAAAGTACCGCAACGCAAAAAATTGCCAGCAGCGTTAATCAAGCTGCCGTTGTTACCCAGCAGGTCAACGATAATATTGCCTCGGTGAGCGATGCATCACAAGAAGCGGGCGCTGCGTCAGGCCTAGTCATGTCAGCAGCTGGTGAATTGTCACAACAAGCGATCCTGCTGGAAAGTGAAGTCGGCAACTTCATCAAAAAAGTAAGAGCAGGTTAGTTTACAACTTTATCGAGATTTATGAGCATCGGTTCGATGATTGCTCACAAACAAATATCACCCGGTACAGGCAAAACCTGTGTCGGGTATTTTTTGAGTGAAGGGCAGCGGGGCGAATGATAAAGTTGGGTCAATAGGGCTTTGTCTCTACCGTTCCCTTAAACTGATGGCGCTTGGCACTGGCACCAGTCTGGCTGGAACGCGGGATTTTTCTTCTTTCAGCAGGCCGCTATAGACTTGTTTTTTAGCACAGACAATATGCACGCCGGCAAGGGCTGGCCACAGGCGCGCACCGGTGCGCTCAAAGGCGATGGCGAAGCGGATCAGCAAGGAGCGATGGGAGGGCGGCATGAACAAGGCCGGATGCCAGGCTTGTGGATTGAAATTGGTTTCAGAAAGAAGTTTTTCCAGCTGGGCACGCGAATAGGGACGACCATGACCAAATGGCGTGCTCTCTGGCCCTGCCCACGGACCGCGCCGGTTTGGCACGATCAGTAACAGCTCGCCTTCAGGTTTCAAAATCCGCCAGGATTCACGCAGCATGTCATTGCCATGCTCACTCATTTCCAAAGCATGCACCATTAGCACGCGCTCGACGGAGCTGTCGGGGAGGGGTAGATTGCTTTCATCAATGAGCGCCGCTTTATAAGGGCCCTCAGTTGGCCACATGGTGACACCCTGATGAGCGGGCATCAAAGCGCAAACAGGGGTGCGTTGGAGAAAAGTGCGCAAATAGGGAGGAGCGTAGCCAAGGCCAACGATTTGCTGGCCCTTTGCATCTGACCAGAGGTTGCGGATCTGACGCCGGATTAGACGCCGTGCGACCGCCCCAAGAGGCGTTTCGTAGAAATCGCGAAGTTCGGTCACAAACAGATGCATGGATCAGACCCTGAATTGTTCTTTCCTTTTGCGCCTTGATCAAACTACCGTGTCGGAACGGGGTCGTCGCCGCGATAGTCATAAAAGCCTCGACCGGTCTTTTTACCAAGCCAGCCAGCTTCGACATATTTGACCAGCAGCGGACAGGGACGGTATTTGCTGTCGGCCAGTCCTTCATAAAGCACCTGCATGATCGACAGGCAGGTATCAAGACCAATGAAGTCCGCCAGTTGCAGGGGACCCATGGGATGATGAGCACCATAGACCAGCGCGTGATCAATCTCGTGAACCGAGCCGACCCCTTCATATAACACATAGATCGCTTCATTGATCATCGGCATCAAGATACGATTGACCATGAAGGCGGGGAAATCTTCGGAAACGGCAATGATTTTACCAAGGCTTTTGATGAATTTGCGCGAGGCGTTAAAGGTGGGGTCTTCGGTGGCGATACCGCGTATAAGCTCTACCAGTTCCATACGTGGCACCGGGTTCATGAAATGCATGCCAAGAAACTGCTCGGGGCGACCAGAAATTGAGGCCAGACGGGTGATCGAAATGCTGGACGTGTTGGTGGCCATGATGGCTTGTGGTTTCATCACTTTTGCGAGTTTTTTAAACAGTTCGTTCTTGGCCTGCTCATTTTCAGCAATCGCTTCGATGACCAGGTCATGGTCGGTGAAATCATCCAGACTGGTTGTTATGCTTATTTTTGCGAGGGCTGATTTTTGCATATCCTGTGTGATGATTTCTTTTTTGACCTGATAGGCCATATTGTGCTCGATGGATACAAGAGCGTCTTTTAAGGCGTTCGATGATGTATCATTGATCATGACATCATATCCGGCCAGCGCGATGACATGGGCAATGCCCTTGCCCATCTGGCCTGCTCCAACGATTCCGACTTTTTTGATTTCCATCGTCTTTTCTCCAAACGATTTTATGGCTTTGCCCACGTAAATTTCTAGAACACTCTCGACTTTAAGAATTACCTCAATATTTAATCTGGGAGAAGTATTGTTTTTTAAAGTGGTTTATCGGCCTAAGATTGCTCGTCGGCAAGGGCTTTTTGCAATTGCGGCAATAGAGCATGAAGATCGCCAATCATGCCGTAGTTTGCGACCTTGAATATGGGGGCCTCAACATCCTTGTTGATGGCAATGATTTTACCCGCATTCTTGATACCGGCAAGATGCTGGACGGCTCCTGAGATACCAAGCGCGATATAAAGATCAGGAGCGATCTGGACGCCGGTCTGGCCGATCTGTAAATGATGGGGCACCCACCCCATATCAACGGCAATGCGGGAAGCACCCAGTGCCGCCCCCAATTGATCTGCAAAGCCTTCCAGTTTGCAAAAATCTTCTTTTGAGCCTACACCGCGCCCCCCGGCAATGACAATTGCTGCTTGCGAGAGATCCGGGCGCTCCTCATTGGTTTCAATATGTTCCAGAATTTCGATCTGCTTATTGGAGGGTGGCGCGGTCAGCTCGCCGATCGGGCAGGCGCGTTGTTCCTCGACGGGTTCGAAATTGGCGGTTCTGATGGTTGCAATGAGTTTGTCGTCCTGGCTGCAGATTTGCTCAATCAGTGAACCGGCATAGATCGGGCGCTCAAAAACCTGCCGATCGATGATAGCGCTGATCCCGGTTACCGGCGCGATGGATAATTGAGCCGCCAATATTAGCGCGATATGTTTGCCAGCGCCCGTATGGGCGGTGATCAAGGCTTGATATTCACCCATCAAGGGGAGTAGGGCCCCGGCTATATCATCAAATCCAAGCACATCAGATGGGGGCGCGGGGAGGATATGCAATTGCGTGATACCGGCCAGTTTAGAGATGGCTTGTGGCAGAGCCTGGTCAATGGCGCCAAGCGTCAGGACATGTACCTCTTCGCCCAGTTTAAGGGCCGCATTTACAAGCCTTGAGATCGGTTCAATCGATTGATTTTTATGATCGGGGGCGAGGACGAGTGTGGTCATTTCAATAAGCCCTCCGTTCGCAATTGCACGGCCAGCTCAAGGGCGCTATCAAAAAACTGGCAAGCTGGTCGGGAGATTGGCTCTTTGAGTTTGATAATGGAGACGTTTTTTTTCAGCACAATGGGAAGTTCCTCCAATGTTTTGGCAACAATGGGTTTTTGCCGCGCTTTCATCACGGCGGACAGGCTGACCGGGCGAGGCTCAACGAGATGCAGTTCGCAACTGACAATGGCGGGCAGGGCGGCGCGAGCGCGCGTCTGCCCATTACTGTGATCAAAGCTGGCGATCACATGCTCGCCTTCTATGTCTATTTTGAAACTATCAGGTAGTAAAGGCAGGTTGAGGAACCCGGCCAGCAGAGAGGGTGTCTGACCCGCATCACTGTCAACAGATAGCTTGCCCAGCAAGACGAGATCAACCTGTTCCTTACGGAATATATGAGCGAGGATGCCAGCAATATCGAAGGGTTGCAGGGTTTGGTTTTCGTTTGTGACGATATGAATGGCTCTATCCGCCCCCATCGCTAAAGCAGTGCGCAGAGTGTCGGTTGTTTTTTCACCGCCAATTGAGACAGCAATCATCTCACTGGCAACATTATCAGCGCGCATCATTGCGGCTTTGGCAAGGGCGACTTCGTCGAATGAATTAAGGGCGTGAGGTTGGTTGGCGCTGACAATGTTTTTGCCTTCAAGGTCAATGCGAACAGGGATATCTGGATCAATGACCCGCTTGACTGGCACAAGTATTTTCATGGGCTAAGGGCCTATCCGAGAATTGCTATTGGAAGAGTTTGACGCTGGGGCGGCGCATAATAAGGACCAGTAGTGCACCGGCTGCAAGGCCGCCAATATGAGCCCACCATGCAGTGCTGGATTGTCCGGCGTTCATCAGGCTGACAAATTGTATGGCGACCCAGGCACCCAGTACAAAAACGGCGCGCAGTTTCAGGGAAATCACGCCAAAGGCCAGCACCCAGACAAGTACATTGGGATGCAGCATTAAATAGGCGGCAATGACACCCGCGACCGCGCCACTGGCACCGATCAGCGGAATATTTGAAGCGGGGACCATAAGGCTGTGGGTATACCCGGCCAGCACGCCGCAGATCAGATAGAAGATCAGGAACATGAAATGGCCCATGGCATCTTCGACATTATCGCCAAACACCCATAAAAACAGCATATTGCCGATGAGATGCATCCAGCCACCATGCAAAAACATATAGCTGATCGGGGTGATGGCTTCGGGGGTTGCACCGATCATTTGAGAGCTGGAAGCGCACACGTCAAGGCCAAGTAACTGGCAGGGGATGATCGCCATATCAGCGATCCCGGCGTGCCCAATATTATAAACAAGACCGCTCTGGTAGACGATATAGACAAAGGCGTTTACGACAATCAGTCCCATAGTCACAAAGGGAAATGAAATGGAGCGCAGGGGGTTATCGTCATGC
This sequence comes from bacterium, assembly GCA_024228495.1. Taxonomy (GTDB): domain Bacteria; phylum Pseudomonadota; class Alphaproteobacteria; order Rhizobiales; family JAKIUO01; genus JAKIUO01. Next base: position 18,334 of record JAAETJ010000019.1, on the reverse strand, counting down.
AGGGGAATAAACATTTTGGCAAAAGGTCCTCGAACTTGTTAAGGCGTGCTGAAATAAAAACTGAGCATGACCAGGAGGATCGCCACGAATTGCATGCCAACGCGCCAGCGCATGAGTTTTTGCGACAGGCTGACGGAGCCATCGCGGCTCATGTTAACGAGGTCGAATAGCAAAATCGTAGCAACACTGAAGACGGCAAGCACGATCAGAATGCTGATTAAAGATAGCATACCTTCTTCCCCTTGCGCGATTGTAACACAGATTTTTTGAAAGGGCAGTTAGAATTATTGTAATGTGCCGCCGCCTTCATTTTTGGAAGCGATTTCCATTTCGGCTAGCGCCATCAATATTTCAGCGCGAATTTTCAGGGTTTTAGCTTCCAGCAGGGCTTGTTTTTCTTCTGGGCCATAGGGGCTGTGAATACATAAAGTGTTGACGAGATAATCCGTTGAGGAGCGATGAATGGAGCGCCAGTCAGCGGTCATGTCATTGACGTTAAGATATAGGCGAAGCAAGGAAAGAAGTTTTTCCCGGTCAACTTCGTCTTCTTCCTCATTTCCGCCAAGGTCGCTGGTATAGGGCTCGCAATTAATATCGCAGATACGGTAAGGCTTGGTGAGATTAGTCTCGGCCTCCACCTCGAAGCGGCAAATGCCGGTAAGGGTGATGGCCATGTGGCCATTTTCCTGCTCTTCAAAACCAGTGATGCGGCCAATACATCCCGCCTTGCGCAGGGGCCAGTTGCGATCTTGCGGGGATTCGCTGTTCTCGTGTTCGAATGGCTCGTCTTTTGCGGTCTCTCTGGATTGAGGGATTTTTGAAGCGGGCTGGATAAGGCCGATCAAGCGTTGCCCTCCCAGCACATCATCAATCAGCTCCAGATAGCGTGGTTCGAAAATGTTGAAGGGTAGAGCAGTGCGAGGCAGCAAGACGATGCCGCGCAGCGGAAAAACGGGTAGGCTTGAAGGAAGATCACTCAGCTTGTTATAGCGCTCCGTTATCACAATCGCTCCTTTGCTATTTTTAGTGTCTTTACAATGTCTTAAGAGAACAAGGAAAGGGAAAGTAGACGCCGCCCCTCAATGGTCATGGGGTCGGTTGGACCCCAGGCTTCGAACAGTTGCAGCAGTTGCACGCGAGCTGCGCTCTCGTTCCATTGATTATTGCGTGTGACTATCTCGATAAGATGTTGTACCGCTGCTTCTTGTTGTCCAGATGCATTGAGAGCGAGAGCAAGGTCGTAGCGCGATTGATGATCGTTGGGGTCATCTTCAAGCTTGGCGGCAAGCTCACCAGCATCGCCCAGATCAGCGGCTTTGGCGAGTAGCTCAAGGCGGGCTTTGACAGTTTTGAGCAAGGGGTCATCCGCTTTGTCTGCGGGCGCCATATCGAGTATTTTCTGAGCTTCAGGCGGATTATTCATCTCCAAATGAACGGTGGCCAGTCCAGCAATGGCCTTCAGGTTTTCCTTGTCCAGCTTTAAAGCTTCGACATAGCCTTCGCCAGCGGTTTGCAGATCACCAGCTGCCAGCGCCATGTTCAAGGCTTCAATATCGATCCCGTCATCGGCTGGGGCCTCCGTGACGCCAAGCTTGTCGACAAAGGCTTTAATTTCACTTTCGCCAAGCGCCCCCATGAAGCCATCAACCGGCTGCCCGTCCTTGAACGCAAACACGGCAGGGATCGATTGCACGCCCATTTGTCCGGCTAAAGACTGGTTCTCATCGACATTGACCTTTACCATGCGCACCGCGCCACCATAGCCATTGACGACTTTTTCAAGAGCGGGACCTAATTGTTTGCACGGGCCGCACCAAGGTGCCCAGAAATCTACGATCACCGGCACCTGTTTGGATGCCTCTATGACATCAGTGAGAAAATTTTCAGTGTCGCTGTCTGTCACATAACTCTGATTTTCGGCCCCATGACCCGCTTGTGTCCCGTCTATTGTCTGCATAATCTCGTGCCTTTTGTTGCAAGTGCATTTCTGCACGCTTAATCTTTGGCAAAAACAATGGTACTTCTTGCGCATTATTGCAAGGTCGGCATAGTGCTCGACATTGGAAAAACATCTTGAAAAGGGGGCGGGGATGAAAACCTCACCATTTGCACCAGATATTCTCGCTACAATGCCGGTGATTGACGGGGTCAGCTTTGCCTCATGCGAAGCGGGTATCCGTTATCAGGGACGCAAGGATCTGATGCTGGCTGTACTCGCGCCCCAAACCGTGGTGGCGGGTACCTTGACCAAATCCAAGACTTCTTCCAGCGCTGTTGACTGGTGCCGTGAGCAGCTGGCCCATGGTAAGGCCCGCGCGTTGGTCGTAAATTCTGGTAATGCCAACGCTTTCACGGGCATCAAGGGGTGCCGTGCGGTCGAAAGAACGGCGGAGCAGGCCGCCCTTGCGGTGGGCTGTGAGGCGCATGAAGTGATGATTGCTTCTACCGGCGTGATTGGCGAGGCCCTTGATCCAGGTCGCTTCACGCATTTATTGGTGGATTTGGCCGCGCAGGCGGATATTGAGGGTTGGCATGATGCGGCCAGCGCGATAATGACCACCGATACATTTGCTAAATTATCGACCCGCACCGTGCAGATTGATGGTGTCGATATCGTCATTAACGGATTTGCCAAGGGGGCAGGGATGATCGCCCCGGATATGGCGACCATGTTGTCCTTTATCTTTACCAACGCGCCGATTGCGCAAAATGTTTTACAAGCGCTTTGTAGCCAATATGTCAAGGACAGCTTCAATTCGATCACCGTAGATAGTGATACCTCGACCTCTGATACCTTACTCTTGTTTGCGACAGGAACCGCACGGATTGCGCCGATTAGCAACGCGGATGATCCTCGCCTTGAAGATTTTCGCAAGGCGCTTGGCGCATTGATGCTTGATCTCGCGCACCAAATCGTCAAGGACGGAGAGGGCATCAGCAAGTTTATCGCCGTGCAGGTTGAAGGAGCGGAGCATGATGCGGCAGCAAAAGTGGTTGCTTTGTCGATTGCCAATTCGCCTCTTGTCAAAACAGCAATGGCTGGAGAAGATCCTAATTGGGGTCGCATCATCATGGCGGTGGGCAAGGCAGGAGAACGTGCTGATCGCGATTCTCTGGGCATTTGGTTTGGAGATATTGAGGTCGCCAGAGACGGGGAAGTCTCCCCCGACTATAATGAGGAACTGGGTGCGCAATATATGAAGGGTGCTGAAATTACGATCAAGGTTGGTCTGGGTATTGGTGAAGGTGTGGCGGTGATCTGGACCTGCGATCTAACCCACGAATATATCACCATCAATGCGGATTATCGTAGTTAAAGCCATTGTTTGAGCGTTAATTTTGATTAATCCAAAACATTATCGGTATCTTAAAAGATTGGGGGCACAGTGGATCAGTATATAAAGGTACCGCTGCTTGTGGTGGTGGCGTGCGTGCTTGTTGACCGTGACAGCAAAATTTTGCTGGCTCAGCGCCCGAAAGGGCGGTCAATGGCTGGTTTATGGGAATTTCCGGGTGGTAAGATGGAGCAGGGGGAAACCCCCGAAGTCTGCATCATTCGTGAGTTGAAAGAAGAGTTGGGCATAACGGCAAAGGCCGCCTGCCTTGCGCCTTTGACCTTTGCCAGCCATGCCTATGAGGATTTCCATCTGTTGATGCCGCTGTATGTGGCGCGCCGATGGCAAGGTGTTGTGACACCCCTGGAAGGCCAAAAACTGGCCTGGGTACGTCTCAACGAATTGCGCTCCTATGAAATGCCGCCAGCCGATGAACCGCTGGTTGCGATGTTGTTTGATTTGTTGTGATCTAAAGGACGGAAATGAATGATCGAGTTTCCTACTAAAATTGGGAAATTTCTTGTCGCTTTTGCGGGCGATGAGAGCGGTGCTACGGCGATAGAATATGGTTTGATCGCTTCGGGCATTTTCCTGGCTATTTTTGTTGCCGTGAACTCAATGGCGACCTCGATTAATACCATGTACTCTTTTATTGCCAGTAATGTCAAAGCAGCCATTTAGGGCATGGGCTTATAAACTGGTTAAAAATTATCTTTCAGTGATCGAATTGCCGTAAAAACCTCCAAAGCGGGGTGTCCTTGCAGGCCAAGTTTCTTTTTAATTTCTACACTGTCTGATCGCAGGAACGGGTTTGTTGCTTTCTCGGTGGCAAGGCTGACCGGCAGGGTTGCTTTGTGGGCGTGCCGTAATGTTCTCACTTCATTGGTTCGTTGCTGTAGTGCCAGATTATCTGGCTCGACCTCAAGAGCGAACTCGGCGTTTGATAGCGTATATTCATGACCGCAATAGATTTGCGTATCATCGGGCAGAGCAAGTATTTTTTGCATGGATTGCCACATCAATTCCGCCGACCCTTCAAACAGGCGTCCACAGCCCATGGAAAACAGCGTGTCACCGGTGAATAATATTTTTTCTGGCTCAATAAAGTAGCAGACGGATCCAAGGGTATGGCCGGGGGTTTCAAGCATGGAGATTTTGTTTGCCCCGAAATCGTATTTGTCGCCATCTTCCATCAGCTCGTCGATACCAGGAATGCGTTTGGCATCGTTTTTCGCGCCGATAATCGTACATCCAGAGTGCTCTTTCAGCATTTCATTGCCAGGCACATGATCATAGTGGTGATGGGTGTTGAAGATGTGTGTCAGTTGCCAGCCTTTAGCCCCTAGTTCGCGCCAGATCGTATCGCCATCAGGGGTATCGATACTTGCGCACAGCTTTGAACGAGGATCATAAAGCAGCAGGCCAAAATTATCGGAGCGACATCGAAACTGATGTACCAATAGTTCACACATGATTAACCATTCCTTTCAAAATCTCCCCGAAATTAGTATATCTATCTGATATATAATATAAAAGTAAGCACTGCTGGTGCAAGTTTGGCTGTGTCTGAATTGCTTGTCTACTATTAAAAACGTGCATTAGACCCGCAATGGTAGAACTTTATTCAAGTTCCATTGGTATAAACGGGGAGCAACTCATTCATTCGACCATGGTTTTGAACGAATGATCTGATCGAGCTGAATATACACTTTGTGAGGGGAAATGGCATTGTTATTGCGTATCTCAATTTAAGAAATTGATGGTTTGCAAATTCAAACACTGCTTGTTGACGGTTTGTAATTGCCGGACGAAGAGCGAATTCAGTTTGTTGAGTAGGTCTGGAGGGGCGTTGTGCAGGATACGGAATTGGGCTCCAACGAGATATTTTTAACGTTTGCCAGAGCAGTCGTACTGCTTGGCGGCATTCTGGCCTGCTTGTGGCAATGGGCCTTTTATTTGTTTGTCATTATCTATGCGCTAGGTGTTGCATCCTATATGTTACAGCGCAATTTCCTATATCGTCCGGCCAAACGCCCGTACCGGTCTCCTTTCAACTTGCATTTAAGCGGCGTTCACGAGGTGTGGCTAAACACAACGGACGGCGAACAGATTTTGACTTGGCAGATTGATCCCTGGCCCGGCATGCCGACCATTTTATATTTGCATGGCAATAATTGTAATCTCTCCAACCGGTTGGAGCGTGTCAGCCGCTTTTTGCGCGATGGTTATGGATTGGTGATGCCCAGCTTTCGTGGCTATGGCGTCTCAACGGGTCGCCCTTCTGAACAAAATAATGTCAATGATGCGCTGCTTGCGTTTGAAAAATTGCAACAAAACGGAGTGCCAAGCGCTAATATCATTGTCTATGGCGAAAGTCTGGGAACAGGCGTTGCGGTGCAAGTGGCGGCGCGCCGCTCTATCGGCGCTCTTGTGCTTGAAGCGCCCTATACCAGCCTACGCGATCTGGTGCGCCACCGGATCCGGGTCATACCAGCCTATACGTTCTTGAAGGATCGGTTCAACTCAATCAAGCATATCAAAAAGGTGACAGCACCCCTGCTGATCGTTCATTCGCTTGGTGATGATGTCATCCCGATTGCCTTTGGACGCTGGTTATTTGAGGCAGCTACCGGCACCAAAGAATTTTTGCGGATGCGCGGCGCTGGACATTCTGGTCTGTTTCGAGCTGGTGCCTGGTTAGAGATCCGCGAATTCGTTGAAGAGCATGTGGCCAGCGCAGGAAAATATGGCGTGCAAGCGCGCGAAGCAGCGGCTTCTAACAGTCAGCAGGTCGAAAAAATGGCGAGGAATAGCCGTTTGGCAGCCACTCGATCATAGCGTACATTTAATAGCCGACCGGATCACCTATCAACCTTCGTTTTTTTGCTTTGGTTTGGGTGAGGTCCCAGCATACTCTGCCATTGAGATGCTTATTTTTCAGCAGATAAGGCCATAAACGACCATGCGAGCGGGACCAATCTTACTATTTATCGTCGGCTTCTATGTGTTGTTGGCAGCCTATTTGTATGTGATGCAACGACGGCTGCTATATTTTCCGGCTAGCGATTACCAGACACCTCATGAAGCTGGCCTCTCTGGGGTCGAGGAAGTGGTGGTCAAAACCAAATATACCAAACGCCTGTTGGCCTGGTATGCTCCCGCGCCAAAGGGGCGCCCGACGATCCTGTATTTTCACGGTAATGGAGGGTCGCTGGCAACTAGGACCGGTCGGCTCGACTTCCTTCGCCAGCAAGGTTATGGCGTTTTGATCACGACCTATCGGGGCTATTCAGGGAGTTCTGGCACGCCCGCCGAGTTTCCCATCAAGATGGATGCGATTTACTTTTACCACTGGTTGCAGTCAAAGGGCGTGGCTGAGCATGACATCATCCTCTATGGCGAAAGCCTTGGCACTGGGGTTGCGATTGCCACCGCTCTTAATCATCAGCCCGGAGCCGTTATTTTGGAAGCACCTTATAGTGCGATTGTTGATGTGGCCGCTTCAAAATACTGGTGGATGCCGGTGGGCTGGTTTATGAAGGATCGCTTCGAAAGCGACAAGCTGATTGGACAGGTGAGCGCGCCGGTATTTATGGTGCATGGGGAACTTGATCAGGTCATCCCAATCCGCCATGCCAAAAAACTGTTTGCGGTGGCCAGTCAACCTAAAGAAGCCGTCTGGCTTCAGGACGCTGGCCACAGCGATCTATATTCAAAAGGCGCGTTCGATCTCATTGCCCGTTTCATTGAACGGCATTTACAGAGTGAAGGAATGTGATTATCGTGCCCCTAATAAACGGCTGACATTTTGTATCCAGCGTTCTGCAACAAGGTCACTAGCCCAGTTTTACCGGGCAGGTGCAGGGCGCCAACAGCGATGAACACCTTGCCCTTTTTTAGCAAAGGAAGTGCGCGTCTGGCCATCACCTTGTTCCGCTTGATGATCAATTCAGTTTGGAAATGATTGAGCGCGACGAGTTCCTTTTGTAATTGTGCGGCCCCACGACCTTGTGCCATCATGGACTTTTTGGTGAGATAGGTAGCGAACTCCCAAAGAGCGGCGGTGCGTCTTTGCAAGTAAAGTTGCGCCATGGTTTCGATCTGATCATCGAGCATATCCATCATGCGAAGGGAATTCATCAAGAAGTGTTTCTGGTCGTCAATTGACATGCGGTCAAAGGCTGAGAACTGCTCGCGCACTGTTTCAAGCCCAACTAGCCTCGCCCCGTTTTGTTGAGCTGTTTTGGCGATGATCCCATCGACTGCTTTCAAGCCGGCTTTCTGGCGTTTGATCTCGCACAAGGGTAGAGCCAGACTAAGCATCACGAACCAGGGTTTCATGCCGCGTGAGGTGGCAAAGGGCATATTAAAATTTTTGAGAGTGTTTTTCAGGCGGCCAAGCTGGTTTTTGGAGAGCACGGTTTCAAGGGTGCGCCCGTCGGTAAAAGCAATAAGACCAATATTCTTGACGACTGCTTGTTGCATCTTTTGGTCGTCAACAATTTCATCCAGTTCCAGCGCAACGGTGCGGGCTCCCTTGAGGGTTTCCATGACAGGGCCAGGTAACGTAGTGAGACGCTCGTCGGAGACGTGCATAGTGCCATAGATATAAGAAGCGGGGGTGCCATTGCGTTCTATTTTCCACAAAAGGCCCTTGCCATTGGGGACCGCGTTTTCGCGATTGATCAAGGCTTGATAGGTAGCCGCATCTTGTGTTTTCAACTGCTCAAGCAGATTGGTACCCTGGCAACTAGGGACGGTGCCTGTTGGAGAGACCGGGCCTTTGGCAAAGGCTGGCGAATTGGCCTGCCATGCAAACAACACGGTAATGGCCAGGGCGACGAGAACGACGATTGTCCGAACGAATTTCATGAGAATTTCCTTGTTTCTCAAAAATGTCCTACCGCATTACAATTCAAGGACTCTTTGTTTGTCCTACCGCTTCCGCGATAAGAGGACTCCGGGACGGTCCTGCATATTGTCAGAACACTAAAATGAGCTCCCCAGCCAAATATTCAAGGGGACGAGATCGCGAATTTACGTCCGAATTGTGGCTGGGTTTTACTGTGCTGCAAAGGCGTTTGCAAGACGTTAAATTCTGCGTCTTTTATACGACAGGATTAGCGCTCCGGTTAGCACAAGTATCATGCCGACAAAATGCCATTGGGTGAAGGTTTCGTTTAGTAAAACAATGCCGAGAAAGGTTGTGAATAACGGTCCGACACCTGATAAAAGTGATGTTGTTCCCGCTCCGATTTTTTCGATCGCTGCAGCAATCATGAAGGAGGGAAGAACCGTTGAGATGACCGCGATCATAAATGTCAGCCCATAGACCTGCACGCGCTGTCTCGATCGCAGTTTTGAGATGTCAGGTGGCTTTTCACCGCGAATTTCCCCCGTCATATCACTGGTTCCTTAATGTAACAAGTCTTGCTCATAAACGCGGGTTCGTAAAATAAACGAGTTTACCATTTGCTAACCAAGGATTCACGTTTCTCTCCAGACTCTTAAAATACCATCTTTTTCATCATCTTAGTAATCTGTTCTCAAATATTTTTGCGTAAACTACGGGGAGTTTAGTTGTAAGGCACATAGGTGCGTGTGTTGAGTAGTAAGTAGTTGGGTATGATATGACTTTTGAGCGGGTGAACGCTTCTAGCGGTTCACGGGAGCGGTTTAAATTAAGATCGCAATTGATCGAAAAAGAATCAAAAAACAACAAATTTGAGGCTGATAAGCCTGTGCCGATTGAGCAGGGTTCTCAAGCGAATAAATTTGGATCGTTCGATCCCGGCACCCTGTTCATCGGAGGCCCCGGTGCTTTGATGGTCGCCGCTGGCCTGCTGATGGCTTCTGGGTCCAGCCTTATCCATATAATGCAGCTTCCCGTGACTACCGTTTTTGGCTTGGCCGGGATGGTGTTTGTCGCACTCGGGGTAGCCTTTTGGGTTTTCGAACGCCGTAAGCTTTGTGAACAAATGAATTTGGGTGATACGACTTCGCGCAAAATCGACAGTTTGACTAGACAACTTGATGAGGGCATCGAATCTTTACGCGATGTACAATGGGAGATGCGTGATAGCGAATTACGCTACCGTGATCTGTTGGATAATCAGTTGGATATTATCATGCGCCGCGATCGCGCGGGTCGCATCAGCTTTATCAATGATGCCTTTTGCGTGACCTTTGGCGTGGATCAAAATGCCACCATCGGTGCCTTGTTCGAGCCAGAATATTTGGTTGGAAGCAAATCCGTACCGTTTGCCAAGTTTGGCAAATCTGAGCGCTATCAATATGAGCAGCAGTTGAGCACCGAGCTCGGGCCGCGCTGGTTCAGTTTTGAAGATGTGGCTATCAGCGATGATGATGGCGAGTTGCGTGAAGTTCATACGGTTGGACGCGATATTACCGACGAGAAAAAAACGGCCAGCGAATTGCAGGAAGCACGCGATATAGCAGAGCATGCCAATCATGCCAAGACCCGTTTCCTGGCCACAATAAGCCATGAAATAAGAACTCCCATGAACGGTATTATGGGCATGACGGATCTGATGACCGAGAGCAATTTGAGCCCGGAACAACGCACCTATTGTCATGCCATAAATAAATCCGCCACGACTTTGCTGTCACTGATCGACGAAATTCTTGATTTCTCCAAGATCGAGGCTGGTAAATTCGAGATGGTTCAAAAACCCTATAATATCACCGACTTTGCCCAGAGCGTTGTCGAGCTGATGGCACCAAGGGCGTTCGAAAAAAACCTCTCACTTGGCTGCTATGTCTCGCCAGACCTCAGCGACCTAGTGATCGGCGATGAAATGCGCATGCGCCAGATTTTGTTGAACCTGATCGGCAATGCCATCAAATTCACGGATCGCGGCGGTGTCACTCTTGAGATCACCTCTGCTGGTAAAAAAGGCGAATTATTGCGCTTTTGTGTTTCTGATACTGGCATCGGCCTGTCAAAAACGGATATGGAACGTATTTTTGTAGAGTTTGAACAAGTAGACAGCTCCAATGCCCGGCGCAATGGTGGCACGGGACTTGGATTGGCTATTACCCGCCGTCTGGTGGAAAAAATGGGCGGAGAGATCAGCGTCAATAGTGTGCGGGCCAAAGGGTCTGTGTTCACGGTCGATATGGCGCTTGAAAATGCCAAAGGGGCGGTCTGTTTGCGTGAGCAACTGGTGTCCCCCAGCCATATCAAGCGGGCCTTGATTGCCTGTGATCACGAACTTGAAGGTCAGCTCATCGGCAAAATGCTGAAAAGTCTTGGCGTCGAGGTTGTCGTTCAGGACCGCATCATGGCGTATGAACTGCTGGAAGATGGCGTTGGTGAAGCTTTTGACGTGCTGATCAGCGATGCCGTTGAAGCGTCAGATTTTGCGCAAAAACTTGCCCGCATGGCCGAGCAGCATGCCGGTCGTCCGGTCAAAGGTCTGATGCTGATCGAAGCCACGGATCGTCATGACTTTGAGGCTTTGCGCCATAAGGGTTATGACGGCTATGTCACGCGTCCGGTGCGCCATATATCCTTGTTGCGCCAACTAGATACGCTGCGGGCCAGCCCCAAAGTGCCTCATCCAGAACCGCATCAAATCGAATTTATAGCCAAGACCCTTGCGCCCAAGACCCTTGACGCGGCAAGCGATCGTCAGGTCGAGGAGCCGTTCGTCAGCGAGCCGGTTTCCCTGGTGCCAGAGCCCCAGCCCGAAGCTGCTTCCTCTTCGCAAAAGGCCCGTATTTTGCTGGCTGAAGACAATGAGATCAATGCGCTGCTGGGTTGTGGTCTGCTCGAACATATGGGATATGATGTGACCCACGTCACTGATGGTCAGCTCGCCTTGGCGGCGATCAAAAATGCGCAGAGCGATGGTCAATTTGATGTTGTGTTGATGGATATTCACATGCCGCATATGGATGGTATCCGTGCCACCCAGGAAATCCGCGCCTATGAAGATTATTGCGGGCTGTACCAAAATCCGGTGCCGATTATCGCGCTTACCGCAAATGCCTTTGATGAAGTCAAATCCGAATGCTATTCGGTGGGTATGAACGCCTATCTCGCCAAACCATTTGCGCGTGAGGAACTGCACGACATCATCGAAAGCTGTCTGCGCAAGCGGGTGGAGATGGCGGGCTAATTCGGAAGCCCCAACTCCCGCTGCTTCTTTTTGCTTAGGCCCTGTCCCACAAGCTCGTGGGAGCGGGTGAGGTAGTCCTTGAGGTCCTCGTCACTTAATCCCGGCTGCGCGTAATTCTGTATCCATTTTAAGCCTCGGGAGGCGAGATAGGGGGCAGGGCGCAGACCCTCTTGTTCCTTGAGGATCTCAAAAGATATCTCGGACGTTTTGAACGTATAGGCGGGTTGATCATCAGCCCAGCCGCCAATCGCGAAAACCTTGCCGCCAACTTTCCAGACATGCGAGCCGCCCCACTGAATGACATGGGTGGTGGAAATCAGTCCGCCGCAAAACTGATTGAACTCCTCATAGGTCATCTTGGATTCGCCGTTATAAGAACTTCTTTTCTATTGATATTCTAAAGCAATTCCCCCATCATTTATAGAGAAATAACACTCTGTAATTTTTGCGAGGGAGCGGACTATGTTGCGCAAGATTAAAAATATTTGGTTTTTTGGGTTTTCGCTATTTTCGATGATTTTATTTCAGTCCGGGCCAGCATTTGCTCAATTTGACAGCGATAGCTGGCTCAGTAATGCGTTTGTCACGCCCTTGCCGAGCAAGGTCAAAAACGGAAAATCAGTCACGCAAGGTAAAAGCGCTTCGATCAAGGCGCTGCAGAGCTTTATAGAGAGCGGCGCATTTTTGAGCCCCAGCGATGTGACAAATTTTTCAAAAAGTATTGAAAGTCTGGTGGGGAATTATTTCTATATCGACAAGAAAAGCGGTCAGCTGCAACTGCTCGGCCCAACATTTGTTGAAGCCAACAAGACGGTTGGTATCAAGGATGTCATCATATTCAGAGCGATTGTCGACCGTAAATTTGGCGCTGGTGCCAAGGTGCCTGCTTTTCTTGAGCTTAATATGAAAAAAGATGATTTGACCGAGCTGACTGTCCGCAGCATCGCAACTGTTATTGGCAATAGCGGATCTAACATGGTGGCTTGCAACGCCCCGTTTGGCGATTTTGGCGCCAATAGTGATCAGCTTTTTTATATTACCGCCGCGAGTGTTTCGATGATCTACAAGAAAGCCTATCAGCTGCGCGAGCAAAGTGGCTCCGGGCTCATATCCATGTTGAGTCTGAAGGGCAAAAACTATTTTTCTAACCAGCTGGAAACACGGGTACCGGTGATCTCGGTTTCTTCGATTCCCGTGCCATCGATCCCGCAGAATAAATTTTACCTGTGCGCCAAATATAATGATGCGGTGAAAACTGTTCAGACCGCAGGACTGACGAAAAAGGTCAAAGTCCGGTCGATACGTGCGGTGCGGGGCAGGGGGCCAGGCAAGCAACAGCACATATTAAATCGTCTGGATGCACTATTGTCGGGTGTTGCGATCAAGGGTGATACAAAAACCCTCAAGAAGCTCAGCGGCACAGTCGTTGGCGTGAGGCAATAACCTGTCTCGCGGCTTGTCGCGCTAACGCGGGGCCTCCGAGGCGCGGTGGTAACTTCGACAAGCCGGGATCATCATCTAAGCTCTTGGATGTGCACCTTGATAGGTCTTGAGCAAATGTTTTTGATCGACTTCCGTGTAGATCTGGGTGGTGGAGAGATTGGCGTGGCCGAGCAGCTCCTGAATTTCGCGCAGATCGCCACCATTGCCGAGCAGGTGTGTGGCGAAGCTGTGACGCAGGGCGTGCGGCGTGGCGGTATCAGCCAGACCCAGAGCACCGCGCAGGCGTTGCATGACCAGTTGAATGATGCGCGGCGACAGACGCTTGCCTTTTTCGCCAAGGAACAAGGGATCAACTCCTTCATTACCATAGGGGCAAAGTGCGAGGTAATCGGCGATCGCCTTGTTGGCCACAGGCAGCACCGGCACGATGCGCTCCTTGCTGCCTTTGCCCTTGATACGCAAGACATCCTTGGTAGGGGTCGGAGCGTCTTGGACATTGAGGTTGAGGGCTTCAGATATGCGCAGTCCCGAGCCATACAGCAATAATAAAACTGCGCTGTCACGGGCCAGCACCCAGGGGTCAGCGCCGTTACACTGCACGAGATCGACTCCGTTCATGACATCTCTCGCTTTCAACTCGCTCAAGGGTTTGGGGACGCTGTGGGGAATTTTCGGTATTTGAACGGCTAGCACAGTCTGGTTTTCGATAATTTTTTGATGATTGAGATAACGAAAAAAACTGCGTAGCGCCGACAAGGTGCGGGCCAGCGAGCGGCTTGAAGCACCCTCAGCACGGCGGCGGGCCAGAAAGCTGCGAAAACCACGTATATCAAGCGCTTCCAGCATATCAATGCTGACGCTTTGTCCTCGATAGCTGGAAAGAAACAGCATGAATTGGCGCAGGTCGCGCTCATAGGCCTCCAGCGTTTTGCCTGCCAGTCCGCGCTCTGTATCCAGATGACGCAAAAAGCGCTGGATGTGATCCGTGACCTGCGGGGATACAGGTATGGCAAGAACGTACGGGTTCATTTTGGGTCTCTTTCTCTTGCGTTATGGCTGTTTTAGCTCATTGCAATTTGTGTCATGTCTTTGATTTCTATTTGTGTCTTACTCCCTCACCCCGATCCTCTCCACCTCTTCGTATTCTTGGGGTGAGAGGGGCGGGGTAAGGGGTAAGACCGGGAGAGTCATAAAAACAGTTAAACAAATTCTCTTTTGCCTTTAGTCTGCTCTTTGATTCTTCAAATTTTGCTAACAGGCCACCGATTCCGTTATGTCCCGTACTGCTCCCGTTCTTTTGCCGCTGGCTATTGATATGTCTTATGACTATCTGGTGCCGGATGATTTGCAGGTTGCGCCAGGTGATATTGTGCGTGTTCCCTTGGGGAGCAAAGAACGCCTTGGTGTGGTGCTTGATGAAGCGGTGGGGGGCTCTGGCAAGCCCGTTGATTCATCCCGCCTTAAAACCATCATTGATCGCCTTGATGTGCCACCCATGCCGCTGGTATCGCGCCAGTTCATCGACTGGGTGGCTCACTATACAATGGCTCCGCGCGGCATGGTTTTGCGCTCAGCTATGAGCGCCAGGGCGGCGTTTACTCCCGTTAAGCCCAAAATGGGGGTGCGGCTAGGGCCTCAGATTCCCAACAAGGTGACGCCAGCGCGTCAAAAAGTGTTGCAAGTAGCTGGAGACCGCGTCTGGAACAAAAAAGAACTGGCGCGGGCGGCCGATGTTAGCGCTGCGATTGTCAATGGCTTGATGAAATCGGGCGCTCTGGTGGCCGAACTGATGACAAGTGAAGCAGTAACCTTACCTGATCCAGATTTCGCTGTCCCCACCTTGAATGACCAGCAGGCAAGCGCTGCATCCAGCTTGCATGAAGCGGTCAAGGCCCAAAAGTTTGAGACCTTATTGCTCGATGGGGTCACGGGGGCTGGCAAAACGGAAGTGGCGTTTGAAGCCATCGCGCAGGCGTTGCGCGAGGGGCACCAAACTCTGTTCATGCTGCCTGAAATTGCGCTCACCAATCAGTTTTTAAAACGCTTTCATGAGCGCTTTGGGGTGCAACCGGCGGGTTGGCATTCGGAAATCTCTCCGGTCCAGCGCGGGCGCATCTGGCGAGGCGTGGCGTCGGGCGATATTCGAGCCGTTATCGGCGCGCGTTCAAGTCTGTTTTTGCCCTTCAAGGATCTTGGCGTGATCATTGTCGATGAGGAGCACGAACCAGCCTACAAACAAGAAAGCCAGCTGATTTATCACGGCCGCGACATGGCGGTGGTGCGTGCTATGCTAGGAAAAATTCCGGTGGTGCTCAGTTCGGCAACCCCCAGTATTGAGAGCCATGTCAATGCAGTCAATGGGCGCTATCGCCATCTCAAATTGACGGAGCGCTATGCGGGAGCCAAACTGCCTGATATCGTCTCGATTGATCTGCGAGCCGATCCACCAGAGCGCGGCAAATGGATTTCTTCAAAGCTTGTTACCGAGATGCATAATGTATTTGAGCGCGGCCAGCAGAGCCTGTTATTTCTCAATCGCCGGGGCTATGCGCCGCTCACCTTGTGCCGCACCTGCGGTCATCGCTTTGAATGTCCAGATTGCTCCGCCTGGCTGGTGGAGCATCGCTTTCACAACAAGCTGACATGCCATCATTGCGGCCACAGCAATTCCGTGCCGCGCATTTGTCCCTCGTGTGATGAGAAAGATAGCCTGGTGGCCTGTGGTCCCGGCGTTGAGCGGGTCGCCGAAGAAGTGTGCGAGCGTTTTCCAGACGCCCGCACGGCGATCCTGTCGAGTGACCTCATTCCCGATATTGAAGAGATGCGCATTTTGCTGGACAAGATTACCGCGCGTGAGATCGACATCATCATCGGTACACAACTTGTGGCCAAGGGGCATCATTTCCCCGGGCTTGCGCTGGTTGGTGTGGTGGATGGTGATCTTGGTCTTGCTCACGGCGATCCGCGCGCAGGTGAGCGGACCTACCAGCTGTTGCAGCAGGTTACAGGTCGCGCCGGCCGTGCCTCGATTTCTGGGCGCGGATTGATCCAGACCTATATGCCAGAGCATCCTGTTATGCAGGCCATGGTATCGGGAGACCGCGACCAGTTTTTGCAACAAGAGGGCGAGGCCCGTGAAAAAGGCGCGTTGCCCCCCTACGGAAGGCTGGCCGCGATCATTGTCTCGTCGAACCAGACATCAGAGGCGGCCAACTATGCCCGCATGCTGGCTGGTCGCGCGCCACGCTCGAGTAAATTGCGGGTGCTTGGGCCAGCTGAAGCCCCCATATTCATGATTCGCGGACGAGCCCGTTTTCGTCTGCTGATCAAGGCGGAGCGTGAAGTAGACATGCAGGCCTATGTCAAGCAGTGGCTGGCACCATTACCTCACCCCAAGAGCTCTCTCAAGCTGACCATCGACATCGACCCTCATAGCTTTATGTAGATTTAAGTGAGGTGTTTCTGGCATGTGTCATAATCGACGGCAATAAACAGATGTTTGGTAGTCAGTTATTATACTCCGAATCCCCAAATATCCAAAAAAGTTAATGATTGAGTACAAATGGATTCTTAAGGGGCTATGGTTAACCGTAATTTTCCAAATGGTGACCAGCGGGTTGAGCTGGAGACGATTGTACGCAAACCGAGTGCCCAACATGGTATTGCGCGGCACAGTGAACCTGAAAAACCGTCTTTGCCAGATCAAGCCCGATCATGGTAATATCTGTCGTCATGGACACCTCTTGTTTTGGTGGTTCCTGTCATCTAATTTTGTAATTTGTAATTTGTAATTTGTAATTTTTGGGAGTGTTTTAGAGAATCCCCCTTGATTTTGCATATAAATAATAGTATTTTGCTCATGTAATTTCGTACCAGGTTTCAGCTTGTGGTTAATCAGTTATTTGTAGTTCATTGAGTGATTAGCAATTGGTTCGATTTGAGAACTGAATTAAGGTGGCTACAAAATGATACCATTTGAGGCTGTGCGATCTGATTTCGTTAGGGCCAGGCTTGCGGCCAGTACCGATTTCGCAGCCGTAGAATCCGGGGGGACTTTTTACCTTTCCGGCACCGGCGGCCTGATTTCTGCCAACACTTATTCCACCTCTGCCATTACAGGTGACGATTCCGGCATTCACGCCGATAGTTTTGGCAGATCATCGACCATCGAAGCTCCTCAAACCACGAACCCTACTGGCGGCGACGATTTCACCCGCAGGATCACCCACGGTGTAAATCACTTTGTTGAACACGTCAGGGATGTTTTGCTGCGCGGCGGTCGGATGACCAAGGTTAATGGCCAGGCAGCATCCTGTGCACCAAGCTTTGCAGGAGTGGTTTCCACCGGCTTTGCCGGGTTGGGTGCACAAGTGGCAAGCGATGTCGGTTGCATTGTTGGCCGCACGGCTTCCAGG
This sequence comes from bacterium, assembly GCA_024228495.1. Lineage (GTDB taxonomy): Bacteria > Pseudomonadota > Alphaproteobacteria > Rhizobiales > JAKIUO01 > JAKIUO01. Next base: position 997 of record JAAETJ010000019.1, on the reverse strand, counting down.
CTTGCAGCTTCTGCCTCGGCAGGGACACTTGCTGTTGCCATGATGGCGGCTGCCCCTGTGGCAATTACCGTTTCAGGTACGGCTGAGGCTGGAGGCTGTAATGGTGCCGCCGGTGTTTATACCTGTTCTGGTGCGGCCAACCCGGGCACTGATAGCACTTTCGCGATTTCGGCCGCCGTCGGCACCGTTGATGTGACTACAATCGCCGGATTTGGCATCCACACCGTTTTTAACGACGCGATAGCGATAAACAATTATGGCGGCGCCACGGACATCGCCTTTACCGATGATAATTCCTCAGTGATTATCGGGGACTCTAACGGTATCCGCATCGGTAATTATGGAACGGGCTCTTTGATGGTTACCACGACAGGTGCGGTAACCGCGAACTCTGATGGCATCGCTGCCCGCAACGTCGATGGCACCAGCCTGATAATCAGCACGGCTGCGGTGACCGGTGGAAATTACGGCATTTATGCCCGCAGCTACGCCTATAGCCGTCATGGCACTGAGGGCATAACGATCACGGCAAGCGGCGATGTGAACGGTTTTGGACATGATGGCATTTATGCCCAAGCCTCGGCCTACGGCGCCTACCGCGGCACCTACTTGACAATCAACACGGCTGGCGACGTGTGGGGTAACGAACGAGGTATTTATGCCTATAACACTGGAACACAGTATCTGACAGTTACCACCAGTGGCAATGTGACAGGTCAAACCAAAGATGGTATTTATGCCTTCAACTTGTACGGTACCAGCCTGACGATCACCACCGGCACAGGCGCGGTGATGGGTAATGATGATGGCATTCATGCACGCAATTTCGGTACAGAAGGTCTGACGATCACTGTAGGTGGCAATGTGACGGGTGAGACCGGCCACGGCATCAACGCCTACAACAGCGCCTATGATGTGACCGCCTCAATGGTCATCAACCAGACAGCCGGTACAGTGACAACGGGTGCTGTTGATGGCATCTACGCCGACAATCATG
>JAAETJ010000018.1 GCA_024228495.1 bacterium | reverse complement strand
TGCGGCATGTGCCCCACACCCTCGAACACATGCACCGCAATTTCACCTGGCAGCCTGTGGGCCTGCCGCGTCGGTACAATGCGATCCTGCGTTCCCCATATCACCTTGACCGGAATGCCAAGAGCGCCAAGGGCCTGAACCGGCAATTGTCCCTGGGTGCCACCGGCGGTGATGGTGTCGGCAATGAGCTAATCGCGAAAGTTGGTGATGGTGTGATTTGAAGGTGGCGTATCATGGATGTGATTCATGCATCCACCCATTCCAGAAAAGGAAAGATACGCCATGAAAGACACTACAATCACCACCCTCGTTCAGCCAGGGGAATTTTCAGATCATTTGAGCGATGTGCTGCGTTCAGGGGCACAAGCTTTGCTTGCTCAAGCGGTTGAGGCGGAAGTGGCTGGTTTTCTTGAACGCCATGAACAAGAACGCCTTGGCGATGGCAGGGCGCGACTGGTGCGCCACGGCCATTTGCCTGAGCGGGAAATCCAGACTGGGATTGGAGCTGTGACAGTCAAGCAGCCACGGGTGCGCGATCGCTCTGGCAAGGGCGCGGACCAGCTTCGCTTTTCCTCATCTGTTGTGCCCAAATATGTGCGCCGCAGCAAGAGCTTGGAAGCGCTCATCCCGTGGCTCTATTTGAAAGGCATCTCTTCGGGAGAATTCCAACCGGCCCTTTCAGCCCTGCTTGGTGCAAAAGCCCCTAATCTTTCCGGCGATACCATCCTGCGTCTGCGAAAGGTTTGGCAACAAGAGCTTGACGTCTTCGAGCGAAGGGATTTATCGGCCCGCCATTATGTCTATATCTGGGCTGACGGCATCTATTTCCAGGCCCGCATGGAAGCCGACAGCCAGTGCATGCTGGTGATCATTGGGGCGACGCCTGAAGGCAAGAAAGAGCTTGTGGGCTTTACCGATGGCTATCGTGAGAGCAGCCAGAGCTGGCGCGAACTGCTGCTTGATTTGAAAGCACGCGGGCTCAATTGTCTTCCCAAGCTCGCTGTGGGTGATGGTGCTTTGGGCTTTTGGTCGGCCTTGCGCGAGGTGTTCCCGCAAACGCAGGAGCAACGTTGCTGGGTACACAAGACCGCCAATGTACTCAACAAGATGCCCAAATCCATTCAGGCCAAGGCAAAAGCTGATTTGCACAATATATGGATGGCCGAGACCCGAATTGATGCCGACAAGGCTTTTGGCCTTTTCACGGCGAAATACCAGGTCAAATACGACAAAGCCGTTCATTGCCTGACCAAAGACCGCGACGCTCTGCTTGCCTTTTATGACTTCCCGGCCGAGCATTGGGTGCATATCCGCACCACCAACCCGATTGAAAGCACTTTTGCCACTGTCCGTCACAGGACCAAAAGAGCCAAGGGGTGCATGAAACGGGATACGGCCAGGGTCATGGTATTCAAGCTCATCAGGGAAGCGGAGAAAAGCTGGCTCAAATTGAGGGGCAAAAATCAGTTGCCAAAAGTCATCAAGGGCATCACATTTATCGACGGATTGGAGAAAACCAAAACTCCAAACCAAAACGCCGCCTGAAAACCGGCGTCACCAACTTTTGCGGTTAACTCGCCATCTATCGCGGCAGAGCACGTATCGAACAGATGATCGGAAAACTCAAACGCTTCAAGCGGGTGGCAATGCGATGCGAGAAAACAGCCAGAAACTTCCGATCAATCGTAGCACTGGCCGCCACATTCATCTTGATCAAATCCGTCCACACGGCCTAGTGGTATCCGTCTAACAGAAGATTCCGTTTTGGGATTCCCATTGTCTGTTAGGTATGCGATTCAGTCCTATGCGGACAGGAATTTCATTCAAATTGGCCCCTGATGATCGCCG
>JAAETJ010000017.1 GCA_024228495.1 bacterium | reverse complement strand
GCATTTGGGATTCAGTTTCTTGTGTATAAGGGATCGTCATGGTTTCAACTAGGCTAATAAACCAGTTTAAGTATGAACCTTAACTATACTGCTTTTATGGACTTTTGTTCAACCTATTTTGTGCACGTTCCTAAGAACGGCTACGCGGCACTAATCCCTTAAGCCGTCGATTTCATGAACCTGCTGAAGACCGACCGTGAATGGAAGGTCTACAACAAGGTTTTCAACCAACCCACTAAACCCAACGGACGAAGACAGACCATGCAAACACAAACCCATATCACTCTAGTGGATCAAGCACCGGCCATCGCGGCCGACGAGGCGTTTGACGGCACCTGGCCGTTCAAAGCGCACTACACGGACGCAGCCGGATTCAAAATGCATTACATCGACGAAGGGGAAGGCCCTGATACGCTTCTGCTTCTCCATGGCGAGCCCACTTGGGGTTATCTGTTCCGGCATCTGATCCCCGTTTGGTCAAAGCATGCACGCGTGATTGCTCCTGATCATATGGGCTTCGGCAAGAGCGCCGCGCCACAGAACCGCACCTATTGGCTTCAGGATCACATCGACAACCTGGAGGCGTTCGTGCTGGCTCTGAACCTGCGGGGCATCACGCTCGTCATGCATGATTTTGGAGGACCAGCTGGCATGGGTTTGGCTGCCCGTCATCCCGAACGGATTAAGCGGATCGTATCGGTGAACGGCCCTACACCATTTGGTCAATCGGACCTGGTTGAGCGCGTGACTGCGAATGTCGGCGTTTCGCCATGGTTCCAGTGGATTTTGCAGGCTGAAGAGAAAGGCATCCTTGAGGAAGTCCTATAGACATTCAGCCAAATAATTGCAATAATAATATGGGTAATAGTAAATTTTATCCATAGATAATTATTTGAGGGGATCTGATTGATGGTCCGGTTAACATTCGAAAAAAAGGTTATCGATCAACTGAAAAAAGAACTT
>JAAETJ010000016.1 GCA_024228495.1 bacterium | reverse complement strand
GTCAATCTCCACCACGAGTTTCTTGATGGCACCGAGGTTGCTGTCTCAGGTGTCAGTTTGTTCAACGAGCAGGATCAATGGTCCGGCGAAATCGGTCTGGGCAGTTCCTGGAACTGGGGTGATGACAAATATTCGCTTTATGGCAAGGCCTCGGTATCTACCGATCTTGAGAACTTTGCTGACAGTTATTCGTTTAACGGAACCATCGGGATCAGGGCACGGTTTTAATGCATGGCTTTTGCACCACGAAAAACCGAATAAATTGACAGGAATAAAGTTTTAAGTCAGTTAGTGGTAATGTTAAAATTGTTAAATGTTAAATTGAGGATGCTTGCAAATATGGCCCGGTCAATCATTGTAAATATAATAGTTTGTGCGATGGCCATTCCGCTAGCTGTTTTGTCAATAGATGGCGCATATTCGCAAACTGCAAAACCTAAATCGCCGAAAGGGCAAAGGCTTGTATCCAGTAATTGGGTTTCAGGGTGTAAATCCGTCGGGGCAGACAACAAATTATATTGCCAGGCGACACAAACCATTTCAATTCAGAAAACCAAACAAGCATTGATTGTCCTGATTGTCACACCATGGAAACAAAAAACTGCGACAGATCCGTATCTTTTACGTATTCGAGTTCCGCATGGGACAAATATTCCAGCAGGAGTCCGCATCCAAATCGACAACAAGCCTTTCCAGCGTCTTGCTGTGATAACCAGTACTGCAGCTGGATTGTTTGCCCGAATTGGCTTGTCCAAGAAGCTGCTATCGTCCATGGAAAAAGGTGCAATACTGAAGGTTGGCTTTAACTCACTGAATGGGAAGAAAATTCTGGTACCTTCGACACTTAAGGGGTTTGGATCAATAATAAAGAAGCTGAATTAGACGTTTAACCCGGTACAAGATAGTCGATCAGGATGGATTTTTGGGGATATTTAGAGGTCCTCTAATGAACGACACTATCCTGTTCGGTGGGATAATGACGGGTATCATTGATACCCTTTTTACGCTTGTAGATTTCCCCGAGATGCCTACGAAGATCGGCAAGCCTTGTGAGCAGCCTCAAACCAGTTCAGGGAGCTCAAGAAACCTGAACACAAGGAGATTAATGAGTTTAACGAAGTCTCTTAAGGGTTCCAGCCATCGACTGCCATCTCAAAACCGGAAAATTCGAATCCTGGTGTAACCGTGCATCCTACCAGCGTCCAATCACCAAGGCTTTGAGCTGATTGCCATATATGAGCAGGAACGACAATCTGTGGTTGTTGATTGGCGAGGATATCGCCACCTAATATTTGGGTATGTTGGCTATTGTCACCGTCTGATTGTCGTAGTTCAAGTGAAGCGCCCGCATACCAATGCCAAACTTCGGTTGCATCAACACGGTGCCAATGCGATACCTCACCTGCCTTGAGCAAATAAAGAATGGCTGTCGACCGCGCTCTATCACCGTTTTGCTCGTCTCGAAAGGTTTCGCGAAAATATCCACCTTCAGGGTGAGGCTCGAGATTCAGCTTTTTTATGATTTCATTCGCGATTGACATATAATTTTCTCTACCACCATTTATTTCATCGTTCCTATCACAGCACCTGTCATAAGCGTTGCAAGGGTACCCGCGATCAGGCTGCGGGGACCCAACGCGATAATATCGGCGCGGCGCTCTGGTGCCATTGCGATCAGTCCACCCGTCATAATGCCTAAAGACCCCGGATTGGCAAATCCACACAGGGCATATATCAAAATCGTCCGGGAACGCTCTGATAAGGCCTCTTGCGGAAATTCCGCAAGTTTGAGATAAGCCAGAAACTCATTCAACACTGTCTTGATGCCGATCAGCTCTCCCGCCGCTAGCGCTTCATTCCACGGGATACCCGTAAGCCAGGCGAGCGGGGCCGCCAACCAACCAAAAATTCCTTCAACCGTCAGTTTTGCGCCAGCGGGCAATGGGATAACGGCGAGCGCCATATTCAACAAAGCAATGAGCGAGACCATCACTATGAGCATCGAGATCACATATGCCAGCAGCTTCAAACCATCCGATGCACCATCAGCTATGGCTTCCATCGCACTGCTGGATTGAGAGGGTTGATGTTCCAGATCGCGGACCTTTATGCTTGAGGCGGTTTCATTCTCCGCCCAAGGCACCATAAGGCGCGCAATAATGATGGCAGCAGGTGCGCTCATCACCGATGCCACCAAAATATGTCCGGCAGCTCCTGGCACTTTCAGCTCCAGTATGGACGCATAAAGGGCCAGCACTGTGCCAGCTACCGTCGCCATGCCCACGGTCATTGTGGCAAATAATGCCCCTTTGCTCATGGTCGCAATATAGGGCCGCACCAGCAGCGGAGCCTCCACCATGCCAACAAATATATTGGCGGCTGCTGCTGTCCCCAGCGCCCCTGAGACACCTAGCGTTTTCTCCAGACACCAAGCGAAAAAACCAACCACTCGCTGCAGGATACCAAAGTGATAAAGCAGCTTTGATAATACAGATACCAATAAAATCAGAGGCAAGGCCTGTGTCGCCAAGACAAAACCGTTTTGTGGATTGGTCATCTCGAAAGGTGCTGGACCGCCAGCAAGATACCCAAAAACCAGAACCATACCTTGCTTGGTGGCGTCTTGAAGAGACGAAACGGCGCTCGCGAGCAAATCAAAGACAAAGGTCAATTGGGGGATCAGTAAAAAGGCGCCAGCAATGAGAAATTGCAGACCAACGCCCAAAATAACGAGCTTTACAGCGTCAACTGGCGCAAGCCGGTCATCGCGTGAACACATCAGCCAAGCCAGCAAAGGAAAGACAGTCAATCCCCCAAAACTTTGTAGATTTTCTGCTATTTCCATCAACTAGTTGCCGAATATTATTCGAATGATTATATTTTGCATCCTATGATCTTAGTAAAATATTTCATGGATTGAAAGGCACAAATCATCATCTCAACAGCTGATCGTGATCTTGATGTCTGAAGTGGGTTATTTCCCCATTGTCCGGCAGCTGAATAATAAAACCGCTGTACCCTTGCTAGCTGACGTTCTGTTTTCATCGGTGAGTGTGATGGCACGGTGACGTCAATCTCCGATTGCCGTCATACCCTGGCCTCTCGTATTGGGCCTTGTGATGGCAGTGACGCTAGTGACGGCATTTTTTGTACCCTGGATTATGCCATGGATACAAAGGAAGTAGTCAAAAGGGTTTCCAAATACCTCATCCCCTCAAATTATATTTAAAATAGCTTCGAGCAACTTCTTTGTATGAGAGTGGATATTCCAAGGTATGAAAAGTAGCGTCACTGGCGTCACAGAATGACGCAACAGGCCGATTAATGTGACGGCAATTTCCGGGCGCTATCACAAGCCCAAAGCTGATATTTTAAACGCTGCCTTCCAGCGTTTAAAATATTGATTTTACACAATTTCACCTGCTGAAAAATAGCCGCATAAGATATGGTGTGGGGGAGCAGGGGGGGAGAAAATGAGGGGATTGTCGCTTGGCATCTGATTGCTGCCGCGGCGCGATGGGGCGTATGACGGGGAAAGTAACATTTGCAGAAATTCCGTGTTTGCTATTAAATGGGTTCTGTGGAGTTTAGGGAGTATTCTATGAACGTTTTACTTGGAAAATCCGGCGTGTTCCCTGCATTGCTATTTACAAGCATCGCACTCGTCCCCGGCACTGCGGCTGCGAAGGATTGTAATGCCTATGCGCAAAGCGCCGTCAGCCAAAACCAGCAGAATAAGCGGATGAATTGCCGTTTTTCTGGTTCTGCGTGGCAAAATAATTCCGGCGCTCATCTCGCTTGGTGCCTTATCGCTCCGTCATCCCAGGTTCGTGCGGAAACACGGAAACGCCAGCGGGCACTCGCAGGTTGCCTTGCGAGCAAAGGGGGCGGTTCGAGCGGTGGCGTCGGGACGCTAAAAAAAATACAGCCTCGCAACAAAGGCAAGGCTGGGAAATTTGTACCACCTGGGGCGGGCATTGGAGGTGGTATCGGATCGCTCAAGAGAAACCGGCCTAAAGGTACTGGATCAACTACAGAGGCCTATTGTAATGGATATGCGAACCAGGCCTTGAAAGATATAAAACGTCTCAAAAGTTATGGTTGCATCTGGTCCGGACTGCACGGTTTTACCAAAAACTTTGATTACTGCATGAAAGTTTCTAAAACGAATGTCGAGAAAGCATGGAATATTCGCAGCAGAAAGGTGAATATGTGTCGCGCAGCAAGAAATGCACGCAAAAATCCACGAAAGCCAAAGGCCAAAAATAGTGCTAAGGGATGGAGTGATCTATGCAATTGTTATGCGAACAACCAAGTAAAGTGGGAACGCTATTTCTTCAAAAATTTCGTCTGCACAGTCGGTGGTCGGAGGGGTTGGAGTGAGCACTATAAATTCTGCAAAGGAGCTACGATCGACGATATTGAAATCCAGGCTGCCAGCCGCAGATCATGGGGATATGATTGCGTTGGGAAAAAACTGGGCAACAGGCCCAACCTTAGAAGGCCTCTGACGGGGTTGAAAAATTGCAAGATCTATTATGGTCGATAACACAGATGAGCTAACCTCCATTGAGTGATCTATACTTCGAATCCTTGAGTATCCGAAAAGTTGACGATTGAGCACAAATGGATTCTTGCGGGGCTATGGTTCACAGTAATTTTCCAAATGGCGACCAGCGGGATGAGCTGGGGGCGATTGAGCGCAAACCGAGTGCCCAACACGGTATTGCGTGGCCTGCCAACGCTATTATATGACTTGATGATGGTCTGGATTGTCAATGATCATTCAAAATTGACCCACCTTTTAGGGGCTGCGTCTTGTTAAAATCGTGTTGGAGATATTGCGGAGGGAGGGTTGTCCATCGGTCTCGTATCAAAGAGCCGGTTGCCCGTCGCAAGGAGTTATTCTTTATCTCTTCGCGCCACTCACCCTACCTCTATTCCTCTTTAAATGCCCGCTGAAACTGTACGATCAACGGTTTGAGGAAATAGTTGAGGGGGGTGCGCTCGCCGGTTGCGATGAACACTTCAGCGGGCATGCCCGGCAGAAGTTCCTGGCCATCGGTCAGGCGCTCAAGTTGATCTTTGGAGATGAGGATTTCAACCGTGAAATAAGATTGCTGCGTGGCGGTATCAACCATTTGAGCTGCTGATACGTTTTTCACCTTGCCATCGAGAACCGGTGTTGTACGGGCGTCAAATGCCGAGAGGTGTACGGCGGTGGATTGCCCAACTTTGATTTGATCCACATCTTTTGGTTCAATTTTGGTCTCGATGATGAGGTTGGCGTTGGCCGGGATGATCTGCAAAATAGGTTTGGCTGGCGAGATTACACCGCCGACCGTAAAGATCGACATATTGTGAATACGTCCGGCCTGCGGCGCGCGGATATCGATCCGGCGCAACTGTTCTTGAAGTGCCACGGATTTTTCACGCAGTTCACCTGAACTCGTCTGGTTCTGGCGAATCTCCGAGAGCACGTTTTCGCGAAATTCTTTATCGACTTGTAGAATTTGCAGCTCTATTTCTTTGATGGAACCTCGGGCCTGAGCCACGCGGGCCAACAGGTCGCCAATATCGCCGGTCAGTTCGGATTTTTGCCGTCTGATGGTGTCCATGGTGTCGCCGCTGACAATGCCGTTACGTGCGGCGATGCTTTTTCTCTCGATACTTCTTCCCAGAATATCGGTCTGCTCTTGCTTGGCTTTACGCTGCGTATTCAGTCCCTTGATTTGCTCAATGAGCTGGACGATGCGTTGACGAAAAATTTTGATCTGTCCGTGCTTGCCTTTTTGCCGAATGTCAAATAACGAGACCTGGCCGCGGATCATCGCATCAACGGCTGGATCGTTTTTTTTCTTTAAAAGGTGTTGAGGAAATACAATGGTTTTAGTGCCGTCACGCTCGGCGCGCAGTCGCGCGAGACTGGCTTCTTGTTCATGTAAGTGACCTGTGACAATCGCATGGTTGGCTCGTTTTGAGGTATCGTCAAGACGTACCAGCAAGGCGCCCACTTTCACAAGGTCGCCATCCTGAACGAGGATCTCGCCAACAATGCCGCCTTCAAGATGCTGGATTGTCTTGATCCTGGATTCAGCGCCCACCGTACCCAGCGCGACAATGGCCCCAGCAATTTGCGACGTTGCCGCCCAGGTTCCAATGCCGCCAAACAGTCCCAGAGTACCGATCCCGCCAAGCAGGATCCATGGCCATGTGCGTAGCTGGGCTTTTTGTGCAGGTTTGCTCATTTCCCAGGTTCCTTCGGCTTCCAGCCAGCAGTGCCAACGGTCATTTTGATTTCACCAGAGGGCTGATTGGGTGAGCGCTGAGCCGGCTGGCGGGCACTGCCCGAAATAGCTTGTTTATTGCGCTCAATAATGCGCTTGATGACGTCGGGGCGTGTGCCGAAATCCTTTTGCCGCCCCTCGTGAAGTTCAAGAATATAGTCAGTAATATTCAGTATATTCATGCGGTGCGTGATGATAATAACGGTCTGGCCATTGTTACGCATGGCGAGCAGTGCAGACATTAACGCTGCATCGCCAATTTCATCGAGATTGGAATTTGGTTCATCGAGCACAACGAGCGCTGGGTCTTTGTACATGGCGCGGGCAAGCGCGATGCGCTGCTTTTGTCCCGCAGATAGATTGGAGCCCATATCGTCAATATCGGCGTCATAGCCGCCAAGGTGTTTGATGAGCCGGTCAACACCGGCCAGTTCCGCAGCTCTGATGATATCATGTTCATGAAAGTCAGGCTGAAAACGGGCGATATTTTCGTTGATCTTACCGCCAAACAGCTCGACTCCTTGCGACAGATAGCCTAGATGCTGGCCCAAAATTTCGCGGTCCCACTGGTCAAAAGTGGCGTCATCAATACGCACATCTCCACCGACTGGAGCCCAGACCCCCATCAAGGCACGTGCCAGTGTTGATTTGCCAGCCCCGCTCTGGCCGACAATGCCCAAAATCTTGCCTGCCGGAAGTCCAAAATTTATATTGGAAAGGATCATTTTTTTGGTATTTGGTGAGGTGATATACAGGCCGCGTACCTCCAGCCGTCCGGTGGGGCGGGGCAGGGGCATTTTCTCTTTTTCCGGGGGAATTTTTGTCAGGAGCTCGTTGAGACCATGATAGGCTTGGCGTGCTTGCACAAAACCTCGCCAGTGAACGATGGCCTGCTCAACCGGTTGCAAGGCGCGTCCAAGTATAATAGAAGCAGCGATCATCGTGCCGGGTGTAATTTCCTGCCGAATGACTAACAGTGCTCCCGCTGCCAGCATGGCAGATTGTAAAAACAGGCGCAGCGATTTTGAGATTGAGGTGAGCGTGCCAGCCCGGTCTCTGGCATTGGTCTGGTGGGTGAGGGCTTCCAGCTCGTTATGTTGCCAGCGCTGGCGGATGACCCCCAACATGCCAAGGGCGGTCAGCACCTCCGCGTTGCGGCAGCCAGCTTCCGCAAACCGGTTCCCCATGCTTGTCGCCAGATTGGCCCTGGCAGTTGGTTTGCGCGCTCGCAGATCATTGAGCAACGCAATGATGAATAGTAATATGGCTGCAACGGTGGCCAGCACGCCCAGCCACCAGTGAAACAAGAAGATGACGAAGAGGTAGATTGGCACCCACGGACTATCGAACATGGAAGAAGGGCCGGGACCAGAGATATATTGCTGCAGGACGCTTAGTTCGTGCAAGGGCTTAGAGGAGCTGCTATTGCCTCCGGTATGCAAGGAGAGGTGCATCACGGCGTCAAATACCCGTTTGTGAATACGTTGAAAAATATTGGCGCCAATACGGGTGAGAATACGCGAGCGAATAAATTCGAGAAAGCCCATAAAAAAGAATAAGCCGGCGACCAGCGCAAACAGGACGAACAATGTTGGCAGGCTGCGAGAGGCCAGTACCCGGTCATAGATCTGCAACATGAACAAGGGGCCGGTCAGCATCAGTAGATTAATGAAAAAGCTGAAAAAGCCGATCGACATAAAAGCGCCCTTGCTGGCACTCATGGCGTTCCTCAATGTTGCAAATTGCGGAACCGGTTTTTCAGTTTTTTGCGCCATATCTGGCGCGGGTGAGTTGCTCGTCATGCGAAATTTGTTGCCTTGATATCGTTCACGTATCAGCGTGTTTATGCTATTATTATCCGTGCCCCGCGAAAAATTTTATACTCATTCTGTGTTGATATGAAGACTAATGATTTATTTGGCTATAGGCCATGTATTTTGTCGGTTCTGGAGTTTTTGGCGGTTTATTTTGGTTAATTTGGTTTCGGGATCGACCTTTAATGAGTTAGACTTGAATATACTTAATCTTTTAACGGAGGGTCGTACGAGATGATTTTTGGGCGTAAGAATAAAGCCGAAAAAGTGCAAACCCCGGCGGGCGCTGAACCAGCTGCTGTGGCAAAGCCAGTGGCACCAGCACCAGCACCTGCTACTCCAACCCCAGCCACGCCGCAGCCCGTTTCGCAAGCGTCAGCTCCAACCACGCCTGTTGCTGCCGCCCCGGTTTCTGCTGCAACGCCACCCGCTGTTACGAAACCACCGGCTGCACAGGCGGCCACTCCTGCTGTTGCCAGTCCGCCAACAGCCGCGTCAAGCACGCCGGCACCAACAGCACCCGCACCACAAGCCGCACGCCACCCTATGGAATCGAAAATGGTCGTAGCCTCATTTGGTGAGATCGTCAGTATTTTAATGCGCTCCGACAGCCACCGGCATTTTTCATTATGTGATCTGGAATGGCTGGTGATCCCGCCTGTTCTGACCCAGCAATTTGCCCTTGCCGAAGTGCGCAAGGGCGAAAACGGCACGACGGTTCCCGTCGGGGTGGCGCTCTGGGCGAGCGTGTCGTCAGAGGTTGATCAAAAGCTTTCTGCCAATATGAGCGGTCCATTGCGGTTGCGTCCTGATGAATGGAAGAGCGGCGAAACCCTTTGGCTGATAAATGCTACTGGCCCCGCCCAGATTGTTGAGCAACTAATTGCCAATCTGCACAAGACGGTGTTCAAGGGCCGCCCGCTAAAGGTCAGAGCCATTGATGAGGAGGGCAAACCTGTCATCAAGGTACAAAAAATCAATGAGGATGCGGCATAGGCAGCTCCCGTTGCATCATGACGCTATTTTCCATGTTATGTCCTCTCCTTGGTTTTGCTTGACGCTGGCGCGCAAACATCCCAAATAAGCCAGACTATGTCAGTCGGCTGGATGGCTGCTGTGCGCTTTGGCGTGCAGAGGAAAGTCCGGGCTCCATGGAAACGAGGTGCCGGATAATGTCCGGCGGGGGTGACCCCAGGGAAAGTGCCACAGAAAGCAAACCGCTCTGTCACATCGGCTCGCCGCTGAGGCAAGAGTAAGGGTGAAAGGGTGCGGTAAGAGCGCACCGCGTTTTTGGCAACAAAAACGGCAAGGTAAACCCCACCTGGAGCAAGACCAAATAGGAATGATATGCCAAGCGCAAGCGAAGCAGGTGCGTTTTCACACCAGACATTCGGGTTGGTTGCTTGAGGCGCGCGGTAACGCACGTCCCAGATGAATAGTCATCACGGGAGCAATCTCGTACAGAACCCGGCTTACAGGCCGACTGACATGGTTTTTTTTGCAGATGTGCTTGGGGGGAAGGGATGTGTCTGTTAACTCGCCAGTGGACTAAACCGCTCTCGCGGTAATGGTACGTGCGGAATATATCCACACGTACTAATGTTGACATAGACACAAATAAAAGATTAGCATTTTGCCAGAGACTGCCGACTTGCACATTGATTCGCCAGTCTATTGCTTAAATTACCGGTGCCAGCTGTTCCTCATATTCGGCCCCCGGGGCGTAAAACGTCAAATGCATTTGAGTTCTTAGCTCTGCACGTTTTCCACGCAAAAACTGTTCAAGCGTAGATTTTTGTTACTGGGAAGGGGAATACAGCCCCTGCTCAACTAATTTCATGTCGGGTTCAGCAAAGAGATTGATCCGGACTGCGCATATATAAAACAAGGGGTGTTGGGGAATGTTTCTGGTTAGACCTAGCCTGCAAAATCCAACAATACACCCGGCACTATTTAAACAAAATTTTAAATTTTTGTCCAAGCGGTTATATAACCGAGTTAGTTTCAAACCGTTATAGTGATAAAAGTGCCGT
>JAAETJ010000015.1 GCA_024228495.1 bacterium | reverse complement strand
TCAAAAATTCTGTTCACAACTGGAGGCAGCGACGCTGTCGAGGTGGCGTTGAAACTTGCCCGTGCGGCAACCGGCCGGCACAAGACAATTTCATTCTGGGATGCCTTTCATGGTGCAGGTTTTGGCGCAGCATCAGTTGGCGGCGAACAACTGTTTCGCTCCCATGCCATTGGGCCTTTGTTGAGCGGCAGTGAACATGTGGCGCCTTTTGCCTGCTATCGTTGCCCTTATGGATATCCTGAAAATGATGGCAAGCCAGATCTTGATCTGTGCAAATTGACCTGTGCCAATATGGTGCGTTATGTTCTGGAAAAGGAAGGCGATGTGGCGGCTGTCATTGCCGAACCTGCACGCGCGGTTCCCTACATTCCGCCTCCCGGGTTCTGGAAAGAAATACGCAGAGCCTGTAATGAGCATGGCGCATTGTTGATATTTGATGAAATTCCCACTGGTCTGGGTAAAACCGGTGCGATGTTTGCCTGTGATCATGATCAGGTTGAACCCGATATTTTGGTGATGGGAAAAGCCCTGGGTGGAGGCATTCTTCCCCTAGCCGCAGTGCTTGCCCAACCGGAACTCGATATTGCAGGCGATTATGCCTTTGGCCATTATACTCATGAAAAAAATCCTGTATCAGCACGCGCCGGATTAACCACAATCGAGATCATAGAAGATGAAGACCTCGTTCAAAATGCTGCCACGGTTGGAGAATGGGCGCTTGGCAGGCTGAATGAAATGAAACAGCGGCATAAGGTGATTGGC
>JAAETJ010000014.1 GCA_024228495.1 bacterium | reverse complement strand
TACTTTTCGATGGGCCTTCATGACCAGACGGGAGATGCGCCATGTATGGAGAAATGATGAAGTATTACGGCTTGACCAAAGATCTGGACAAAGCCGACTACTTTGAAACCGAGGTATTCAAGAAGACGCTTCTAAATCTGACTGCTGCCATCCAGTCCGGGGGTATTATTGCACTCACCGGTATTGTCGGTGTCGGCAAAACAGTGGCGCTGCGCCATATGCAGCAAACCTTGAAAGACGACAATCGTGTACTGGTCTCCAAAGCCATGGCCACGGACAAGCGCCGGGTGAATATCAACACACTCTATACGGCACTGTTCTCGGATTTGCCTACGACCAAGGACTTTAAGATACCCACACAGCCGGAGAAACGCGAACGCCGACTGCAAGAGCTGCTCCGCAAGATCAAAAAGCCCGTCGCTTTACTTATCGATGAAGGTCACGATCTTCATTGGCGAACGCTGATTGGCCTGAAACATTTAGTGGAAACCGTAGAGGAGGTGAAGAGCACCCTGGCTGTCGTGGTGATTGGTCATCCCAAGTTGGCAAATGAACTGTGCAAACCCAGCATGGAGGAGGTTGGCGCTCGTGCCAAAGTGTTCAGTTTGGACGGACTGGGCAACCAGAAACGCCCGTACATCGAATGGGTGCTGGATAAATGCAGTAAACCGAATATCAAACCGCACGATATTCTGACCAAAGACGCTATCGATCTACTGGCGGAGCGGCTAGTGACGCCGTTGCAGATCACGCATTACCTCTCACTCGCGCTTGCAAAAGGGCACGCTATCGGTACCAAGCCGGTAGACAAGGAAATCATTGAAACCATACTTGCGCCGGATCTGGACGCATTGGAGCCCAAACTGGCCCGCCACGGCTACAGCATGGCCGTACTATGCGAACACCTAAATGCTCGGCGCAGCGAGGTTCGAGCCTATTTGCTGGGAAAACTGCCCTCTGGAAAAACTGAAGAGTTTAACCGGGAAATCCACAAGCTG
>JAAETJ010000013.1 GCA_024228495.1 bacterium | reverse complement strand
TTGATCCGCGAATGGTGGGCGTTAGCATGGGGGAGATGACGACAGCATCTTCCGACAGGAAGAGCCTAACTGCATCCTCGGATCCTTTGGAACGCAACTTCGGCGCAATTGCCCGCAGCCTGGCCGCGCGTCGCGCAAGATCATGCGCCAGACGGATCGTATCTTGTGTCGCGCGCGCAATAGCATGATGACAAGCAATCCGCACATCTGCTCCGTCAGATATGGTTCGAATATCTGCACGCTTAAGGTCTTGGGAGAGCAATGGCAGCGGCCGATCCCATCCTAAAGCCCGTGCCAGGGCGATGTCCGCACAGAGCAGCGCAGCTGCTTCCTGTCGCGAAAAAGCCATCATGACCTGAACCAGAACTAGGGTCGCTTTTTCAACCGGACTGCCAAGGCAATCATCAGCTGCCTCAAACCAGTCAGGTACATGTTCTTGCATTAATGTCGGCAAAAGCGCAGCCAAACGATCTTGCCACCCTGTATTATTCAAACTAAGATCGGACCCACTCCGCCAAAAGGCTAGCATGTCCCCATTCGGCCCCATGGCATCGCCAGGCGCCGTAAAATAATAGGCATCCCGCAAATCGTTTTCAGTGACTATCCTGCCCTCTAACTTATTGCCATGAACAGCGGCGCGAAGCGCCAGCCGTGAACGTAATAAACCCTTGGGAACATTGATGTTAGAGTCCGCGAGGACGATATGCAGCAATGCCAATGCCGATCCGCTAGTAAACGATGCTGTTTCAAGGGTTTTAGGTGTTGATTGATCAAGAGCCCAGGATGGCAAGATCGGCTTGGGCATGGCAGGTACGGCATGGGTTGACGAGTGAATCATACAAATCACCCTATATCATGATAGCGCTTTTAGCTATATATTAGATATAAAACCGCCACGGCTTAAAGATTGTTTTCATGTCCAATAAGATTGCATTATCGGACGTAATAAGAGTATCCTGTAGAAATGAATCAAAACAGCGAAAAACCGCCTTCAGAAGACAATGGCACGACAATCAACGCTCAGATCGACGACACACGCCGTGAGGCGGAAACCAATATCACGGTTCCGGAGAATGTTGCCGGTTCCGGCTCTCTCGAACGTCTTGTCGAAACCGCCCGCGATTACGCCAGCCAGGCAATGGCCGACAACACCAATTTAGCCTACAAAAGAGACTGGGCGCATTTTACCAGCTGGTGCCGGCGTCGCGGTGCAGACCCACTAAGTGGGCCACTTGGTGACGACCCCTGCCCCAACCCACAACTGATAGGGCTCTACATCGCCGAATGTGCGTCGCCCCAAAACGGATCCCCACTAAGTGGATCCCCTCCCCTCGCAGCTAACACACTAAATGTGTCTACAATTGAACGGCGCCTCTCCGGCCTCTCCTGGAATTATCAGCAAAGAGGTTTCTCCCTCGACCGTAAGGACCGGCACATTGCCACGGTGCTGGCCGGTATCCGGCGCAAACACGCAAAACCTCCGGAACAGAAAGAAGCAGTTCTTGCAGAAGATATTCTGGAGATGATTTCCACCCTCACCTTCGGACTGCGTGACATGCGGGATCGGGCCATGCTTCTCATCGGCTATGCCGGCGGATTAAGGCGCTCGGAAATCGTCGGACTTGATGTCGGCAAGGACGACACAGAGGATGGCAAAGGCTGGGTCGAGATGTTGGAGGGTGGTGCTATCCTGTGGATCAAGGGCAAGACGGGGTGGCGTGAAGTTGAGATCGGACGCGGTTCCAGCGATCGCACCTGCCCTGTTCATGCACTTGAGCAGTGGCTCCATTATTCCAAAATTGCCCATGGACCAATATTTCGAGCCGTGACCAGAGATAACAGCAAAGCGACAAGCGAACGCTTGTCCGATAAACATGTGGCACGCTTGATCAAGAAGTGCGTTCTGGAATCCGGCATTGGCCCCGATTTACCTGACGATGAACGGGTAAAAAAGTTCTCCGGTCATTCCCTGCGAGCCGGTCTCGCCTCCGGAGCCGAAGTTGACGAACGATACGTCCAGAAACATCTGGGTCACGCATCTGCAGAAATGACCCGGCGCTATCAGCGTCGCCGCGACCGGTTCCGCATCAATCTCACCAAAGCGGCGGGGCTTTAGGCGTTAACGCTATCCGGATTGTCCAGCATTCGAGCCATCATGTGACGAATGTGATCCTGGGCTCCAAAGAACAGGGCGACAACAATGATATTTTGACGTTCCTCAACCGGCAGAAACCATATAGCAACCTTATCCATTCTCAGGAAACGCAATTCCGGTCGAATATCTGGCCGGAGTGTTCCGATATATGGCGTCATCACCAGTTTCCTGGTCGAAGAACGTGTGCTTCGAATGCGAACCGAAGCACGTTCTATTGCCGCCTCAGGATCATCACCAAATTCAACATAGGTTTCATACAAGTGATCGAAGATAAGTTCGAAATCCCGTTCAGCTTCAGCCGAGTATTCAAGGCTCCACACGCAAACCGCTCCGCTTTCGTGCGATCATATTCTCGACCCGCGTATCCATTTCAGATGCAGACACGAATGTACCTTCAAGCCGACGGTTAATCAATTCGCGCAGTGCCTGGATCTCAACCTCCTCTGCCTCAGTTTTCCGCCGCAGCATTTCCAAACCCTGCTGAAGCACCGAACTCAAGCTAGAAAATTGGCCCGTTTCAACGAGAGATCGCGCAAAAGAATCTTGCTGATCAGTCAGAGAAATTGATGACTTGATACTCATGGATGTCTCCTTTCGATTCAGAATGCCACTCAGTAGCATCAAAGTCAAGCCTACCCATCTGCCACTGTTATCGCTCGCATTTATATGTTCAACAAAAAGCAATGTACCCATTAGTAGGTTCGGTAACGGCCTGTATCTCGGGTGCGCAGCGGTTTTTCCAGAACTGCAGCGTGCGCACCGATAAAGAAAACCGGTAAAACACCAGTCCTGCTTCCCCCTGCCTGCCAAAAATAAAGTCGCAGCAAGGATGGGTTCCAGTCTCAGACCGGTTCCGCCAAGGAAAGCATTGAGTGCTTCCTTTGTTCGATAGCGCACGGACAGTTCTGCATAAATCACATCATTTATGAGCAAGGAACCGTTCAATGCATCGCCCTTCCCTCATTCATCCGGCCATAAAAGCTGCGATCGAGATGCAGATCACCGGCTTTTGCCTTGTCGACCATGCCTCTGAGATAGCCTCCTGGCGATGAAACCTCTCCTGAGCTGTGTTTGTCGAAGATCAGGGCAATTGCAGCGGCTGCTACCCAAGGCCCAAGTACCTTTTGCGCAATATTCCAGGCATCCTCCGAAATCCCGGCAATCGGTCTTATTTTTCCGGCAGCACGATGGAATTCATTCCAGTCCCGGATATAACCGCCACCCAGATTGCGGGCCATTTCCGCAAAACTTGGGCAGGCCGCCATCACGGTTGATATCTCAACCTCGGATTTTAGTTTCCTGCTTGCACCTGTACCCCAATTGATTTCTTTTTCGGGTCTATCATTTTCAATCGGTGGTAGTAATTTGGGTGATGGTTGATTTTTCTTTCTTTTTTCGTTGACATTACTATTTACTAAATTGAGGTGTTTTGTAGTTAGTATATGGGGCCCATCAACGGGCTCTCTGGGGTCCACATTTCTAGAAAAAGAACTTATTTCCACTGCTTCTGAGGGGCCTTCGTGAACAGATTTATCTGAAAACATCTCGGCAAATGCCTCTTCAACCTTGCCCTGGAGTGCTTTAAACCCGTCAAGGACATCCAAAAGACGCTCGGAAGCCTCCTTGCGTCCTGGGATCATATCGATGAGCTTGTGGTAGGAGGCGTGAAAATCGCGCCAGGCGCTCGTCAGAGAAACAGTAATAGCTGCTTCGATCTTGGAACGGATCATCCGTCTTGCCACCGTAATCTGCCGTTTGACCGCCTGGCGGAGCGAACGTTCCTCTTGAATCTGCTCTGACAGCAGCTCAAACTCTTCAGCACGCGCCGCCATTGGCGCCAGATCGAAGCCGTAGGCTTCAACGATATAACCATCATCACCCCTGCGCCCCCAACGCTTCCCGTTAGCACTGTCCTTAAAGGCTATGATACCAAGTTCTGCGAGGCGTTTACCGCGCCTTTTTAACGTCGTAAGGGAAAACCCGGTCTGCTCCATAAGATAGTCGTTAGACGCCCAGATTATCGGCCGCCTGCCCTCCTCCCAGTCCTGGGGTTGCGTGAAGGCGCATAAGGTATCGAGAAGCAGCAGGTCCTGGGACTTCACGCCAATTGCCGCCGCTACCCGTTTCACGGCCGTCACTGATCTGTTTTTGGGTATAGAGAGTTGTTCTCCGGCCTCAGCAAGCATTTCAGCTTTTTGAAGGCACAGAGCAGGCTTTCGCCAACCGTTATGTTTCATGATGTTTTGTTAAACCTCCATCATTGGAATGAAGGCAAAAGATTCCCGTTCACCGAATCGATGTTATTTTGGTTGACACTGATTCGCGGTAGAGGTATCTAAGGGGTGCTTAAGTCTTTAGATCAGCTCTCTGTCCACAAGATAGGGGGCTTTTCTTTTGCCGTTAGAACACTAGTTTTCCTCCGCTTTTTTAGCCTGAAACGAACGATAAAGTTCCTCCAGATTTTCGGATAAGAAGTTTCCAAATTCACCGGCATCCGCAGATGTTAGTGAAATGCTGAACGCTTTGTTGGAACTCTTGATAGAAGCCTTCAATCTGCCGTTAGCATCCTCCCAATTTTTTGCCTTTGCAGACAACGGCTTGGTTCTCCGTGGCTTGATGCCTTTAGATTGCAGAAGAGAAAGCAGAAATTCAAAGCGTTCGTTCGAAGGTGCATCAATGAATTCGATCTCTTGAATGATTATGTCGGCTCTTTTTGAGTTGGCCGGCACGACAATCAACTTCTTGAAATCCTCCCATCGATCTCTCCCAATCCCCTTGGCTGCTCCAATTTCTTCTATGAAGCGGATTGGCACTTTTTGAGAAACAGCCAGCATTCGTGACAATAGTGTGCTGTCGACAGTTAGCGCTGACATGATCGTCTCCTTCGTCTGCCCCATATCAAGCAGCTTCTTTGCAAAGAGCGCTTTTTCGATAAACGACAAGTCGGCTCGCGCGGTGTTTTCCTGGCCTTGCGCAATGACGTGAGAAATATCCTCCATCGATTTCACCACAGCACGCACTTGAATACCCAAAGCTCGTGCAACCCTCATCCGGCGATGCCCAAAAACGATCATGAACCGACCTTCCACATCTGGATGGGGCCTCACTAAAATGGGTGTCGACTGGCCTTGCTGTCCGATGGATTTTTTCAGATCCTCAAACTCATCATCGTCAGCGCTTAGGCGGTCGTTGACGAAAGAAGCATCGATGAGGTCTGGATCAAGGCTAATGATTGTCTCACCGTCCACCAGGCGCTTAGCGCTTTCCACCATGTCGTCAATCGACATTTTCATGGAACGCGACGCTCCACGCATAGCATAATCAGCGCGACTTTCCTTAGGGGCCTTGTCAGTATCGGCTGCCATAACATTTGCGAGTAGGTTCTTGCGTGCCATTTTACCCCTCTACCCTGGTTTGAACAGTATGACTTTTATACGCTTTTCCGTATTCTGCACGGCTGTCAATTTTGCAATTCATTTTCGACCCCATGCCTGATGAACCAATGAGGCTATTTCTTCATTTACCGCATTGAGAGACCTCATTGCCCTGTCGTAAGTGGAGCGTACGAAATGGATACGCTCAACTTCATAGAGGGTTTGTTTCGTGATACCGGCGTCCGATATAGCTGTTGACTTTAGCATTTGGGCCGTAAGCATTTGCTGCGGAAACATTGCTTGCATGAACCCAACCATTTGCACCTGGGGCCCATCCGTTGGTTCATATCGTGTTACAAGATACCGATACCACTTTAGTTTCATTTCAGCACCGGCCTCACGTATTGACCGCATTATTCCACCGAGCATCAAAAGAAACTGACTCATGGACATGATGTCGAGCATCTGGGGATGAACCGTCACTAGAACTGAGGACGAAGCAGTCAGCGCCGTCAAAGTCAGGTAACCGAGCTGTGGTGGGCAATCAATTACGACCACATCATATCGATCGTCAACGTCTTTGAGAGCATTTGCGATTCGTGTGAAAAACAGTCGGCCCTCTGTAGTGCTTCTGTCCGTGGCGGCAACCGGCGTTTCGTATTCGTACTCTTGAAGTTCGAGGTTTGCAGGGATAATATCCAAACCTGGAAAGTTGGTACAGCGGATCACGTCGGTTATGGGTTTGCGGTCATCATCGTATCGCAGGGTTTCATAAAGTGATGGAACGTTGTCGAGTTCAGGTTGAATTCCGTGCAATGCTGTCAACGAAGCCTGCGGGTCAAGATCGATAGCCAGCACTCGATGCCCAGTGAGCGCTAGATGTTGGGCTAAGTGCGATGCTGTAGTGGTCTTCCCGCTACCGCCTTTGAAGTTAACCACCGAAATTACATGAAGATCTTCGTTCGGCCTTCGATGCGGGACATACTGTTTCACGCCTGAGCGCCCGTGCTTGTCGAGATATTGCCGCAGTTCTTGTAGTTGTTCTGCCGTATAAGAACGGCGACCAGAAGGGGATGTCGTAGGAACGGGTCCTTTACCCTCAAGATGCAGTTTCTTGATATTGGATTGCGTAACACCTAAAAAATATGCAGTTTCGGCCAACGAGAACCGGCGCAAGCCTTTCTCCGCGTTCGGTGGATACTGCTCCATTCGAAGCATATTCAACTTGTCAGATATCAGTTCTCCTTGCTGGAGAATTATCTCATCGAAATGAGTTTCGCTGCTACCATTCATTTTTCGCAATGCCGTCACTTTGGAAACCACCTCAAATAGCGCTTTTAGCGCACAATCTTAGTTCGAAGTGTCATTTACACCGATTCTCGGTTTCCAACAACCTATTTTTAGTTAACGAGTAGTTAACAGATGGTTCTCGCTCCTTGGCAAGGGACCGGACGTCCTCGTACATCAAACCGACGAGCGATTTGGTGAACAGTCCTCATCCACGGCGCATCAGAAACAACCAAAAAATGCCATCTGGTTATCTTATTGCTTTCGCTATGGTTTTTTGATTCTTGCACGGCTGTCAAATGATGGTTTTTTGCTGACTAGCCTTTGCAAAAAAATGAACACCTGTAAACTTACTCCAACACCTTCCTTCAGATAACACAATCAATCTGCTTGTTGAGCTTAAGCAGCATTAGCAGAATACCGAATTGCGGTGCCAAAATAAACTGATCTTTTGAATGGTGGTTGAACAAATTTCGAATCAAACATCTCAGCCGGAAAGGTTTTTTAGCCGATCTCTCATCCAATCAACTTCACGGGGAATACCTCCGTGAGATCCTTATCATCGGCATTGTCGGTGTCGACTTCGAAGAATAATTGTTATTCAATGTCCTTGAAGGAAGCAATTGCCAATTCCCAACGCAGTCCACCGACTATAGCACGATTGGGCCGGCCCTTGCGGGACCGGCCCAGATTTAGGTTATGCTGCTTCCTTCGGGCCCCAGGGGATGATTGCCTGAACCTGCACATCGTCTTGTCCAGCAGCCTGGCCAAGATTGGCATTGAAGGCATGATCGCGGATCGTCAGTGTGAAGTAGTCGGATCCGGTTTCCTTGTTCTGCTTTTTCCAGATGCCGCCGCATTCGACCAGTTTGCCACGAGGGGAACGACCGAGCACCCGGTGGGTAGGGGCCATTGGATTGTCGCTCTGGACAGGCTCGAGCGTAATGTCGAGGTCGAAGGTCAGTGTTGAAATGGAACCAGTGCCTTTTGCTGATTCGATGTTGTCGTTTTGGAATTTGATAAAGTTGGTATTCATTGCCGTTCTCCTTGTTGGCGTTGTGAATGATGGTCACAGGGCAGGTGGTTGAGGCCCGTCAACACCGGAGAGAAACAACGTGGACCGGAGGTGAAGCAAAGCGGAGAGGGGCAGGCGCACTTCTTTTTGCCTCGCGAGGAATGAAGCCAACCGAAGGGCAGGGGGCAGGGGAAAAAGACGGGGGCCAACCTTTGTTGGCGGGACGACACCTGCGACCAGTATTCTTTTCAACAGCGCCGACCTTGGAGAACGCCTTTGAATGCCTCTTGCAACTGTTCAAGAAAACGACATCGATCCCAAAAGGCCTAGTCGATCTCCGTGCAATTTACAGCAAATTGCTTTACCCCTGTCTATACAAAGAGCTCCATCCGTCCCTTGGTTACGGGGCTGGTCCGGCCCCAGTCATGCTCCTCTTCACTGGGGCTCATAAAAGTCGGACTGGAAAACGGGGAAAGCTGCTACACATCTGAATTTGTGATTACTGTATAAACGTGAAACAAAGCCCACTCATCAATGACACTCGGGCAATTCAAAACATCAGGCAAGGCAACACGTGGTGTTTTGAATGGAGCGGAGATCCGATCCCGGACATTGTAAAATTCTGAACTGGCTAAGCAGGTGATATCCAGGCACAATGAACGGTCAATTCCGGCAGGGAGCGAAATAGTCCGTAAGCGAAAACCGGACCTTCCATCTGAATCCTCCCCCTGAAATCAGTCGCATGAAACGCGGCCAAATTCGGGAGGCATAAAAACGCAAAATCGACAATAATATCAAGTGAATCCGCGAGCGGCTATGTGGGGTCGATTCCGATAGGGGGCAGGATCGTACGTTAAGCTATACTATCCCTGATTTTTCCATCTGTATTCGCCTGTGAGGAGGATATGCGCCCATCCAAGTGGTGAGATGTGCGAGAGAAGCTTTGAAGAACAGTCAAGATTATCACGTTTCCTCGCCTTGACGGCTTGGCCAAGATGTTTGGTGTTGACACTCATGCGCAAGGATACT
>JAAETJ010000012.1 GCA_024228495.1 bacterium | reverse complement strand
GCAAGAGAGCCATCCCCATCCTCGGCGTCTACAACGCTCATGCCCAGCTCTTCAATAAAAGAACGGGCTGCAAAACGCGTGACGATCACATCGTCAACTACAAGGCAGGTTGTCATTTTTATATCTCCTTTGTTTGGTTCCTTATACCAATTCTGATTCATTAAATTATAATTGATGATATACTATCCTTAAAAGGGAGGTAAGCACATCATGGGTTATCACAAGATATTTTCGGATGGTACAGTTGATATTCTGGAAGGATTGTTAAAAACAACGAAAGACAGCAATGTGCTCCGTCGCATTCAGGCTGTATATTTTCGTGCAAAGTTTGGTTATCCGGTATCGCAAATAGCGGTCATGACGGGTTACACGGTGGGCACGATCCGCAATCTGCACAGCATGTTTCTACAAAAAGGCGTAAAGATTTTTGATCTTGGCAGTCCCGGTGGGCGCAAGGCAGCCTATATGACACCGGCAGAAGAAGCCGATTTTCTGCGTCCATTTATTGAAGATGGTGATGCAGGCGGTATTTTAGAAGTCAGCCGCATTCATAAAGCACACTGTGTTTGTGTAGGAAAACAGATTGCACTGTCAACGACTTATGATGTTTTGCACCGTCACGGCTGGAGAAAAATTCAGCCACGCCCCAGCCATCCCAAAGCAGACAAAGAGGTTCAAACCGCTTTTAAAAAACTGGCCTGATATAGTAGCCCAAGCTTATGAAAAGGCACGAGAAGTCGGACTACCTTTACGAATTTTCTTTCAGGATGAAGCCCGGTTTGGACGCATCAATGATCCGCGCAGATGCTGGACCAGAGCGGGCGTTCGGCCTGTCGTTGGCAAGCAAATTGTGCGAGAATACACATACGCTTATGGTGCTTTTTGTCCGCAAGATGGCGCATCAAGCCACCTTATTCTGCCCGCCATGGACGGCTATTGCATGACATACTTCCTGCGGCATGTGCGAAAGGAGTTCCCCGATGATTTTATTTTGATGGTCATGGATGGTGCGCCTTGCCACAAAGACGGGGCAATGGACATGCCGGAAAACATGATAATTCAAAGGCTTCCGCCTTATTCGCCAGAGCTAAACCCGTCAGAAAACATGTGGGACGACATGCGGGAAAAGTTCTTCGGAAACACCGTGTTTGATAGCATGAAGGCCGTGGAAAACAGACTTTGTGAAGCAATGAACCACTATGCAGATACCCCGGAAACCGTCCTGTCCATCACATCATTCCCATGGACAAACTCATCTATTGAATGCTAAATGGTATTAGATATCCTGGAAAAGCTTAAATCGGCTTTTGCTGAACGACCTGGAGCAAAACGTCGTAAACGACATCCTCACCCATAATTTCCTGGCTGATTTTATTCAGCCGGGCCTTGATAACGCTGACCTGGATCACGCCCCCTTTGAGCGCCGCGTGCCTGTTGAGCACGCCGTACATATCCTG
>JAAETJ010000011.1 GCA_024228495.1 bacterium | reverse complement strand
GTGTTAAAATTTTTCTCACAACGAAAACATCTGGCCAGATTGGTCTTTGGGTTTATCGCGGTGTCAAACGCGTTGCACAAAGGACACAGAAAACGAAAACAGCCTTCGGTCACCCGCCAAGGGATACGCAACGTTTCTTCGATCAATACCTGAACGTTAATATCATTGCGCAAGGTATAAAGCTGTTGGCTGGAAAAACACCGCTTTGTCATATCAAGCTACCGGATCGAGTTTGGGTCTTAAACTGACGCAGTTTTTCATGTTGATCACGTGACTGTTTTCTGTCAATCGATCGATCAGCGCTGCGGTCAGATGGTCGTTTTTCAAAAAAGACGACCATTGAGAAAACCCAAGGTTTGAGGTGATCAGCGTGGTCTTTTTTTTATGTCTTTTATTCATCAGGGTAAAAAACAGCCCGACCTGCACCGGCTCTACTTCGACATAGCCCAACTCGTCGATTAGCAGGCAATCGGCGGCGACAAATGCTTTGATCACCTTGGCTTCAGTGTGATCAGCTACCGCCTGGTAAAGCTGTTCGACAAGCTCGGCAAATGCGATAAACCGGCCGTTGTATCCCTGATCGATGGCATGGGTGAGAAAAGCGGTTGCAAGCCCTGTTTTACCGGTACCTGTCGGACCGATCCAGATCACATTGCGGCATTTTGACATGTAATCAAAGCCGTCATACATGTTCACGATTTTCTTTTTGTTCAGCTTTGGCTGCCTGGTAAAAGGGAATGTCTCGATAACGAATTTTTCTGGGATCTTAGCCCTGGTCAGTCGCATCTTTCTGGAATTTTCCTTTTTGATTTGATACTCTTGCTCAACGACATAGTTGAGCAGACGCGTATGAGAGTAATTGCCCTTTTGGGCGGCTGAAAGATACTGGTCCCAGTTTGCAAGCAAGCC
>JAAETJ010000010.1 GCA_024228495.1 bacterium | reverse complement strand
TAGCCTCAACCCGCTTTTCCCACCGGCTGTGTGTCCCCCGTTGGCTTTCCCTCCGAGGTAAGTGGGATGGACTAAGGAGTATGTGGTCGTTGACTCCCCTCTTCCTTTAAAAGAAATTCAATCATGCCGTGAAACGGCGCAGTAGGGTAGGTAGCCACCGAGTTGCCGTTAATCCCCACCTATATAGGCGAGGCGGTACTTTTGCAACTACCCCCCCCCGAACCGTACATCCAAGTTTCCCGGAATATCAGCTCTCCAGTAGGCACAAAGACACACACTCAACAGACTTTAAAGACCTTATCTGACGGCATTCCGCAGCTTCGGTAGCCTGTATAGCCTCATCCCGTCACTTTATACGGGCGTCTTCTCCTCCTTCATATTTCAGAGCAAAGGGCATTTCGCCTGCCTCTTCATAATCCAAAGACACCTACCTGTTCCACTTCGCCTCGTGGACAGCTTTCCTGCCCCCTAACGTACTATTGGAACTCCGTTACCATAGGGGTCGCCCCCCGTAGGCAATCCCATTTTCCGCACACAATACACGTCATAGATTCCCGTCATAGATTCCCTTAGGTGTCCCGTTCGTCACCTTCACAGGAGTCACTCTCCCGTGCCCTGAGCAGTTACCATTCAGCCCTTCCGTACTTCTAAAGGGCTTACACATCTCAGGCGTGGGTTTCAGACTTCCCTGGCCGCTGGTTGTCTCTCTCCTGACGAAGGCGTCAACTTCCATCCAGGTACTTAGGGTTTCCCACGAGCGATTCATTGCGCCGCTGGTCACTGGGCTTCAGGCAATCAAGCTTTCGCCATAGGATTCAACTCTTGCGGAGCCGCCTAACATACCCTACTTCTGTCGTTCTCCGCTTCTCCCACCGGCTGTGCTTCCCCTTGGGGTTTCCCCTCATTTCAGGTAAGTGGGATGAGTTCAGGGGTACTCTTGGCAACTTCCCCCGGCTCTCTTCGAGAGCAATGCATTGCGCCGTGAAATGGCGCACAATACGCTGCATTTGCATTGTTAACTCATCTTTCCGGGTATTGATTTGAAACTACGAAATTCTCTTCGGTAATAGAACCGCTAGCAATATAGATGTTATTATTTTTCATCTCATCTTTCCGCTTATCAAGTTCATCAACAAGAAACCCCTGTTAATTTATCAAAGTAAATGATATATAATTTCTCAAATTTGAATATTCTTCTAACTTTATCAATCTGATTTATTGTACGATCTATAAGATAAGGAAGCTCACCGTAGCTATTGATTTGGAAAGCGATTCTTTCACCGTTTGGTTGAGTGATCATATAATCAACGATACCAGCGATGGCTTCATTATCTGGAGCAACCCCTACCATTGAAATTCCATTTATTGAATCAAATGGAAGTTCCCGTCCTTTCCATTTATCTCCGATTGTTTTAACAATGGTTCGGACATTTTGTCAGGCTTGGATCGCCTATTTGGTGAGTATTCCAGACTCAAAACGAATTATATGCATGTTAGGTGAGAAGGCAACGTTGAAATAATTCATATCGCCCTGCTTGTGGGAAAAACATGTCAATGGTAAAAAAAAGTTGCCAACAGTTCCCTTCATGAGAAATGAGGACGTATGGAAACACGAATCCGGCAATTCTTAGAAAAGCTTGGTGGGCTCAGCAATGCCCGTACACGATTTCTTGTGCATGTGTTGGTGCTGTTTGTCAGTCTGCGGGGACGCGTGAACTTTTTGAATATGGCACGATACGGCATCTATTCTGAGAAAACCTATCGACGCCATTTTGAAGAGCCGCTTGAGTGGTTCATGCTGAATCGTCACCTGATCCACGAGTATGGTTCTGGGCGATATGTGATCGCCGCCGATGCCAGTTTTTATCCCAAAAGCGGCACACACACGCCCCATCTTGGGAATTTCTGGAATGGGTGTGCAGGGAAAGCCATGCCGGGGCTGGAGGGGCATACCTTCGCGGTCATTGATCGTGACCTCTATACCGCGTTTCACCTGCATACTCAGCAGACGCCAGGGGAGTTGCCAGACGATAAGACGCGCC
Source organism: bacterium (assembly GCA_024228495.1). GTDB lineage: Bacteria > Pseudomonadota > Alphaproteobacteria > Rhizobiales > JAKIUO01 > JAKIUO01. The sequence goes on along the minus strand of JAAETJ010000010.1, from coordinate 1,868 downwards.
CACAACAGTATGTCCAGCATATCATTGACCACAGCACCGAGTTGCGGCAATTCTCCCCCTATGTGGTGTATGACCGCGCGGCTGCCAATCAACCCTTTATCGACCGATTGTGTGAGAAGACCGACGTGAACCTGGTGAGCAAAATGCGGTGTGACGCCGATGTGCGGTATCTCTACACTGGTCCCCACCCGAAGAGACAATGTCAGAAACTTAAGGAAATTTTGCAAACTGAAGTTTGCACTCCAGCCTGAGATTGCCCTCTAACTCAGGAGTGCAAGCTTCAGTTTGCCCGCTCGAATCTCTTAAGTTTCTGACATTGCCCGAAGAGACAGGGGCCTCGCCGCAAGTATGCCGGCAAGATGAATTGCGCTCAGCCTGAGTTGTCACGATGTGACCTCTGTCACAAAGACAAGGATGTCCTCTGTTTTAATAAAATTGATTATATTAACCCTACAACGACATTTATAAATGTAAAAATTATTTGACATCTATCACATCACCTTATGCCCTTGTCAACCAAAAAAATAAGGAGGAAAATGAGATGTTACCAGAGTGTCGAAAAGAAGGGTATTTGTATACAATTCCTGAATGTCGGATCACCATTCCGGATGTCAAAGCTTTTATGGGGGAGTTGAAGGATTTTCATGCGCAGTTTGCCGATTGTTTTGTGAGGAGTGAACCGCGGGAGCATTTTTATCACTATATGGTTGGGCAGTTAAGTCATTTAGAGCGCAAATCGATCGAACCAATCGCGGTGAATGTGTCCGGCAAGGAGACGGTGCGAGCCATGCAACGGGCCGTGAGTGATGCGGTGTGGGACGATCCGAAAATGCTCTCAAGGTACCATGGGATGGTGGCTGACGAGATCGGTGAGCCTGATGGCGTGTTGATGTGTGACGAGTCCGGCTTTGTGAAAAAAGGGAAGTGTTCGGCGGGAGTTGCGCGCCAGTACTGTGGGACGATCGGAAAAGTGGACAATTGTCAGGTGGGCGTGTTTCTGGGATATGCGTCCCGGCAGGGCTACACGTTGGTGGATACACGGTTGTTTTTCCCAGAACAGTGGTTTGAAGAGACGTATGCGGACAGACGCAAAAAATGTCGAGTGCCAGAGGACTTGAGCTTTCAGAGCAAACCGCAGTATGCGGCTGAGATGCTCCTCACCTGTTATCGGGATGGGATTCTGCCCTTCAAGTATATTGTGGCGGATACGCTCTATGGGAATAGTCTCGATTTCATTGAGGCCGCCGAGCAGTGTCGAGGCAAAACGTATTTTGTCTCGTTGCCTTCTGATACCCAGTTTTGGTTGCAACGCCCGGAGACCAAGACGAAAACCTATCGGTATAAAGGCGAAGTCCGCACAAAGCGTCTTCTGAAACCCCCGAAAAAAGATCCGAGGCCGTGGCCCTAGTTCGCCTAGAGACTGGGCTGGTACTGTTGGCATCCCCGAACGGTCTCTGGGTGCACAGACGAGCCACTTGAGTATGGATGTGCTCGTCGACAGGTCACCCTGGCAAAAAATGGATTGCCCTATAAAAGGGTGTGGTTGGTGATCACACGCACCCTCGATGACGAGCCGAGGTATTGGTACTACGTCAGCAATGCCCCCACAAGTGCTCGTTTGAGTCTGTTTGTGTGGCTCAGCGGGGTGCGGTGGGCGATTGAACAATGTTTTGGGGAAACCAAAGGTGAATGAGGGATGGATCATTATGAGGTTCGCAAGTATTCAGGCTGGCATCACCATATCCTGACGTGTCTGTTCGCGCATTTTTTTTGTGGCATCTCAAGCTCACGCTGGGAGAACGGGCTCCGTGTCTCACTTTGCCTCAACTGAGACTGTTACTGAAAACGGTGTTGCCGTTACACACATT
>JAAETJ010000009.1 GCA_024228495.1 bacterium | reverse complement strand
GACCTTGTAGGTGTAGGGACGATCAGCGGGAATCGGCAACATTACCGCTACCCTCTGATAATCTGCTGTTGACTCAATTGAGGTCAAGAAAAACTCTAAAAAATTGCGATTCGCTCACTATAGCGTAATGACCTGAAGCATAATTTGCTATAAGAGTGATTTTTATCTGAACAATTATGCCCAATTGAAAGACATCCTGCCCATGAAATTCTTCCTTGATACAGCCGACGTTGAAGAAATCCGCGACCTGAATGACAGCGGTCTCGTCGACGGTGTTACCACTAACCCTTCCCTGATCATGAAATCAGGCCGCGACATCATCGAGGTGACAAGAGAAATCTGCTCGATTGTTGATGGTCCGGTATCTGCTGAAGTAACCGCCACCGATTATAACGGCATGATAGAAGAAGCCGCCATTCTGGCCAAAATCGCTGACAATATCTGTATCAAACTACCCTTGACGATGGAAGGGCTGAAAGCCTGCAAGACCCTCTCCAGCCGGGGCCAGCAAACCAATGTCACCTTGTGCTTTTCCGCCAATCAGGCGTTGCTGGCAGCCAAGGCCGGCGCCACCTATATCTCGCCATTCATCGGCCGCCTCGACGATCTTGGCCTTGATGGCATGGAAGTGATTGAGGAAATTCGCACGATTTATGACAATTATGATTTCAAAACCCAAATCCTGGCCGCCTCGATCCGTACAGTAAACCATGTAAAAGACGCAGCATTGATCGGCGCCGATGTCGCCACCATCCCGCCTTCAACCATGCACAAACTGGTAAAACACATGCTGACCGATGCCGGATTAAGTGCGTTTCTGGCGGACTGGGAAAAAACCGGTCAGAAAATCGGGTAATACCAAAGATACTTGCACAATCAATAACCCGTTCACCCGTAACGGTTTTCCACATAATCCTCGACCAGTTTGAAAAACTCTCCGGCAATGCCTTCTCCGCGCAGGGTCCTGGCCTTCTTGCCGTCAATAAACACCGGAGCTGCCGGAGTTTCGCCTGTGCCTGGCAGGGAAATGCCGATAT
>JAAETJ010000008.1 GCA_024228495.1 bacterium | reverse complement strand
AACCGCTTTGTCAGGTGGAGCAGTGTCAACACCGGAGTAATTTTCCACCGTTTACCGGAGTAAAAGTACACCACTTGATTGTTTCGGAGGGTTGTCCATAGGCCCGCACTGTGGAGTGCCTACCAAAGGGCTGGCGCAGCAGGGCGGGACTGTGGTCAAGCCGGGCTGTTGGGTTATTCGGGTTTGATTTTTTTGTGCTGACGGCTGTGCTTCAGTCGATAGCTTTCACCATTCATCTCCAGAATATGTACATGATGGGTTAGCCGGTCGAGAAGCGCGCCTGTGAGGCGTTCTGAGCCGAAGGTTTGTGTCCATTCATCGAATGGCAGATTTGATGTGACGATGGTTGAGCCACGCTCATAGCGCTGGGAGAATACTTCAAACAGAAGCTCGGCACCGGTTGGTGACAGCGGCACGTATCCCAGCTCATCAATGATCAGCAGCTTGTATTTGGCCAGCTTCTTTTGAAAGCGTATTAGTTGCTTCTCATCGGCAGCTTCCATCAGTTCATGCACGAGCGCCGATGCAGTGATGAAGCCAACAGCCAAACCTTTCTGGCAGGCCGCCAGTCCAAGGCCCAGAGCAATGTGAGACTTGCCTGTTCCACTGTTACCAACCGCGAGAATATTCTCTTGTGCATCGATGTAATCACAACGGGCCAATTCCATCACCAGCATTTTGTTCAGGGATGGCAGTGCCTTGAACTCAAAGCTGTCGAGGCTTTTGATTGCAGGAAAGCGGGCCTGTTTGATCCGACGTTCCACCATTCGGCGTTCACGGTCAATTAGCTCCAGCTCGGCAAGCCGCAGAAGATAGCGTGAATGGTCAACCCCTTCGGCTGCACATTGTTTGGCGACTTTGTCATATTCACGCAGGAAGGTTGGTAACCGCAGTGTCTTCAAATGATGAGACAGTAATAGCTGTGGTGTATCACTCATGACCCACTTCCCGACAGAAGTGCCATGTAATCGGTTGGTGATGTGAGCGCAACATGGGCTTTGGGTAGATAGGGATATACTGTCATATCCAACCGTGGCGGACGTCGTTCAATCCGGCACAGAACCAGGTGTTTGATCGCATCAAAGCCGATAGTGCCGCGTTCCAGGGCACTGACAATGCCAGCCTCAACATCAGCAATTTGGAATGTCTCCAGTAGCCGCAAAACCTGAACGAACTCACGTTTGCCTTTTTTACCCATGCGGGCTTCAAGCAGGCGGCGCAGGGTGACAAAAACATCCGGCAGTTGCCAATTGGTCAGGGGGGCTGCCTGATCCAGAGCATTGGTCTTTTGCTCGATCAGTGCCAGATAATGCAGCGGATCGAAGATGTAATCTTCTTTCTCCCAGGATCGCGGATGCCGGGCGATGACTTGTGTGCCACAGGCAATCACCACCTCATGCACATAACCGCGCACCAAAACCTGGCTATGGCCATAAGATGTAGGAACAGAATAATCATTGCCGCGATAGCGTACCAGGGACAGCGAACTCACCCGAACCGATTGCTTGTCACAGGCGTCATAGGCAACAGCAGGCAGAGGCTGGAGCTGTGCAACATCAGCTTCGAACCGTTCACCAATCGTTTTTGAATGACCGCGTAACTTGTCGTCCATCCGCTTGCGGCATTGTGCTGCCAGATGATCATTCAGATCATCAAAGCTGGCGAACCGGGGTCTGGGTACCATGAAGTTGCGACGGGTATATCCCACCATCCCTTCGACCTTGCCCTTATCATTACCTTTGCCGGGACGACCAAATCGATCCTTGAACAGATAATGGGATACCAGCTCCGAGAATACCCGTGTTCGTTTGCGCTTACCGTCACCTAAAATACGGGCAACAGCAATCTTCGTATTGTCGTACAGAATAGAAATAGGAACGCCACCGAAGAACTCAAATGCAGCCACATGCCCATCACAGAACGCTTCAGTGGTCTCGCCCGGATATGCCTTTACAAAACACGCATCAGAGTGCGGCAGGTCGATCACCAGAAAGTGGATCTTGCGTTCAATACCACCGATGATCGCAAATGCTTCGCCAAAGTCGGCCTGGGCATGTCCTGGCGGATGGGACAAGGGAACGAACATCTCACGCTGACGCTGACGCGCTGCACAGATGTAGTCGCTGACAATCGTGATGCCACCTTCAAAGCCATGCTCATCGCGCAACCGTTCAAATATGCGTCTTGATGTATGCTTCTGCTTCTTGTGTTCCAACCTGTCCGCTTCAAGGATTTGATCGATGATCCCGATAAATGGATCAAGCTTCGGTCGCACTGGTTGCTTCTTGCGGCGGTATCCTGGTGGGACTGAAAACATCAGCATCTTGTCAACCGTACGCCGGTCGATGCCAAAATCACGAGCCGTCTGCCGGCGACTTATTCCTTTAATAAGGACTGAATGTCGTACTCGACCGTAAAGTTCCACTTGCTTCATCCCAGCCCTCCGCAAAACAGAGAGCTTACCACTGGCGGAGTTTTACTCCGGTGACAGCCAGATAATCTGGCCGCTTCAGTGGTGGATTATTGCACCGGTGTTCTCAACTTGTGCTGTATCCTTTTGGCGGTATCGGTGAATGCGACCGATCCTCTGTTCTACATCCATCGGATTCCACGGCAGATCAAAATTGAACAGAACACGACTGAACCGTAGATTGATCCCCTCTCGACCTGCCGCTGTGCAAATCAATACACGAGGCCCATCCGTCCTGCGAAAACACTTTTCTGCTGCCAGCTTCATGCTGTGGTCTGCCCCTCAAAACCACAACACCCTGGCCGGGGTAAGCAGCTTCAATTTCCCGTGACAACAAATTCACCGTTGCCAGGTAGGTAGCCGTTTCGAGGCGGAATTTCTATTCTCAGTCTCTTAATGACATACAGCAGAAAGTGTGCAATCTCATTGTATGGACAGCATCGATTTT
>JAAETJ010000007.1 GCA_024228495.1 bacterium | reverse complement strand
TTTGCGCAGCGCCCGGCCAAATCCATTTGCCAGTTTTTTGCGTCGCTGATAATTCGAACCAGAATACATGATTAAGAATGGCGCGTAACCATTTGATTTTTTTACATAAGTAATTGGTGACCACTTGATCCAGTTTTCCGGATTGGAGCCAAATGCCGCCTGATAAACCCGTGGCAGCGCGCCTCGCATTCCGCCATAAGCCACCATGTCATAAGCCTGGACGTCATTGGGAATGATGCCTCGCAATTTTCCTCCCAGTTTTTTTACCCCCACCATGGCAACCAGATGTGATCCGGCTGAATGGCCCATAATGGCTATTTTCTTGGGGTCACCTCCATATCGCTTGATATTGGCGCGTACCCAGTTGATTGAGCGCACAACATCGCTGACCTGTCCGTCAATATCTGTTTTTGGAACCGGACGATAATCAACCGACACCAGCATCCAGTTTCTTTTGGTGGCAAATGCCGGTAGGCTGTATACCTTCTCCCTTGTGCCCTTGATCCAGCCACCGCCGTGAACAT
>JAAETJ010000006.1 GCA_024228495.1 bacterium | reverse complement strand
CTCAAAAGATCTTTATGGCAGTTTTGGTTTCGGGCTGGCTTCAAGCGCCCGGTCAAGGACCGCGGCGGCCCCTGAGACTCCTCCTCCATCTCCCACAACCTTGTGGGGAACGAGGCGGTTGATGAGGCTGACAAGTTCTAGTTTATTCTCCAGTGTAGCGAGTACTTTTTCAAGTGCTTGCAGCATGGCGACGCGGTCTTGACCCAGCACATTGGCCTGGGCCATCTGACCGCGGGCCAATTCTTCTGGGAACTGGCGCTCGGCGCGCCCTAAAGTAGCGCGTTCCTTTTTTCACCGATTGGCGACCCGTACGGCGATTTGCGACGAGACCAGTTGCGGCTGTTTGTCGGCGGTCGAGCGGGCTTTTACTGTTTCGACACACTTTTGCCAGGCTGCGGTTTAGGGTTCATAGGCATTGGAGAGCTGGTCAGCAAGTTGCATCCGCAGAGCCGAAGTCAGCAGCGTCAGGGGGCCTCAAATGGACCAGTTCAAGTGGCGTGAATTACCAAATTTGTTTCCGTTTATTCAGATATGGGTACGCTCAGGTGAAAACTGGCGGCCATGCGGCGATATTCGAGCAGATAATGGGTGAACAGCTTGCGCGGTGCAACGCCGACAATGCGGAAATAGCCGCCTTTTGGATTGGCGAGCACCAGCTGGTAGATGCCAACTGGTTGGTCATTGGATTTGTTGATGGCGGTGCCAGACAGGCCATAGCCATGCATGCCATCGACCATCAGATTTTCTTCCGCCATCAGTTTTATATTGCGAAAGCGCGAGAATTTCGCCATCAGCTGGCGCCCTGTATTTTTTAGCCCTGTGAGCTTGTGATGTGACAGGGAAGGGGCGATGACGAACAAAGGCTTGCTGTATTTCTTTGGGGGATTGGCGGGGGGGTGCTTGAGGGCAAATATGGTGGTGGAACCAGCAATCGTGCTGCGCTCCTTGAACGATCCCTTATAGGTCAGGTAATAGGCTTTAGCGGCTCGTGCACGTTTGTGAGAAAGGGAGACCTTCGCGAGTATGTTCTTGGCACCGATATAGCTCAAAGGCGTTTCCACCTGTTCAATCGGATTGACGGTGATCGTCACATAAGCGGCGCGCTCATTATTTCTGAAAATTAGCAGATATTTATCGAACTGGCCAACGGGGGTGTGTTGGCGGGCGAAGAAAAACAGATGATCGTCGCTGCGGCCGTTGAGGTTTTCGCGTCGTACTTCGCTATAGCCCTTGTTTGTCAACTCACGTTCAAAACGATTGGTAAACTGGCTATAGGCCTCTCGCGGCAAGTCGAGCACCATGATGGTTGCCCCGGCATCTTTGGAGAAAAATCCGGCAAAGCGGCTCTGGGGCTGGAAGCTATCGGGCAGGGAGAACTTCACATAGCTGTTTGCGGCTTGCATTGAGCGCGCACGAGCATCGAACGTGAGCAGTGGCAGTGCCAGCATCAGGACTGCAAAAGCGTGAATTTTTATTATTCCAGCAATCATATCGGTGTCCGGGCACTGGTGCTTCAACTCATGAATTCGTCATTTTCAAAAACGAATCAAGTAAAGGCAGTAGATCATGATAGTGCGAGACTATTGCATCTGGATGGAAGTTGGCAACCGGTTCGAGAGAATAGCCAAAATCAAGGGCGATGACGGGAATATTAGCAGCTTTTGCAGCCTTGATATCGGTTTCGCTGTCACCGATCATGATGGCATGAGCGCTTGATCCGCCCAGCGCTTCAATGGTACCCGTGATGTGCTCGGGATGAGGTTTTTTGACCGCCAGCGTATCGACGCCGATGATGGCGCTGAAATAGTGATCCAAATGCAGGCATTTGAGTAATTGTTTCGACAGATCTTCGCGTTTATTGGTGCAAATGCCCATGGGCGTGCCCCGCGCGCTCAATTGATCAAGCAGCTTGATGACCCCTGGAAAAGGGCGGCTATTGACGGCGATATGGTCGCTATAATGAGCAATAAAGCGCTCGGTCAATTGATCAAGCTGCACGTCCGTTTTGGGCTGTTTTGCCAGTTCGAAGCCTTTGATGATCATTGCCCTTGCGCCAAGGCTGATCATGGTGCGCATTGGTCTTTCGGGAGCCGGTGAGCAGTTTTCCATCGCCAGCAGATGATTAAGTGTTGCGATAAGGTCTGGCGCCGTATCGACAAGCGTGCCGTCGAGATCAAATATAATTACCGGTTTGGGTGGGGAGGGCATGATCTCTGTTTTGTCCTGTTTGTCTGCAAGGCTTGGCAGTGTAGTCATTTACGGGTAGGTATGGGACACAAATTCACAAACCACAACCACTTGCCTGTTTAGCGCTGATTTGAGCGCCGGGCAATCTGCTTGTAACCGTACACGGAAAATAGGCAATATGACCCATTCGGTATCCCAGCAACTCGAAAGCTGGCGCAAACAGCTTAAAAAGCACAAATTGCGGATGAAAGATGACCCGCAATTCCTGCCCATCAAGCAGATGGCATTCGAAATTTCCCGCGGGCTTGAAAATCATGCGACGACTGGCGATGAGCTGCGCGGCGTTTGCCAGAAGCTTTGCGACCGGGCTTTGATCCACCGCGCTCACATGATGCGCGAGCGCATTGGCGAGACCAATGAAGATGAGGTGCTGAAGCGCTTTCGCCGCCTGGTTAAGGCCTCCGCGAGCGAGGATGGCAAGCTTGTAGATTTTACAAGTTTTTCGAATAAATGGTGCCAGCCCATGTATGGAGCGGTTTTTACGGCCCATCCGACTTTTATGATGTCGCGCGAGATGCGCGCAATTCTTGTCGAGCTGATTGGTCAGGATGGTGATCTCGACAATGATCTGGCGGCGCAAAAGCTCAACGGCTTAATGCATGCGCCAGACGAAGACATCAGTTTGGCCAATGAGCACGAGCAAGTACAAGAATCGCTGGAATTTGCCCAGGAAGCCAATCGCCGTTTGAGCCTGATCATTCTTGAAGTGGCGCGCGAGCATTATCCCAATGACTGGATGTCGTTTGACCCTAATCCCGTGGAGCTCAATAGTTGGGTTGGCTATGACATGGATGGGCGCAATGATATTCGCTGGTATGACAGCATACGCTTTCGCCTCAAGGAAAAGCATTTGCAAATCTCGCGCGCCCTCAAAATGAGCGCTAATGTGCGAGAACAACTTGGAGCGGGCGAAGCAGCATCCCAATTGCAAGAACTCGAACAGCTGTTTGCCACCGAACTAAAGCTGCTGGATCACCACATCGAGCTGTTCGCAGGGGATCTTGAAGATCCAAAAATATTGTCGATTGCGGCCAATCATTTGACCAAGAATAGCGACAAAGGGCTTGGCGGTGATCTTAAAAAGGCTCTGGTCCTTTTGAGCGGGGCACTTGATCATGCCAGCGATGATGACACGTGCCTGCAGCTGGTGTTGTTGCGTGCTCGCATCAAGGCGCAGGGGCTTGGCACAGCTCGCATGCATTTTCGGGTCAATGCCGCGCAACTTCACAATGTGGCTCGTGCGCCTCTTAAAATTGTCGGCAATGTCGATCTAAGCTCTCGCGTCATTTTGACAAAACTTGATGAACTGATCATCGCAACCAAGCCCGAAAAGATCAATTTCGCGTCTTTGGCGCTGGAGCGTGCCACCGCTATTCGTCAGTTTTTGGTGATGACACAAATCCTCAAACATATTGATCGCACCAACCCTATCCGTCTGTTGATCGCTGAATGTGAAAACCCGTTTACCGTACTGGCCGCCGTTTATTTGGCCAAGCTCTATGGGATTGAGGAACAGGTTGACGTGTCGCCCTTGCTGGAGACCGAAGAGGCGCTCGATCATGGTGCGCGGATGATCTCGCAGCTATTGAAGACCACATCCTACGCCGAATATGTGAAAGGGCGGGGCCGTCTTTGTGTGCAGACTGGCTTTTCCGATGCGGGACGTTTTATTGGTCAGATCCCTGCCGCCTTGGCGATTGAGCGATTTCATGGGCAGCTTGCTGATGTGGTGGCGAAAGAAACGTCAGATAGCAATTTTGGTGTGTTGATTTTTGATACTCATGGGGAAAGCATGGGACGTGGCGCGCATCCAGAGAGTATGCGTGATCGTTTTGAATATGTGATGACGCCCTGGGTGCGCTGGCGCTACCACTCGCTGAAAATTCCTCTTTATCATGAGGTCAGTTTTCAGGGCGGTGATGGCTATGTGTTGTTTGGTTCTAACAAGCTGGCCATGAGCACGCTTGTGTCAATGCTGGTTTGCGGCTGTGAAAGCGCGCTCAAAAAGCCCGATGATCTGTTCTATGATGATCTGGATTTCTCCCTCGATTTTTTCGAGCACATTATGGACTATCAAACCTCATTGTTTGAAAATGAGGATTATCGCAATGCGCTGGGAGCGTTTGGCACTGGACTGTTGGTAAAGACCGGGTCGCGCAAATCCATTCGTCAGTTCGAGGCGGCTCACGATCATCGTGCCCGGCTGGGAGAGATGAGAGCTATTCCACATAACGCGATTTTGCAGCAGATGGGTTTTGTTTTGAATATCATCAGCGGTGTCGGCGAGACCGTGCGCGACGAGCATGACCGCTTTGTCGATCTCTACAAGGGATCGGAACGCTTGCGGCGTATCATGTCGCTTGTGCGCCATGCCAGATCCTTGTCGAGCATCAAGACGCTGGCATCCTACTCGGCTCTATTTGACGATGCATTCTGGGTGACGAGGCCGCTTAATGATGATGAGGCCCATCTCAAAAATGCCTGTATCTATCTGGCCGATCTGTTGCGCGGCGACCGGCGTCATGATGGCATCATGCATCTGGCGACCTATTTACGCGAAGATTCAGTGCGCTTGCATGACGTGTTTGACGAACTCAATATCAAGGTCTATCGCAGCAATGAACAATGGCGCGAAGGCTTGGATATGATGCATGCCCTGCGTATTGCGCTGATCCAGCATATCTATCTGCTGGCCGCACAAATTCCTGAATTTTCAATGGCCAATGGCATCTCGCGTGAACGTGTAATCGGCCTGATCATTTCGTTCCATATCACCGATGCGGTGGCTCTGTTACGAGAAGTTTACCCTGTTTCCATGCCCCAGCCGCTTGATTTCGACATGGAAGAAGAGGCGGGTGGTCTGGACAATCAGGGCGTTTCTTACGCCTCCATTCAAAGCGACCTTATCGATCCAATGGAGCAGACCTATGAGCTGGTACTGTTGCTTGGAGCTGGAATAGCCCATAATTTCGGTGCTCACGGGTAATTTTAGCACGACCATAGAAACCCACGTCCGAGTGTGGTCAGAGTTCAAAGGCTACGCCTGTTGAACGACCCAAATGCTATTTTTGAGCTGAGTTGTCCCCACAACATCAGCAAAGGAGTTGCAAATGAGCCGCTTCAGAAAACTGTCACATTTAATATGGCACTGTCAGTACCACATTGTCTGGGTTCCCAAGTACCTATTTCGTATTTTAACAGGTCCTGTGGCCAGCGAGGGTGCCCGGTGTATTCGGGCATTTTCGGAACAAAAAGGAACAGAGATCGTGGAGTTGAACGTCCAGATTGACAATGAAAAGGCTCATAGCCTTTGAGTGTGGTATTGCTGCGCCGGGTTGAGTGTTTTGGCACGAGCAGTGTGTGCAGTGTCCGCGCAAAATCAGGACAACCGACTAAAACCTTTGATGAATCAGGCCACGGTCCGTATCAATCAGGCCGCCAGGTGAAAAAATCAGCTATCCGGATATAAGGGAGCTAAACAGGGAATTTATAGAGGTTCGCTCTTGTTTGTAATTGATGGGCTTGCTCTGCGTTAACCCTTCTTTAAGTTGCCACATTTGTGCCATGCCCTGATCACGAATCGAGGGTAAGTTCTGTTCATCGCCAAACACGAGGTGGCAGACAACAAATCAGAGGATATTTGATGAGCGATTTCAACATGACATTGGTAGCATTAACGATGGCAAGCGGCTTGGTCGCTCTTCCAATGGCTCTCGCTCTATCTCCTCTTGTTGGCTAATAAAACTTGCATACACACAGTTCTTACACAGAGGAAAACTGGTCTCAAATAGCGAAATAGGTAGGCCAAACTAGAAACGACAAGCACATTTCGGGGCGAGAAAATATAACTCCTACAAGCTCGCACCGTATAACGAATTCGAGGCGTTGAATAAAAGTATTTTTGATTGAGGAATTGCTCCTACGGTTTTTCAATCCCAAAATGCAGCAGTAGCGTTAGAGTTTGCCATACAGGTCCTTTGTAAGGACCGACAAAAAGAAAGAGATCCGGTTTTATCACCCCCGGATCTCTTTTTTGTCTGGTTCGAAGCTTCAAGGGTTCTGGCGAGATCAATCCGTCAAGAGCAGTTCGCGAATTTCGATGGTGCCGCCAGCTTCATAGACGGGGTTGCAAACCAGTTCGCCGTGATGTGATTGTGTCCTGTTTACCGTTGGCCTATGAAGCTCTCACCCAATTCGATATCTACTCGCCGCTTCCAGCGGGGTCGACCTTGCCGCCAGCTTCTTCATAGGCTGCAATTCCCCCTTCTACAAATCGGGCATTGTAACCAAGCGAGCATAGTTTTGCTGTGGTGTTCTGGCTGACTTCATGGCCATGTACGCAATAGACGATCAATTCGTCGCCGGGTTGGTATTCGCTGGCCCAGCTCTCGATATTTTCATGATCGTGCCAGCGAGCCCCGGGCACGATGTGGCCAGATGCCTCAAAGGCCGCCATTTTACGCATATCAATGATGCGCGGCGGTGTTGCAGCATAGCTTTGTTCAATCAACCAGAGTGCGGAAACGGCGTGTTGTGAACTACTCACGATTCAAGCCCCCTCCCTGCCGATTGCTTCTTGCAAATTCTCGTCGATTTTATCGAGAAAGCCTGTGGTTGACAGCCAGGCCTGTTGGTCGCCGATCAGTAGTGCGAGATCTTTTGTCATGTTGCCGCTTTGGATGGTATCGACGACGACTTCTTCCAGCGTTGTTGCGAAATGGATGAGTTTTTCGTTTTCATCGAGCTTGCCGCGATGTTTCAGCCCTTGTGTCCATGCGAAAATGCTGGCGGTAGAATTCGTGCTGGTTTCTTTACCTTTTTGGTGCATGCGGTAATGGCGCGTCACGGTGCCGTGCGCCGCTTCCGCTTCCATGATCTTGCCGTCGGGGGTGATCAGCGCCGAGGTCATCAGACCCAATGAACCAAAGCCTTGCGCGACTGTATCTGACTGGACATCGCCATCATAGTTTTTGCAGGCCCACAAAAAGCCGCCAGACCATTTGAGAGCCGCGGCTACCATGTCATCGATCAGACGATGTTCATAGGTGAGGCCTGCTTCGGCGAATTTTTCCTTGAACTCAGCGTCGAAGACTTCCTGGAACAGGTCCTTGAATTGGCCGTCATAGGCTTTAAGGATGGTGTTTTTCGTGGACAGATAGACGGGAAAATTGCGCTTTAAGCCATAGTTCATGCTTGCTCTGGCAAAATCGCGGATCGATTGATCAAGATTATACATGCCCATGGCGATACCGCTTTCTGGGAAATCGAACACTTCATGTTCGACGGTCTTGGATCCATCTTCGGCTTCCCATTTCATGGTCAGCTTGCCTTTGCCCGGCACGCGAAAATCGGTGGCGCGATATTGATCGCCGTAAGCATGACGGCCAATGATCATGGGCTGAGTCCAACCCGGTACCAGACGCGGTACGTTGTGACAGATGATGGGTTCGCGAAAAACCACGCCGCCAAGAATGTTGCGGATCGTGCCATTGGGAGAGCGCCACATTTTTTTCAAGCCGAACTCTTCGACGCGGTCCTCGTCAGGGGTGATGGTGGCGCATTTGACGCCGACGCCATATCTCTGGATGGCGTACGCCGCATCAATGGTGATCTGGTCATCAGTATCGTCGCGCGATTTCATGCCCAGATCGTAATACTTGAGTTCCAGATCAAGATAGGGGTGCACCAGCTTGTCGCGGATGAAGTGCCAGATGATGCGGGTCATCTCATCGCCGTCGAGTTCGACAATGGGGTTCGCTACCTTGATTTTAGACATAGGGGGAACCTTTACATTCAATAGGAAGGATTTGGTTTTATGCGCACCATAACGAGTACCGCATGGCTTGCCAAGCGCTGGGTATCGAAGAAATTCTGCTGGGAATGAACGAAAAGGCATCAGTATGAATTGGAAAAACAGGTGAGAAGTCGAGGCATGAGGGAGCGGTTGGAGAGAGATTTTCGTACAAAAATGAGTTTCCAGTCGGCATTTACTCCGATGTTTGAACTTGAAAGACGGTCGTTTCAACCTCCGATATGACATGTGAATATTAAAATTATTTTATTAAAACAAGTGTCTATGGTGAGTTGTGTCATTTTGCGTATAGCTGTTATGCAATAATACGTATTCACAAATACGAATATAATGATATTTTGATCATAGTAAAGTTTGAGTTTGATTCTGATGAATGTGAAGATTGCGCATGGAGAACGAAGATGAGCAAGTTTATGAGACAGAATATAAACCGAAAAATGATATCTGGCGCCAGTTTTGTGAGCCGTGCAGCCGCTGCCGTCCTGGCAGTTATCTTGCTGGCAGCACCGGTCAGCGCGCAGGAATTTGAAACAAAGACGGATGTTTTTGAGCTGTCCTTGTCAAAAACCACAGAGCTTGGCCTTTATTTGAACTCTGACGAGGGTCATCGCTTCAAAACAGAAAATCCAAAAATCCTGTTTCTCGATGTCCGCACCCGCGCTGAGGTGAATTTTCTGGGCATGCCGGATGTCGCGGATGCCAATATTCCGATCAAGCCAATCACCACGGTACTGGCCAAAAACGGGAAAGCCTATCAGCGAGTCGACAATAAAGAATTTATTCCAGCTGTTGCAGACTTGATTTCTCGCAAAAAATTTGATGATGATCCGGTTATTTTCGTCATGTGTCGTAATGGCAAAGGTAGCGCCATCGCCACTAATCGTCTGGCAGAGGCCGGATATACCAAAGTCTACAGCATTGTGGACGGCTATGAAGGTGATTTTGACGCCAATGGCAAACGAACGGTCAATGGCTGGAAAAATGCCGGTCTACCATGGTCCTATGGCATTGGCAATGAACGCGCCTATAGCTACAAGCCAGCCAGCAAACGCCTGTATGAAGGTTTTTAGTTCAGTAGACAAATTTGCAAGAGTAAAAGGGTGCAACTGATTTGCACTCTTTTTTGTGTTCGGTTGTGATCTTCCGGGGATTGATAAACGTGTAGGCAGTCTGCTAAGACCCGTTCATGGCAAAACACCCCTCAGACTATAATCAAACGCAAACCAACCCCGATGCGCCCGTGGTTATTCTGGCAGAGCCTCAGCTTGGCGAGAATATCGGCACGGCCGCGCGGGCCATGGCGAATTTTGGTTTGCAGGAATTGCGGCTGGTGCGTCCGCGTGATGGCTGGCCCTCTGAGAGTGCCGACAAAGCTGCAGCGGGCGCATTATTCGTCACGCAAAGCGCCATTGTCTACGACACAATGGAAGAAGCTGTGGGCGATCTAACTTATGTGTTTGCGACCACGGCAAGGCCTCGTGACATGCTCAAACCAGTGGTGTCGCCACAATCGGCGGCGCGCCAGATCCACGAGCGCACCAAATCCGGGGAAGGGCGCTGTGGTCTTATGTTCGGGCGCGAGCGCTGGGGGCTTAATAATGACGAAGTCGCCCTTAGTGATGCGATTTGCATGGCGCCGGTGAACCCTGATTTTGCCAGTATCAATATCGCCCAGGCAGTTTTGCTGTTGGGTTATGAATGGTTCAAGCAGGGCAGCAAGGTCTCGCTGGGGCGTAAAACGGAATTTGATGGCATGGATGGCGAGGGCATGGGCATGGTCGCCAAAGATACGCGCCCCGCCACCAAAAAAGAATTGATCGGCTTTTTTGAGCATCTGGAAAAAGAGCTCGATCATGCAGGTTTTTTGTGGCCGCCAGAAAAACGCCCCAATATGGTGCGTAATCTGCGGCATATGTTTCATAGACTGCAGGCAACGGAACAAGATGTGCGTAGTCTGCGTGGTATTGTGTCCTCTTTGTCACGAGGTCCTGTTAGAAAAAAGCATAAGGGTTAGGGCCTGCCTTATTCCCGCCGTCTTTGTGCGATGACGAATAGCACACATAAAAAATTGGGGGTGTGGTGCTGATCAATTCTGCCTGCATTTGAACGAGAACAGAGTTGATCATCGAGGTATTGAAGTGAGCACCATCGAATATGCCAGGGGCAAAAAAAATATGAGCATCATCATGCATAGAAATAAGAATGCCGCTTCTGGACTACACACTCGGTCTGTTTGGCACAGTGCTGGCGCTGCGATTGCAGTTTTTGCGATGCTACTTGTCGTGAGCGCGACGCTACCGCAAGAAGCTGTTGGCGCGGAGCCCAAAAAGCAGCTTTCCGGCAAGGCTGTCAAATATCTCATGAGCCTGACCTGGGCGATTATGCCTGACAAAATCAAAGGCCCGGGTGGTAAGGAAATACCGATTGACAAGACCAAGCGTGACGAAGCACAAGTGCCGCTTGATGATGCCCGCCGGGTTATTATGGTTGCTAGGCGTTCCGCGCACGCGCAGATCTGTAAAATGCCAAAGCTGCAAAAAGCCAATTATCGCACCATGATGAAGTTGGAACTTAAATCCAAAAAATGGTCGCGCAAACAAATCGTTTATCTCAATCAGCTACATCTGTTTACGGTCATGTGGCTGACCGGTAATGTGACGATTTCCGAAGACGAAACAAAAAAAGACGAGAAGAAGAAGAAAATTCAGACCTGCACATCCGAACAGCAGGTCAAGGTCAAGGCGCAGATCGAAAAATATCTAAAAGCCAACCCCTTGCCGGAAGAAACGGCAAAAAAAGATAAAGCGGTCAAGCAGGAAAAAACCGCTAAAAAAGACAAGTAAGGCTGATGGGATCGTGATGGCGCCCAAAACCGCAAGTACCCCCAAAATCATTGTCTTTGATTCTGGGCTTGGGGGCTTGACGGTTTACCGTGAGCTGCGCGACACGCTTCCAAATGCGCGCTATCTCTATATCGCAGATACGGATGCGTTTCCCTACGGCAATCTTCATAAGGGCGAGTTGCTGACACGGCTACTGGCTTTGTTTGATCGTTTGATCGAGCGCGAAAAACCCGATATCTGTGTCATCGCCTGCAATACGGCGAGCACGATTGCTCTGGCCCACTTACGAGATCATTTTGAGGTCCCGTTCATTGGCACGGTTCCCGCCATCAAGGTGGCAGCGCAGCAAACACGCACCGGGCTGTTCTCGGTGCTGGGCACCCCTTCAACCGTGGCGCAGGACTATACGCTTGATCTTGTCGAGCGTTATGCCGGATCGTGCGAGGTGACCATGGTAGGGGCTAGTGATTTGGCAATGCTCGCCGAGCAGTTTATGCAAGGTGAAAAAGTGGATGAAGATTTGTTGCGCCATGAGATCGCCCCAGCCTTTGCGAGGCGTAACGGACAGCGCACAGATTGTATAGCTCTTGGCTGCACCCATTATCCGTTGTTGGTAGATCTGATGCACAAGGTCGCCCCGTGGTCTGTCACCTATATTGACCCCGCAGCCGCTATCGCCCGCCAGACACAAAGGGTTTTATCGCAACACAGCGTACGAAAACATGCTGCCACTGAGAGTGGAGCAAATCAATTGCTCTATACGGGAGGCGATGGCATCGGTGAAAACATATCGCCATTTCTACAAGCGATGGGTTTGCTCGATGTGAGCCACGACGAGATTATTGGCTGATAGTCGGCTTTATTCGGGATCACGAAATTTGTTGGTGATCGGGTAGCGGCGGTCGCGGCCAAAATTACGGGCGGTGATTTTTACACCGGGGGCTGCTTGGCGACGTTTATATTCCGCGATATATAAAAGATGCTCGATCTTTTGGACCACGTCTTTTTCGTGGCCCTTGTCGATAATTTCTGCCACTGATAACTCCTTTTCAATGAGGCTTGAAAGAATATCATCAAGGACCGGGTAGGGCGGCAGGTTGTCATCGTCGCGCTGATCTTCGCGTAGCTCGGCTGAGGGTGGTTTGGTGATGATATTTTCCGGTATGACAATACCGGTTGGACCAAGCGCGCTCTCTGGCCGGTGTTCGTTGCGCCAGCGACACAAGGCAAACACCTGCATTTTATAGACGTCCTTGATAGGGTTGAAGCCACCGTTCATGTCGCCATAGATGGTCGCGTATCCCACCGACATTTCGGACTTGTTGCCAGTGGTCACCAGCATCAGGTTGAACTTGTTGGAGATGGCCATCAGCATGACCCCCCTGGTGCGCGATTGCAGGTTTTCTTCCGTGACATCGTTTTTGTGTCCGTCAAACAAGGGGGCGAGCTCTTCTAAAAAACCCTTCACGGGCTTTTCGATAGGCAGGGTGTCATAGGGAACGTCGAGCGCGTCCGCGCACTCATTGGCGTCCTTCAGACTTTCATCGGAGGTGTAATGGTAGGGCAGCATCACGCAATAGACGCGTGATGGTCCCAGCGCATCAACAGCAATGGCCGCGCAAATAGCGCTGTCGACGCCGCCCGACAAGCCGAGCACGACCCCTGGAAAGCCGTTTTTTTCTACATAGTCCCGCAAGCCCAGCACCAATGCGGCGTAGATCGCTCCATCGCCTTCGGCCCAGCTGTGTTGTTCCGCTTTTTCACAGGTCCAGTGCTTATCGATACGGCTCCAGTTGGAGATAAGCAGGGCAGTGGCAAAGTCGGGACCTTGCAGCGCGATGCTTTGATCTTTGTTGCGAACAAAGGACGCGCCATCAAATACCAGCTCATCTTGTCCGCCAACCTGGTTGACATAAAGTAATGGCAGGCCCGTTTGCTTTATGCGCTGATCGACGATCTGTTGCCGTGCTGCTCGTTTGTAGATGTTGAACGGCGAACCGTTGGGCACGACAAGGATTTGAGCGCCTTGCTTTGCGAGATGGCCGCAGATATCGCTGTTGCTCCAGATATCTTCGCAAATGGGTATGCCTAGTTTGACCCCATTAATTTTGATGGGTTCGGGCAGCGGTCCGGTATCAAACACCCGTTTTTCGTCAAACACGGAATAGTTCGGCAGGTCGCGCTTGAACGTTAGCTGCTTGACCTTGCCATCTGCAAGTAGAGCAACGGCATTATAAAGTTTGTCATCTTCGCGCCACGGGGTGCCTATCAGCATGGCTGTTTCGCTGTTTTTGGTGAGTTTTGCGAGGGACTGTATGGTGTCCATGGCCTCCAATTGAAACGATGGCTTGAGGATGAGGTCCTCGGGGGGGTATCCCGTGATAAACAGCTCGGTGAACACGACGAGATCGCAAGAAGCCTTTTGCGCCTCTTTAAAAGCGTTGCGTGCCTGTTTGGCATTGCCTTTTAGGTCACCAACGGTCGGGTTGAGCTGGGCAAGCGCAATTCTTAGTTTGTCGGGTGTATTAAGAGCCATAAAAGACTGTTTACGTCCTGTTGCGCCTGGCCGCAAGAGCTGGCCATGTTCTATCGTGAAGACTATGCCCGGACTTTCCCAAGACTTTGCTTGTCAGCTTGCTTGAAAACCATTATAAAACCTCTTCCTGAACAGTCCGGCGGGGCATGCCGTGGCCGTTCTTTAAGCGCAAATCAGGGATATTTTGGACGGTACTGCCTATTGCGGCGGGCTTGACGTTTATCCCATATCTGATCGGAGATGACGCAAATGCCCAAGATGAAAACAAAAAGTGGCGTGAAAAAACGCTTTAAACTGACCTCCAAAGGCAAAGTCCGTGGCGGTCAGGCCGGCAAACAGCATGGCATGATCAAGAGAACCAAGAAATTTATTCGCAATGCGCGGGGCACAACATTGCTCGCTAATTGTGATGCCAGAATCATCAAGAAGTTTATGCCATACGGCTAGGTTTCCGATTTTAAATTTCGACAGTTGTAATTCCCCCAAATTCGAGGAGACGTTCATGTCACGTGTAAAAAGAGGCGTTACAACACACGCCCGCCATCGTAAAATTATTAAAAAAGCCAAGGGCTATTACGGCCGCCGCAAAAATACTTTCCGTATTGCCAATCAGGCCGTGGAAAAAGCCGGCCAATATGCTTATCGCGACCGCAAGGTCAGAAAGCGGAATTTCCGCTCCTTGTGGATCCAGCGCATCAATGCAGGTGTTCGTGCATATACCGATAGTGCCATGACTTATGGACCGTTTATGAACGGTCTTGCCAAGGCTGGTATTGAAGTGGACCGCAAGGTTCTGGCTGATCTTGCCGTTCATGATGTCGATGGCTTCAATGCCCTCGTCGATCAGGCCAAAGCGGCGCTGAAATAAGCTGCCATAAGCTGGGCTGTGACTTCACAATTAACGTCATCCCGGCGAAGGCCGGGATCCAAATGCGTTACAATGTGGGAGGTTTCATAGACAGGCATTTATTCTATCCTCTTGTATCGTACACAAACAACTGGTACCGAAATTATGAATAGACGTCTGGATCCTGGCCTTCGCCGGGATGACGTTCTCTTTGAGCAAGGATGTCGGGCATGTCGGAAATCAAGCAGCTTGAAGTACAAATTCTTGCGGCCATCGAGGCCAGTGATGATCTTGCTGGACTCGAAGACATCCGCGTTGCGGCATTAGGCAAAAAGGGCAGTGTTTCAGCTCTGATGAAAAGGTTTGGGCAGCTACCACCAGAAGAGCGCAAGAGATTTGGCCAGCAGGTCAATGGCGTCAAGCAGGCGTTGAATTTGGCGCTTGGTGATAAGAAATCCGTGCTTGGTGACAAGGTACTGGCAGCAAGGCTCGCTTCTGAACGCGCCGATGTCACGCTACCCGTGCGTACAGGACCGATGGCCGAGGGCCGTATTCATCCGATTTCGCAAGTTATGGACGAGATCAACGAGATCTTCGCTGATATGGGTTTTGATATCGCTGAGGGGCCTGATATTGAAGACGATTTCCACAATTTCACGGCTCTCAATATTCCTGCTGAACATCCCGCGCGCCAAGAGCAGGACACCTTCTATTTCCCTAAACGCGCCGATGGTTCCAGCCTTGTTTTGCGCACGCACACCAGCCCCGTGCAGATTAGAACCATGTTGTCGCGTAAGCCTCCCATCCGCATCATTGCGCCTGGTCGTGTCTATCGCATCGACAGTGATCAGACCCATACCCCTATGTTTCATCAGGTCGAGGGACTGGTGATTGATGAAGAAACCCATATGGGACATTTGAAATCGGTGCTGGAAGAGTTTCTCAAAGCTTTTTTTGAAGTTGATAATGTGCAGATGCGCTTTCGCGCCAATCATTTCCCGTTTACCGAACCCTCGATGGAAGTCGATGTCAGGTATAAACGCGTAGGCAATGAGGTGCGGATTGGCGAGGGCGACGAGTGGATGGAAATTCTTGGCTGCGGCATGGTTCATCCCAATGTCCTGAAAGCTGTTGGCTATGATCCTGATCAATTACAAGGTTTTGCGTTTGGCGTTGGTATTGACCGATTGGCCATGCTGAAATATGGCGCACCGGATTTGCGTGAATTCTTCGCCGCAGACATACGCTGGCTGAAACATTACGGGTTCGGGGTGCTCGATGTGCCGACCCTCGCGGGCGGACTTGGGTCTTGAGAAAAGGCCTTGGGTTCTAAAACAAACTGAAATCGAATAGGAACATGAAATGAAATTTCTTTGGACTGCATTGCTCTCCTCATGGCTGGTGATTGGCGGATTGGTTTATATGTTTTTTATTAAGGGCTCGGTGGCCGAGGCTAATGATGGTCGCACGGCGATTGTCCTTACCGAGGGCGAAAGGGATTTTGTTCTAGCCGAGATGCGCGGGTTTTTAACCGCCGTGCAGCAGATTATAGAGGGTGTTGACGAAAAGGACATGAAAAAGGTCGCCGAAGCTGGCAAAGCTGCTGGAGCGGCTGCGACCAGAACGATGCCAGGTTCCTTGCCGCGCAAACTTCCTCTGGCCTTCAAGCAACTGGGCCATCCAACCCATAAAGCCTTTGATGAACTGGCGGTTGAAGCATCCGACATTGGTGATGCCGGTCACGTGATCAGGAAACTTGGCAGCCTTATGACGAACTGCGTCGCCTGTCACGCCACTTACAAGCTAGAGGTCGGCACGAAATAGTCTTTGCGACTTTTGACCAAGGATTTGAGATATGAAATTCACATTGAGTTGGTTGAAAGAACACCTGGATACCAAGGCGTCACTTGAAGAAATTTGTGACGCATTGACGATCACCGGACTGGAAGTTGAGGGCATTGACGATCCAGCGCAAAAATTCGCGGCCTTTGTGATCGGCGAAGTGCTGGACGCTCAGCCTCATCCAGACGCCGATAAGCTGCAGGTCTTAAGTGTCGATACCGGCAATGGATCTGTGCAGGTCGTCTGTGGTGCATCCAATGCTCGCAAGGGTCTAAAAGGCGTGTTCGCGCCGGTCGGTACCTATGTGTCGGGCATCGACTTGACCCTTAAAAAAGCTAAAATTCGCGGCGTCGAGAGTTTTGGCATGATGTGCTCGGAGCGCGAGCTTGAATTGTCTAAGGAGCATGACGGCATCATCGACCTCCGGACCGATGCCAAACCCGGCACCCCTTACGCGCAAGTTGTTGGCCTGGATGATCCCACCATTGAAATCGCCATCACACCGAATCGTCCCGATGCGCTTGGCGTGCGCGGTGTGGCTCGCGATCTCGTAGCAGCAGGGCTTGGCAAGCTAAAAAAAGACTCGCTCATTGAGACCAAGGGCAAAGGTGATTGCCCCATCAAGATCAAGGTTGATAATCCCGATCAATGCCCGGTGTTTGCTGGTCGTTTGATTACAGGGGTCAAAAATGCCCCCTCGCCGGACTGGTTACAGCAGCGCCTCAAAGCTGTAGGTCTTCGTCCCATCAATGCGCTGGTCGATATGACCAATTATATTTCTTATGATCGCGGACGTCCCCTGCATGTCTATGATGCAGATAAGCTGAAGGGTCATATTCGGGCCCGCGCCAGTAAAGTGGGCGAAGAGTTTTTAGCTCTTGATGGCGAGACCTACAAGGTCGATGAGCGCATGTGCGTGATTGCTGACGATAGCGGCGTGCTTGGTCTTGGCGGCATTATGGGCGGCATCGATACTGGCTGTACGGCAGAGACCACCAGCGTGTTTATCGAGAGCGCCTGGTTCGACCCCATCAGTACAGCGATGACAGGCCGACGGCTAAATTTGATGTCAGACGCGCGCTATCGCTTTGAGCGCGGCGTTGACCCATCCTCGGTGGAAGACGGGCTGCATCTGGCCACGCAAATGGTTCTGGATTTATGCGGCGGCACGCCTAGCAGGATCGAGATTGCCGGAGCTGCCCCCTTGCGCAGACTGACCATTCAGCTGGAAGCTAAAAAACAGTTCAAGCGCTTGACCGGTGCCAGTCTTAGCGAAAAGAAAATCGAAAAAATACTCGAAGACCTTGGTTTTAAAGTCAAAATAAAGGGTCATGGCATGAAGGTCAAGGTGCCGGAATGGCGCCCTGATGTGCATGGTCCCGCTGATCTTGTTGAAGAGGTCGTGCGCATTTACGGGGTCGACAATATTCCGACCACGCCCTTGGTAGAGTTATCCGGTGTTGCCAAACCCGTTTTGACTATACGTCAAAAGCGAGTATCGAGAGCGCGCAGGTTATTGGCGGGTCGTGGGTTCGTTGAAGTTGTCACCTATTCCTTTATTCAGCGCACACATGCAAGCCTGTTTGGCGGTGGTGCAGATTCTGTGGAACTGGACAACCCTATCTCCAGCGATATGTCGAGCATGCGCCCTGGCCTTATGCCCGGATTACTTGGTGCCATCAAGCGTAACCGTGCACGCGGTGTCATGGATGCAGCCCTGTTTGAAGTTGGGCAATCTTATCGCGGCGATCAGCCAGATGATCAATATGTGAGTGCTTGCGGTATCCGTTTTGGCCAAAACGGTATGAATGGATCGGGGCGTCATTGGTCTGGTAATGCGGATAGCGTTGATCTATTTGACGTGAAAGCAGATTGCATGGCGCTTCTGCACCAACTTGGCGTTGATACCAACAGAGTACAGGTCACGAGAGATGCGCCAGATTGGTATCATCCTGGACGGTCCGGCGTCATCCGCCTTGGTCCCAAAATCATTCTTGGCTATTTTGGCGAGCTGCATCCAGGAAAGCTCAGTAAAATGGACGTGTCAGGAACGGCGTCGGGGTTCGAGCTGTTCATCGATAATCTGCCCGTGCCAAAACTAAAAGGCACAAGTCATACGCGCCCGGCACTGGAAATCACCGACCTGCAGCCGGTTAAGCGTGATTTTGCGTTTCTGGTTGGCGTTGAGACACCAGCGATTGATGTGGTACGCGCCGCTCAATCCGCCGACAAGAAACTCATCGATGCGGTCAATGTGTTCGATTGCTTTGAAGGGGACGCGCTTGGCGCGGATAAAAAGTCCCTCGCTATCGAGGTGACCTTGCTGCCCTTTGATGCAACCTTGACCGATAAGCAGATCGATGAGGTGGCCAGCAAAGTCATCGCGGCGGTGACCAAAGCAACAGGCGGTGAAATCCGCAGTTAGTCTGCATTGGAAAGGAATACGCAGGTGGCCCAGTTTGATTGGCATTGCGATGAGATAACACGATTAACGCCGGTCACCGTTAGCTATCGAAATATGCAAAATGTTTACCGTTTCCTGACCGCGCAATGCGGTATTCACTACAAGTTTGATTGAGCGTTCATGCAATGGATCAAAAACGGCGCAGTCAAAAGTTGAGCGATGTGGCTGACGAGTGGCATCGTCGTAATTCCTGAGCGATGGTTTGAGAGATCCCGCGACGCCCCGTTTTGACCCGAGTGAAGGGGAGAGAAATATCGCTTCGCCACCAACGGCTTCCGCGTCAGGTACTGAGGGCGAGGAAGACGTACGTTTTTCGCAGACTGCGCTGGGGCCTAGTCCCCAGCGCTCACTTTTATAAGCAGGCAAGTTTCCGTTTGTGGGTGTTGAGCGTCATGGCTCGCAAAAAGAAGAGCGGACCATCGAAGGTCAGTACTCCCTATCGCCGATGATCTGTTCGCCGTGCCATTGTTTGTTGAGCATTAAAGCACCAACAAGCGATATTGCAGCCATCACCGCCATCACCAGATAGGCATGTGAGCCAAGGCTGGCATAGAGCGATCCAGAGACCATCGTCATGATGCCCATTATGACCCCCATGGCAAACGCGGCGTAGAGCCCCTGGCCTGTTGCTGAATACTGTTCGGGCACCGCCTGTGCAATAAAATGGATGGCGCCAAGATGCGCGGCCCCAAACGACAAGGCATGCAAGATCTGCACGGGGAATAAAATATATAGTGGGGGATCGAACGCCGTGATGATCCAGCGTAGAACCGCGCCAAGCGCAGCAAATACCAATAATCTCGTCGGGCCAAAACGGGTCAACAAAGGAGCGGACCAGGCGAACAGGGAGACTTCGGCAAGTACGCCAACCGCCCACAAGGCTCCGATGATACCAGCGGTAATATCTAAACTCTGCCAGTGCAATGTGCCAAAGCCATATAGAATGGCATGGGTTGCCTGAGTGCCTGCCGCGGTCATTATAAACAGTAAGAACAGCTTTGAGCGCATCAGTTGCAGGGCATCAAGCCAATGGATCGGGGGCAGGGGCGCCGCTTTTTCCATCTGCCGTTTGCTGGTGCCAACGGGCAGAGCATAAGCGCTTAGAATAGTTATGAGCATGGCGGCGAGCATCATGTGCAAGATCAGCCCTTCACCCCAGCGATCAATAAGGGCACCACCCATCAGGCTGGCGATGATAAAGGTCAGGGATCCCCACAGGCGTATGCGGCCATAGTCAAGCCCCGCCAGTTTAACCTCAGTCATGGCAATAGATTCAGTGAGCGGCATCACCGATGTCCAGAAAATGCCAAACAGGATCGAGACAGTCAGAAGCGGCCAAAATCCATGTAACGGGACAAAGGCAGCTAGCGATATAAACGATCCCCAGGTAAGCCCAATGAGCACGCGGCGCCGATCTCCCATATGATCAGCCAGAAAGGAAATGATCGGTGTAAAGATCACGCGGATCAACAGGGGGGCGGCAAGGATCAAGCTGATTTCCACCTCATCAAGGCCCCTTGATTTTAGCCAGACCGGGAAAAATGGTAGAAAAATCCCCACCAGCAGAAAAACGGCACCGTAAAAACTGGCGAGCCTGATCGCCAGCGCTATGGCGTCTTTGCGCGGATTTGGGGGGGTGTGGGCGTTTTTGATGGGTTTGTTCATTTTAGGTTAACAGTGTGTGGTCATAACTAGTTTAGGGGGCGGGCGTTCAAATAGATCTGATTTCTATCGGACGACAAGCTCGCGCGAAGCATTGAAGCTCATTGATAGAGAGTGTTATGAACAATTCCAAGGCGATCATCGAGACCGGGCAAACATATGATGCTGATCAGTTTGACCGCGAAGAATATCAAGCACTGGAAACAGCCTTGCTGCAAACAGTGCGTGGGCGCAATTTTCTGACCGAATATCTGCGCCGCAATGGGGGCGATGTGGTTTCGACCAGCACCATGATGGTGGATGAGGGATTGTCATCGCCAGATGTTGGCAGTGATACTTACAAGATTTTGCAGGCCGTGGAAAAACTGCATATTGCTGTTATGGATCATCAAAAACAGCCCGTTGCCGATCATACTCGCATGGATATTCTGGAGATGGCCAAGGCGATTTCCAAAACGAGATCGGAAATCGCTGCCATGCGCACCGATGGCGAATATGACCATATGTCGGTTGCAGCGGGGGAAATGGATGCCATTGTTCAGTCCACCGAAAAAGCCACTAATGATATTCTTCACGCTGCCGAAAAAATTCAGGAAGTTGCCTGGCGTTTGCGCGAAGCGGGTACCGAAGAGGCTGCGTGTGAGGAAATCGACAATAGTGCTACCGAAATATATATGGCCTGTTCTTTCCAGGATATCACTGGCCAGCGGACCAACAAAGTCGTGCGGGTCTTGCAATATCTTGAAGCGCGGATCAGCTCGATGATTGAAATCTGGGGTTTGTCTGAGGAAGCAGAGCTTGATGGCGAAGCCAGTGCATCCGATAGGAATATACCCGACGTACGCCCGGATGCCCATCTATTGAACGGGCCGCAAATGAACGAGGACGCTTTGGCGCAAGATAATATTGATGCGTTGCTCGAAGAGGAGTCATTTGCATATGGCGCTAATGAGGATCAACCCGAAGCGTTACAAAGCACAAGCTCTGTCGAGCTTTTGTCTGAAGAAGCGATCGATGATATTTTCGATGCAGCCTCTTCAGATGAGGAAGTTGATGAAGAACAGCTTAAAGCCTTGTTTAACTAATCAAATGTTCTCGTTTTAAAATCGTTGATCGCAAGGACAAAGCCGCGCAAACATCGGTGCGGTTCACAAGCTTTTTATTCGATTTGCCTATTTCAATCCCGATGACTATGGTGAGGAAACTGAAAATTCCATTGCTACCTATTTCGGGGAAGGGTCTATCATGCTTCGTATACTGTTTTTGCTGCTTGCCGTCTTCATAGGTGGCTGGGTCGCTTGGCCTGCCTATTCAGCCTATCAGATTTATGGCGGTATGCAATCCGCGGATACGGAAGTTCTGGAGCGCAAAATCGATTGGGATTCCATGCGCATCTCCTTGCGACCAGCTGTTGCCAGTGAAGTTGAAAAAGCTATGGGTAGCGGCACAAAAGGATTGACGGGTGCTTTGATGCCCCAGATCATTGATGCGGCTCTCAAAGCCGTTGTCACTCCAAAGGGGCTGGTACAAGTGATGGCGCATGGCGGCGATGTGTCGAGCGCGGTAAGCGAAATTGTTTCCAAACAGGCAGGTACGATCGAGGGTCTTGGAGCCCTTGCTGGCGGCGACGATAGCGGTGGCGTTCTTGGCAAACTGCTTGGTGGCGGTGACAAAGGCGGTGTGGGCGGCATATTGGGTGGCTTGCTTGGCAATAAAAAAGTACGTGAAGCAGCCGGTGACAAGGTCGGTGGGATGATGAAGAAAAAAGAGCCGGAGATGGCTGACGAATCTTCCTCTCCTTCCTATGGACTGGCCAATATCAAACGCTTTGCCTATACTGGCATTGGCGCTTTGGAAGTGGGTGTTGCCAAGGATGCCGCTGTTGACACACCTGATATCACGGCAGTTATGGAGTTTCGGGATTTTGACTGGAAACTGACCGGCCTGGTGCCGCGCTCCAAATAGCAGGATTGAGGTCTTGCCTGGTTCTGATTGCGCTTGTTTGTGGCCTACTGAGTTTTTGATTTATACAGGGCGCAGACAATCGGTGATCTTGGCGACAAACGGTGGATTGGCATGAAGCTAGACATGCAGAACCTGCTCAATGCGGGGCAAAATCTGTTCAAGGCAGGGGTGCCTTCGCTCAAAAAGACAGAGCAACCACGCAGCGCAGAGCTCGTTGCGGTTCCAGAAAACCCTATTCCGGCCGATGGCAAGGTTGGGTTTATTAACAGCAGCAATGGCGTGTCTCTTCGCTATGCTTTGTGGCGCGGCACGAGTGAACAGCGCTTCGCGACCGTGTGCATTTTGCCCGGGCGCGGAGAATATATAGAGAAATATAGCGAGACCATCTCGGATCTTCGCCGTCGTGGTTTTACGGTGGCGATTTTTGACTGGCGCGGTCAGGGCGGATCTGACCGAGAACTGGCTAATCCACGCAAGGGCCATATTACTGATTTCAAAGAATATGATGCAGATCTGCAGAGTTTCGTAAAGCAAGTTCTGCTGCCCGATTGTCCGGCCCCTTTTTTTGCGTTGGCGCACTCCATGGGGGCCAATATATTGCTGCGCAACACGGCTTACGAAAGTTGTCAGTTTGAGCGCGTGGTGATGGTTTCACCGATGCTGGAACTTGTGAATCTGCCGGTGGCACCTGGACTGGCACGCTTTTTTGTCGAGGCGGCATCGATTGCCGGTTTTTCAGATGTGTATGTGCCAGGCGGCAGTGATTTAATAGTCGAGCAGCAAGAATTTGAAGGAAATGTGCTGACCTCTGATCGGGTGCGCTATGAGCGATATGGCAAGGTATTGGACGCCGCGCCATATCTGGGAACCGGATCTCCTACCAATGGCTGGCTTTATGCCGCATTTCGCGCCATGAGACAGATGAGCGATCCCAGTTTCCCCGGGCGCATCAAGGTGCCGGTTTTGATGTTTTCAGCCGCCGACGACCAGATCGTTTCCTCTGAAGCCATTCAAAATTTTGCCTCGCAGGCGCGCATGTGCCGTCTTACCGATATACCTGGCGCGCGCCATGAAATCATGCAAGAGCGCCAGACCTTTCGCGAGGAGTTCTGGGCCGCCTTTGACAAGTTCATCCCCGGCACCACGGAATGGCAGGACTAGATCATCTGGCGTCAAGACTGGGAAAGCAATGCCAGGGCCTTGTCGTGCAGTTCTTGATTGGCGCTGGCGAGGATCTCTCCGCCTTGCGTAGGGTCGCCATTATCCCACGTTGTGACAATACCGCCAGCTGCCCTGATAATGGGAACGAGCGGCGCGATATCATAGGTCGCCAGTCCCGCCTCGGCGACAATATCCACCAAACCTAAAGACAACAGGCAATAGGCGTAGCAATCATAGCCATAGCGGGTCATGCGGGTTTGGTTTGACAGGGTCTGAAATTTTTCCCAGCCATCCTTGTGGGAAAAATGCTCGGGAGCCGTACTTGAGAGAACGGCCCGTGACAGATCGCTAACCGTGCTTGTGGCGAGTGATTTGGTCTCTTGATCACGGCAACGATAGAAAGCACCATTGTCACTGCCCCAGAAGCGTTCCCCCGTAAACGGCTGGTTCATCATGCCAAGGCGCGGCTGGCCCTTGTGAGACAATCCGATCAGCGTACCCCAGGTGGGGGCACCGATGATGAAAGCGCGGGTGCCGTCAATGGGATCAAAAACCCAGCACAAATCAGCATCCGGGTCCTTGTTGGGGAATTCTTCGCCGATAACACCGTGATCCTCAAAGTGCTGCGTGATGAGATCTCGCATGACCTGTTCAGCCCCTCGGTCGGCTTTCGTTACGGGGTCATATATGCCCTTGTCATGCTTTTCATCCACATCCAGCTTGGAGCGAAAAAACGGCATGATGACATCGGCCGAGCAATCTGCAAGGTCATGAAGAACCGGCTCGAAATCTGATAAGTCAGTGGTATTTATACAGCTACCGGAATCGCCGGGGGATTTATTTCTCATAGAATAGGGTCTTTCTGTGGTATAACTGTTTCTTTTGTATGGTGCCATAAGGGTACACATGGTGTAAAATTGGCGCATATGTCTGATTTTCGATTGCCGAATCGCTCATCCGTTCATATTCTTAAATTGTCTTAACGAACGGATTATCTCATATCGTGGCAGTATGGATGGTCTCAAGTTGGATTATTTCCTCTCTGTGTGAGAAAAGATCGCAAGTTTCTTCTTGCGATCTTTTTTTGTTGTTTCAACTGCTTGTTAAGTGGGCTGTGTGTCTCGCCCGGTGCGGTTTCAGGACAGGTTATTCCGCTGCGAGAGAGGTGCCATATGATAGATCCGGCAGTGAAGTGATTAGCTTGTTGGTCAATATCTGTAAATTGGCGCACAGTTCTTCAAAACCACGCGTTTTTTCCAGCGTGCGTTCATTGAGATAGAGGCGCCGATTGATCTCTATTTGCAGGACGTGCACGCCGTTTTGTGGTTTGCCATATTCCTTTGTCACATAGCCTCCCGCATATGGCTTGTTGACATTGACGTGATAGCCCATTGATTGTAGTTGGGCGCGTACCAGCTGGGTCAGCTCATAGTCGCAGCTTTTGTTAAACTGATTGCCAAGCACAAAGTCGGGGGGGATGTCCTGGAAGTCAGGGAGATTGCCCGAAGGCATGGAATGGCAATCAATTAAAATGGCATGCTGATGGCTTGTTTGGGTGTGTGCAATCAACGCGCGCAAAGCATTGTGATAGGGAAAATAAAGGCGATTGATGCGGGTTTGAGCATCATCTAAATCGAGTTTGTTCGTATATATTTCTCGTCCTTCGGAGACAAAGCGGGCAATGACCCCCAGACCACTTTTCACCTTGATTGAATCGTGCATGGCGAAATCGGGGAGTGGTCGCGCAAATAGCTTGGGGTCGAGTTCATGGGGGTGACGGTTGAGATCGAGATAAGCACGCGGCACCAGTGCATGTATGAAATGAGCCCCTTGATCTGCGACATGGGCAAACAGATCGTTTACATAAGCATCTTCTGAGCTGCGCAACTGCGTTGATGTCAGTTTAGAGCTTTGCAGAAAAGCGGCTGGATATATCTGGCCGCTGTGAGGGGAGCTGAAGATAAATGGGGACGCTTCGCGCGCGGGTTTCATAAGCGCAAAGGCTGGCTGGAAATACTCCTCAATGGTCTTTTGTTCTTGTGATGCCATCTGACAGGGCCTGTATTTGTTGGTACCAGCCTCTATATCACCGGTTTCAGACCCTGTTTTAGCCTGAATTCTCACCTAAAACAAAGTCTGTTGGGAATTAACATGAAAACCCGCGAGTTATGGACAGGGTTTTCCCGTGATATATTTAACCATTTGGTTTATTTGCGTAGAGTGAGTTAGGTTTAAACGGGTGCCACGCACCTGAATTTGCGGTACTTGGCGTATCAGGTCTGGATCTGCAAGTGGACTGTTAGCTTGCTGGTTACATTATTTGTTATGGTTATGAGCGTAACGTATGTGACCAGATGCCGGCGACCTGCTAGGTTGCTTGTATTATATAGTGGGAGGGGAGACCTGCTCACCAGCTAAGAGATTAAGTGGTAGCGAAAATAGAGGCAAAAAAATATGGCGGCAAATGAACCCCGGAAAATGAGCATGCAACGTATCCTTCTGGCGGAAGATGATGATGATATGCGCGGTTTTCTGGAGCGCGAACTCAAAAAAGCCGGGTATGATGTTGTGGCATTTGGCAATGGGCTGGAGGCCTATGAGTGTTTGTGCGAAGAGCCTTTCACATTGCTGTTAACGGATATTGTGATGCCGGAAATGGATGGCATCGAGCTGGCCCGTAGAGCCGCCGAATTTGATCCTGATATCAAGATCATGTTCATCACCGGTTTTGCAGCAGTCGCTCTAAATCCTGACAGCAAAGCGCCAAAAGACGCCAAAGTGCTTTCCAAGCCGTTTCATTTGCGCGATCTGGTGCGTGAAGTCGAGCGTATGGCGCAAGAAGATTAGTGGTTTTTTTGCCTGACATGATCTTGCCGCGCAGATGATAAAATTGTCTGCGCGGAAAAGTGTTTCCCCGCTTGCACTTTATCTTCATACCCGATATAGAAATCCCTTCAACAGATTTACGAAGCTTTATCGATGAATTCGTTGAGGGCGCGTAGCTCAGTGGGAGAGCACCTCGGTGACATCGAGGGGGTCGTAGGTTCAATCCCTACCGCGCCCACCATTGAAAACCCTCGGTTTTGAATTAACGATAACGCGATCAATAAATTGTCTGTAAATGCCTCATTCGGGGGTGTTGTGGGAGTGCCGCCGAGAACGGGACAAGCAAGTTAAAAGTGAAGTCAAGCGACATGAAGATCAGGAATTCTCTTAAATCACTGCGCGGACGTCATCGTGATAATCGTATTATCCGTCGCCGTGGTCGCCTTTATATCATCAATAAAACGAACCCTCGTTTCAAGGCTCGCCAAGGTTAGCTTGAGCTAGTCATTGCCTTTTTGAGACAGATCAAAACGTAATTTATTGACCTATTATGCAGCACATTCTGCCCTTTTCCGGGGTTGGGTGTGTTTTGTGTTCAGTCTCCAGTCTCTCAACCTGTGACTCTGCCGCAACGATTTTGATTTATGGACAGGAAAGCTCTGTGCAAAAGCCTGAAATTGACCAGTTTTATTGACCTTTCCATATTTATGCCGGTATCCTTGGTACATGAAAAACGGCGAATCACGTGTCCGTTTGTATCTCGTCGGTCATACAGGCAGGGTGGCAGTTTTGAGCTTATGCCTTTTTGTATTGCTTCCACAACAAATTCTAGCTGGTCCGGTACCCGGGCCCTCGGCTCCCTTTTCGGGATATATCGCCGATAGCATTCCTTTGACCACGATGGATCAGGGGACTGCGGTCTCTTTGCCAGAACACATGACGATCAAAGAGCGCAAGCCTTTGCTTGATCGGCTCTATCGTCGCTTGCGTGGCGCGTCGTCAAGTCAAATCGCCAAACCCATTGCCGAGGCGATTGAGCAGGTCTGGTTGACGTCCGGAGACGATAATATCGATTTCATCATGCAAAATGCTATTCTGGCCATGGAGCAAGAAGATTTCGTGGTTGCCGAAGAGCTGCTTGATCGCGTGATTGAATTGCGGCCTCGCTATGCAGAAGGCTGGAATAAGCGGGCGATGGTGCATTTCATGAAAAAGGAATTTGAAAAATCTTTGATGAAACTGCGTCACACATTGGCGCTTGATGCCAAACATTTTCAGGCTTTGCACGGGTTGGCGCTAGTCATGCAAGAAATTGGAGATCGTCGCAGCGCCCTGCAGGCTTACCGCGTATTGCTGCACAATCATCCTCAGTTTTCAGAAGCGCGTGAAGCGATCAAAGAACTCAATCGTGAAGTGAACGGTCAAGATACTTAAGCAAAGAGAATAGCAGCTCAAAAGAATAGCAACTTTTATACGTCGCTATATCCCTCTTCATTGCGAGGGTTGATCGTCGGGTTCAAGCCCTGCGAGCAGGCACAGGCGCACAAGATGCGACAGACTTTCTATCTCGGTTTTTTCCATAATATGTGCCCGGTGTACTTCGACGGTGCGGGGGGAGAGGCCTATTTTTGTGGCGATGGCCTTGTTTGACAGTCCTGCAAGTAAGCATTTAAGAACATCTATTTCGCGCGGTGTTAGCGGTGCCAGTTGCGCGCGTGCTTCGCTGACCTTTTGTGTTCTGGCTGCAATGCTTTCGCCCCAGTGAATGGCGGCATTGACCCTCTCGATCAGCGCATCTGGCTCGAAGGGTTTTTCAATAAAATCAAAGGCTCCGATTTTCATGGCCCGCACGGCCATCTCCACTTCCCCATGCCCGGTGATGATGACGACCGGGGGAAGGTTGCTGCGCTCGGCAAGTAGTTCAAGCAGCTCAATGCCGTCAATGCCAGGCATGCGGACATCGATCAGTGCACAGTTGATATCTTCGGGCTTATAGGTCTCGAGGAAACTGCGGGCATCGGGAAAGGTCGTGACATTAGAGCCGCTGACTTCCAGCAGAGCTTGCAGACTATCACGGACGGCGTCGTCGTCGTCGATGACGCAAACTGTTTTGGCATTTGTGTTCGGTTTCATGATTGCCCCGTTTTTCAATGGCAGCAGTCTATGTTTGTCACTCTATGAACTGATTTCCTCTGCCTTGGAATCAATTGGCAGGATGAAATAAAATTCTGCTCCCCCTTGTGCTCTGTTTCTACCACGAATGTATCCGTTATGGGAGGTGATAATGGTTTTTGAGATAGCAAGGCCAACGCCGACCCCGTCTGGTTTGCTGGTATTGAAGGATTCAAACAGTCTTTTTTCGATTTGGGGTGTGATGCCGGGACCATTGTCGAGTACCCTTACGATGACGCTACGCATACCATGCCGGCTGATTTCGATGTTGATGACGTGTTCACCGTTCTTTACGCGCACAGCATCAACTGCGTTGCGGACAAGATTAGTGACGACTTGCTGGATTTGAATACGGTCCATGCAGATGTCTGGGACTGGATCAGGTTTGTTTATATGTACATTGATCGGACGATTGCCTGTGCCGATCGTGGCAATTTTTACGGCCTCGCACACCGCGTCTTCCAGATTTTCCCAGCGAAATTTATTTTCGTGATGTTTGACAAAGGTGCGGATGCTACGAATGATTTCGCCCGCCCGTTGGGCCTGTTTTGCCGATTTGTCCAATAGCTTTAGTACCGTATCGGTTTGCTCACCCGGTTTTAAATCAGTAACGAGCTTGCGTGTGGCCAGTGTATAATTGGCAATAGCGGTCAGCGGCTGGTTCAATTCGTGGGCGAGGGTCGTTGCTAGCTCTCCCATGGCACTATGTCTGGCCAATTGAATGAGTTTGCTTTGTAGATCGGCAATCTGATTTTCAGATAAGCGGTGAGTAGTGAGATCTCTCAAGAATCCTGTGAACAAACGCTCATCGTGGCGGGTCAAGACGCCCACAGACAGCTCGACCGGAAACAAGGTGCCGTTTTTCTTGCGCGCTGCCACTTCGCGACCAATGCCAATAATATTCTTTTTGCCTGTGGTCAGGTAATTGTTCAGATAACCGTCATGATTTTCAGCGTGAGGGGAGGGCATCAACAACGATATATTATGTCCGATAATCTCAGCAGCTTTAAAGCCGAACATGCGCTCGGCGGCTGGGCTGAACGCCAGCACAATACCGCCTTCATTTATGATAATCAGGCCATCAGGGGCGGTCTCAATGACCAGCTTGAGAAGCTCTTCATTTTCGAGATTAAAACTTTGGTTTTTCTCGTCATCGTGTGTGTAGATCGAGTTGGCCTTTCTTTGTTGCTATTTGTGCACAAGTTTAGATCGGACAGGTTCTTTTTTGAAGAGGTAATTGAAACGGCTCTTAAGAGGCCGGTCCAGCGTTCGTTGGAACTGTTATAATCCCGACAAAAATTTCAAACATAGATAAGATGAAAAGCTTTTCGTTTGGCTTGATGTAGATCAATGTTGCCAGAGATCGAGGGGTTCACAATGCGTTCAAATAGTGCTTGAGCGCGGCCTCATGACCTTCCCTTCCCGTCCGCGCTCTGGCGATGATAGGTTCGCCTGTCATCGCCACCCTTTTTTTTATTTCCATCGAAATTATTTCAGATCGATTGCGCTCAGGTTCGGCTACCGGCCTTGTGTGACACGGCGCATGGCAAGGTTGAAGCGCCCTCCTTCCTCAAACAACCTTGATGATCTGCGGCCTATGCGGCCTATGCGGCCTATGCGGTCAATGCCATTGATAGGCCATGTGCAAGGGAGTTTCGAGGATGAAAATATCTCCCGAAGACAAAATGAGCGTGCGTGCCGGGTCCTGGCGTTTCGATCCGCCGAGGCGAAATCACGCTTTATCACCAAGTGAAATTGACATGATCGGTGCTTGCTGATGATGTTCATCGGCGTCCTGGTGCAGTCCCATACGGGCTTTGGCATCATAATAATTGATCAAGCAGGCTTCTGGATTCATGGCAAAGCCTATGAGTTCCCGCCACAACTCATGCTAAGATCAGGCATTTGCGGCCAGCTTTGTTTGGTTTGCGGATGGGTTGTTTGATAGCGATAGCCATCTTGCATGTCAGAGACCCGGCCGATCTCACCCATATTACTCATACGTACTGAAAAAGGTTTGCCGGTTCCGGGTATGGCTGGCTGAAATAACGGGGCTTGCAATAGGGACTAACGGATATGGGCGAGCAGCTCGTGTTGGGTAGTTTCGTTTAGAAAATTAGGAAAATATCGTTAGTCCGGAGTAATCTCAGTTTCCATGACAATGATTTTCTCCTTGATACAATGATTTTCTCCTTGATATTGTCGCGATTCATCGGCAAAGGAGGTCTATTCGCCAAGCAGCATTTTCGATCTGGCAGGTTGTACCCACGCGGTGTATAAGTTGATCAATAAATGGTGCTCATGCAACAAAATGACAGTTTTGGACAAAGAATTTGCAATTGAGTGTACAGGTTGCGACATTTCATCTTGCCGCGCACATCTTGCAGGTGCTTTAAGAGACAACTATATAGTATCCTGAACGGTGACACCTATGTCATTATCAGAGGTAATCTAGGGGGCCGTACCCCGCCAATTGTTTGATGCATTGGCGAGGCGCCTGTAATGCAGGGCCTGAACGGTCTGCCGTAAATAAGAGGAATACGAAAATATGTCGAAAGTCATTGGCATTGACCTTGGCACAACCAATTCTTGCGTCGCTATCATGGATGGCGGTGACCCCAAGGTCATCGAAAACGCAGAGGGCGCTCGCACGACGCCATCGGTTGTAGCCTTTAGTGATGATGGAGAACGCCTGATTGGCCAGCCCGCCAAGAACCAGGGGGTCTCAAATCCAGAAAACACTTTGTTTGCCATCAAGCGTCTGATTGGACGCCGGTTCACGGATGAAGCTGTTGCCAAAGATCAAAAGTTGGTACCTTACAGCATTGTTAAAGCTGACAATGGCGATGCTTGGGTCGAAGCGCAGGGGCAGAAATATTCTCCTTCGCAGGTGTCGGCGTTTATTTTGCAAAAAATGAAAGAAACAGCAGAAGCCTTTCTTGGTGAGGCCGTTGATAAAGCCGTTATTACCGTGCCCGCTTATTTTAATGACAGCCAGCGCCAGGCCACCAAGGATGCTGGCAAAATCGCAGGCCTTGAAGTTCTGCGCATTATCAATGAACCAACAGCAGCAGCGCTTGCTTATGGGCTTGATAAAAAAGAAGGCAAGACCATTGCAGTGTTTGACCTTGGCGGTGGTACGTTTGACGTATCAGTTCTGGAAATTGGTGATGGCGTCTTTGAAGTCAAATCGACCAATGGGGATACATTTCTTGGCGGCGAAGATTTCGACATGCGTCTCGTTGATTATCTGGCCGATGAATTCAAAAAAGAACAAGGCATTGATCTGCGCGGCGACAAGCTCGCACTGCAGCGCCTGAAAGATGAAGCCGAAAAAGCCAAGAAAGAACTTTCTAGTGCGCGGCAAACCGAGATCAATCTGCCGTTCATAACGGCGGATGCCTCTGGTCCCAAGCATCTCAACATGAAGCTGACCCGCGCCAAGCTGGAAAGCCTTGTGGATGATCTCATTCAGCGTACCGTTGGCCCTTGTGCTGCGGCGTTGAAGGATGCTGCTTTGCAAGCTGCTGAAATTGATGAGGTTATTCTGGTTGGTGGCATGACGCGCATGCCCAAGATCCAGGAAGTGGTGAAAAATTTCTTTGGCCATGATCCTCATCGCGGTGTTAATCCGGATGAAGTTGTGGCTATGGGTGCCGCTATTCAGGCGGGTGTACTGCAGGGTGACGTCAAAGATGTTCTACTGCTTGATGTGACGCCTTTGTCGCTTGGCATTGAAACACTAGGCGGAGTGTTTACGCGTTTGATTGATCGTAACACGACCATCCCAACCAAGAAAGGGCAGACCTTTTCAACGGCAGAAGATGGACAGACTGCTGTGACCATTTCGGTATTTCAGGGCGAACGTGAAATGGCCCGGGACAACAAGACCCTTGGCCAGTTTAATCTGGAAGATATCCCGTCCGCTCCACGCGGCATGCCGCAAATCGAGGTGACTTTCGATATTGATGCTAATGGCATCGTGCATGTGGGAGCGCAGGACAAAGCCACGGGTAAGGAGCAGTCGATTCGCATCCAGGCTTCTGGTGGTTTGTCTGATACCGATATTGAAAACATGGTCAAGGACGCAGAACTGCATGCAGATGAAGACAAGAAAAATCGTGAACTTGTGGAAGCACGCAATCAGGCTGAAAGTCTTATTCATGGCACCGAGAAAACTCTGGACGAGCTTGGTGATAAAGTGTCTGAAGCTGATCGCGGTACTGTTGAAACCGCTATCTCTGATTTGAAAGAAGCGCTGGAAGGCGAAGATGATGATCTTATCAAGACCAAGGTCGATACTTTGACCCAGGCCAGCATGAAAATTGGCGAGGCGCTTTATGCGCAAAGCGCCAATGAAGAAGCGCCTGACGATATGGATGCCGAAATGGATGGGGCAGAAGATGTGGTTGACGCTGATTTTGAAGACATCAGCGATGATGACAAGAAGTCGGCCTAGCTGGTCGTTGGGCTTGATGGTTCATGACGATGCACAGGCCGGGATAGTTTATCCCGGCCTGTGCGCGTATCCAGAAAGGCCCTGGGCCTGGAATAATTGACGGAAACGAATATGGGAAGTCCACCATTTGGTCATTATGTACTCTCACCCTGGCGTGAGAAGCTGCGCCTTTTGGCCGGTGGTTCTCGACAAGGGACGGTGCGGCGGATATTTGCTTCGACAGCTCGGCGCGTTTCGTTATTTGCCCATCCAGACCCCTTTGACATAGAAGTTTTTGCCGATCAGCGGGCTCGTCTCTATCCCCGTGACAATTTGTGTGAAAAACGCGTTTATGCCCGTCCCGATAGTTGGGACCATGAGGAGCGGGCACGAATTTCGCAGATCATCAGGGAGTTTGACGGCAACAAGTCACTGGTGTTTGTTGATGCTGGCGCCAATGTAGGGCTGTATAGCTTGTATGTGCTGAGCGAAGCGAAAGCCGCTGGCCGGAAGGTTCGTGTTCTGGCCATTGAGCCGGACCCAATTAACCGGCAAAGACTTTCGTTCAATATCGAGGCGTCAAACGCTGTCGATGAGGTGACGATCATAGACAAGGCCATTGGCGATAGTTCGCGGAACGGGCATCTGGTTTTTGCCGGGGGCAATCGTGGCGAAATTCGACTGGCTACCAAAAAAGAACTGGGTGGTTCAGAAGGTTTGATGGAGGCGAATTCTGACAGTTTTGTCAAAGTCGAAATAGTTCCTCTTTTGAACCTGCTTGAAGACCAAAATCTTGATCATGTCGATATGCTCAAGATTGATATTGAAGGAGGGGAGGCTGATGTTTTCAAGGCATTTTTTGAAGATGCAGAAAGGTCTCGGTTGCCTCGCTGGATTATACTTGAGACGATCAGCCAGACCGGGGAAGCAGCTCTTGCCGCTTGCCTTGCAGCTGGTTATGAAGTGTCTTTGCAGACAAAGATGAACGCGGTTCTCGAGTATCAGAAAAAACAGGACGGTTGATAGGCTATCATGAGCAAGCGTGATTATTACCAGACATTGCAGGTCGAGCGTGGGGCAAGTGAGGCTGATTTAAAGTCGGCTTTTCGCAAGATGGCCAAGAAATACCATCCTGACGCCAACCACGGTGACGATGGTGCTGAAAAGCGTTTCAAGGAAGTCGGCGAAGCCTATGAAGTGCTGAAAGATCCGCAAAAGCGTGCAGCCTATGACCAATATGGGCACGCAGCCTTTGAAAATGGCATGGGTGGTGGTCCTGGTGGGCCGGGGCAACATGGCTTTGGCGCTGACTTTGGCGCTTCGATGTCTGATATTTTCGAGGATCTGTTCGGCTTTGGTGGCGCAGCAGGCGGCGCACGTCGCGGCGGACGCCAGCGCGGTGATGATCTGCGCTTTAATATGGAAATCACCCTTGAAGAAGCTTTCAAGGGTAAAAATGCCGAGATTAATGTGCCGACCCCTCTTGCTTGCGAGACCTGTGATGGCACCGGGGCCAAGAAAGGCACCAAACCGGTTTCTTGCAAAACTTGTCATGGCTCGGGGAAAGTACGGGCCGCGCAAGGGTTTTTCACTATTGAGCGCACCTGTCCCCAATGTCATGGACATGGCGAAGTGATCGACAATCCTTGCGGCGATTGCCGTGGCACGGGTCGCAAGGTCAAGGAACGCACTTTGAGTGTCAGTATTCCCTCGGGCGTTGAGGATGGTACCCGTATTCGTTTGGCTGG
Source organism: bacterium (assembly GCA_024228495.1). GTDB lineage: Bacteria > Pseudomonadota > Alphaproteobacteria > Rhizobiales > JAKIUO01 > JAKIUO01. The sequence continues at coordinate 844 of JAAETJ010000006.1, read as the reverse complement.
CGAAGGTGAGGCCGGGGGGCTGGGAGGTCCTGCGGGAGATCTTTATATTTTCTTGTCGATCAGTACCCATCAGTTTTTTCAACGTGATGGTGCCGATCTGTTTTGCCGCGTCCCTATCGCCATGACGGCGGCGGCGCTCGGCGGCCAGATTGAGGTACCAACTGTGGATGGCGGACGCACCCGCGTGAAAATTCCAGAGGGTGCGGAAAGCGGCAAGCAGTTTCGTTTGCGCGGCAAGGGCATGCCGGTTTTGCGCACCAGCAAGCTGGGCGACATGTATATTCAGGTGGAGGTCGAAACCCCCAAAAACCTGACGCGCAAGCAAAAGGACCTGATGAAAAGTTTCAAAGATGCCTGCACCGACAAAAACCATCCCGATAGCGCTGGTTTTTTTGCCAGAGTGAAAGACTTCTGGAACAATGCCGGAGCTTAGATCTTGAATAGATATTTTACATGATTGAGAAGGGGGATGAAATGTGTTATTTCGACGTTCATGATATTTGCGACGATCACGTTGCTCACGGGTTGTGGCGGGGTTGGGTATAAAGCAGAAATTTCATCATCGAATTCTGTGACATGGCGTGGATGAACTTATTTCGCTTGCAAGGATAAGGTTGCCAGTGTTTTGGCCTATGAGAAAAGCGGTGCGACAGGTCATGCACCGGCTAATCGTGATGACAAAGACCGTTTGGAAACATCTCACACATCTTATTGATCTTAAAATGGAACCTAAATGCCTGGAGCAACCGCGTAGTGGCCAGTTGTCCTTCGCAATTGTTGAAAACACGAAGGCCTCGAGTAATTTCCTTTCCGCATTGACCAGCAGCGTTCCGCAAGAAGTTAT
>JAAETJ010000005.1 GCA_024228495.1 bacterium | reverse complement strand
TTGCCATGATTTACCTTCTTTGATTTTGTCAATAAAGACGAAAGCGCCGCGCAGTGCACCATCCTTGACATCAACCCAGGTGACCTCCCGGTCACCATCGCCACAGACATCATTATTTTTGGTTATCTTGATTTTTTCAATCGCATCGGCGGGTACATCACCCTCAAAACTGACCTTGCCAGAAACGCTACCACCATTGGTAACCTCAATTTCAGCATATTTGGCACGTTTTGCCGCCTCCGCATCGATCACCGGTCCCATGACAAGCATTGACGTTATAGCCTGGGTATAAACCAGCAGTTTCAAGTTGGTGAATTTCATAATTTGCCTCTCCATCTTCGCTATTTTCGTGTCCCCGTTTTCTGGGACATCATAATAATTTGATCACAATAGATAACCGCCTTTTCCCCGGCTACTAATCAGTAACAAAGCTTTTAAACCGCCCCTATATATACTGCAATCGTTATTTAAACCTCTGTTGTCTGTTTGCTGTTCAATTCTTCCAGGGCCTCAATCGCAACGGACCAAACCCGACGCTGATCTGGATCGCCCAGTACATTTAAAAATGCTGTGTTTGCACGATCCTTGCTGACCCGACGCAACATACGAGCAACTTCTCGCCCATGATATCCTTCAAATGAAAATGAAAACTCAACGAGCTTTTCAAGGTTTGCGGAGTTTGTATCCCCGACAATTGCCTTGGCAGCACTCATTCGCACGCTCGGTTCGGGATCCGCCAGCAAATTCTCAATCTTTTTCTCAAGTTGCTTATTTCCCGAAAGCGCACGAATTGCCTCTGCACGTATAGAACTATCCGTATCACCCAACAAATTTTCCAGTTGAATCAACACTTCATCAACCTCACAACCGGCAAGCGCACGAATCAGACCCAGCTTCAAACTCAGATCGTCAGTTGACAGATTCTCGCATATTATTTCGGTTATATTTTCGGGGAAATGCACACCCCTGGCGCTAATTCTGGCCAGCGAATCGGCTGCCGCTATACAGGTTGGGATATCATCGGTATCCAGTGAAGCAGCCAGTGCGTCAATTACCTCGCTATGGTCCAGGTCGCCAAGAACGCGGGCCGCAAACCGGCGAATGTCATCATGTCTGGCGACTTTCGGCTCAACCTTGACCTTCTTTTTGCCGATTGCCCGCTTTGCAATTGCCAATCTTTCCATATCAGTGTCGGATAACTCAATGCCGGTTTCAGGTAATCCCACTGCTGGCGCCATGCCTGGCGCATCGTCGAGAATCGAATCCAGCGTCGAAACCGGGAAGTTTTCGTTAACGCTGACCTCCACTGGCGTGGGTTCTTCAGACTCAGGCCGACGCTCTGATTCCTCCGCTTTCGGCTCGTTTTGAACGCTAGCTTCCTCACCCGCTTCATCCAGTTTATCATCGGGATCATACTCACCGCGCAGAGCAGCAAGCAAAGTAGAGCTGGCAATGTTTGGCCAGTTGTCACCGGTTCCTGCCAATTTGGTCAGCGCTGACATGGCTTCCAGACGAACCTGGCGCTGCTCATCATCAACAACGTTAACCAGAGGTATTACCACCTGATCACCGCCAATTGTCGTCAACCCTTTAAGGGCACCGAGCCGGACTGCTAAAGGTTGGTTTGCATTTTCAAGCAGGATAGGCAAAGCCTCCAGCGCCGATTGCGGTGCAATTACTGCAAGAGAAGCACACGCGGCAACTGACAATTCCGGTGAAGAACTGTCAATTTCACCGCGCAGGCAATCAACCAGAACATCGTCAATCTGATCAGCATCGACATTAGCAATGGCATGCAGTGTTTGCTCACGCACTTTTTCACACGGGTCGTCGAGCAAGGCACGTAGCATGTCAGGGTAATACCCGCCAATCAGCCGAGTTGCATCCGCCCGTATGCCGGCATCATCATCTTCCAGCAGATCAACCAGCAAGGGATCATCGGGAAAAAGTTTCGTTCGCGCATTCAATACAGCCGATCTGACTTCAGCAGATGGGTCAGCAATAGCCTGCATCAGTGCCTCGCGCACCTCTTCGCTGTCCATTTTCGCCAGTATTGTCGCCGCCCGTCTGCGCCGGCGTGTGTCGTCACTATCAAGAAAACCAGCCAGC
>JAAETJ010000004.1 GCA_024228495.1 bacterium | reverse complement strand
GGCCCACGCTGATCCTGCTCGACGAGCCATCGATGGGTTTGGCGCCGCAACTGGTGGAAGAGATCTTTGAGATTGTAAAACACCTCAATGAAGAGGAGCAGGTCACTTTCTTGCTTGCCGAACAGAACACCAACATGGCACTCAAGTTTGCCGGCTATGGTTATATTCTCGAGAATGGTCGAGTCGTCATGGATGGCGATGCGCAAACCCTGAGGCAGAACGAAGACGTGAAGGAGTTTTACCTTGGCATGAGCGGTGCGGAACGTAAAAGCTTCAGGGATGTCAAAGCTTATCGGCGGCGCAAGCGCTGGCTGGCGTGATAAAACTCTATCCCTAGGATTTTTGGACAGGCTCCTAGGAACACAACCAAAGCAGAGGTATGCGCGAACCAATATTTTATGCAGAGATCTATTTGCGTTATTATTAGCTCGCAAATAGTGATTACGAGATAGGGCTTAACGGAACTTTTCTTGAGAAAAGTTCCGTTTTTTCAATTTGATAAAGCTGATTATTAAATCATATTATTAAGATTATCCAGACAGGCTCTAACTGTGACCCGATGACCGATCTTCAACATATTCGCAACTTCTCGATCATCGCCCATATCGATCATGGTAAATCCACCATTGCTGACCGCTTCATTCAGATCTGCGGTGGACTCAGTGAGCGCGAAATGGAAGCGCAGGTGCTGGATTCGATGGATCTGGAACGTGAGCGCGGCATCACCATCAAGGCACAGAGCGTTTCGTTGCGTTACACGGCACGCGATGGCAACGAGTATACGCTAAATATCATCGACACCCCGGGGCAGGTGGATTTCTCTTACGAGGTTTCGCGCTCGCT
>JAAETJ010000003.1 GCA_024228495.1 bacterium | reverse complement strand
TTGTCATTGACGAAGCGCATAACGTGGCGGAACGGAGTACGCACTCCTTGCGCTCGCGGTTGGCGAAGCTCCTGGCCCGCCGTTCCGACACGTTGATCATGCTGTCTGCCACACCCCATGACGGACGGGCGCGTAGTTTTGCCAGCCTGATGAACATGCTCGACCCCACAGCGATTGCCGACCCGGACAATTACGGTCCGGACGACATCAAAGGACTCTTTATTCGCCGTTTCAAAAAGGATATTAAAGACCAGGTGGAACAAGCCTTTAAGCCGCGCCAGATGTTTCGCGCCAGGACAACGGCATCAGCAACAGAAGAAGAGGTCTTCGACTTTTTTACGCAACTTTCATTCTCCCGCATTGACCGAAAGCGCGGCGGCGCGCAATTGTTCAAGACGTCTCTTGAAAAAGCGTTGTTCTCCTCCCCGGCGGCCTGTCTGCAAACCATTAACAACCGTATCAAACGTCTGGAAAAGGAGGGCGGGTATCCTGATGATATTCACACATTATCGGAACTTAAGGAGCGACTGTTACGGGTGACGCCTGAGCACTTCAGCCGCTATCAAAAATGCCTCAATGTGATCCGCAATCATATGCACTGGAACGGCAGCGCTACCACCGACCGGCTGGTCATCTTCACCGAGCGAATTGAAACCATGCGCTTTCTGAAGGAACATCTGTCCGCAGATCTGGGGTTGAAGGACGGCCAGACGGAGGTGCTGTACGGCGGCATGTCGGACAAAGAACAACAGGAGATTGTGGAAGAATTCGGCAAGGAGCAGAGCAAGCTCAGACTGCTGATTGCGTCGGATGTCGCGTCGGAAGGGATTAATCTGCACTACTTGAGCCATCGCATGATTCATTTTGACATTCCCTGGGCCTTGATGGTGTTTCAACAGCGCAACGGACGGATCGACCGCTACGGACAGAAGTTCAATCCGGAAATTGTGTATCTGTTAACCGACAGTACAAACGAAAAAATCAAGGGGGATCTGCGCATTCTTGAACTGCTCATCCATAAAGATAACCAGGCGGTTGAGAATATCGGCGATCCTTCGACGCTGATGGGTGTGTTCGATATTGATAAACAGGAGGAAATCACCGCGTACGCCATCGAAACCGGGCAGACTGCCAAGCAATTCGAGCAAAGCATGGAGGAAGCCGCCTTCGATCCGCTGGCGCACCTGCTTGGCGAAGCGCCTGTCAAGAATACCGCGGCCGGCGACACAACCCCGCGCTCCATGCCCTCAGTGTTTGACTCTGATTATGAGTATCTCGCCACAGCCATTGATTACCTGCGGGGAACGCAGCCGATCCAGGCCTATTTCTATGCTGATGAACAACGGATTGACCTGATGGCGCCGGAAGAACTGACTGAACGCTTTAAACATCTGCCGAAAGAGAGCTATCCACAAAACGGACACTTTGTCCTGATGGGCAATATCGACACGATGAAAGAGGAATTCGAGCGCTGCCGGAAATACGAGAGTACCTGGCCGCAGATGCACTATCTGTGGGAGCAGCATCCGGTGGTGCAGTGGATTAATGATAAGGTCACCGCCTCCTTCCGACGCCAGCAAGCGCCGGTCATCACGCTGTCAGAGGGCTTGAACGAAGCTGAGACGATCTTTCTATTGTCCGGGCTGATTCCGAATCGCAAAGGCCATCCCCTGATTCACCAATGGTTTGGGGTGATTTTTCAGCAGCAGAGCTATCACACAATCGATTCGATTGAACAGATCCTTGAACGAACGCTGTTGGGCCGTAAATCATTCCCGAACAGACAACCTGCGGTTGATAGTGAGACGCTGCGCCGCCTTTTGGGTGAGGCCATCACAAAAGCCCGTGAATATATGAGTGTTCGAAGAGCAGAATTTGAAGATATGATCAATCCGAAACTGAACAAACAGTTGGATGCGCTGGAACGCCTCCGCGCCAGACAGCACCAGCAGGTAGATGCAAAATTCGGAGAGCTTGCCGATTCAGCGATTGCGACCAAACAACGCCGGGACCGCGAGCAGCACAGCATTGATACGTTATTCAATGAGTACAAACAATGGATACAAGATACTATGAAAACCGAAGATCGTCCATATATCCAGGTGATTGCGGTGTTACAGGGAGAATAAAGAGGAGTGCAAACTTCAGTTTGCTCATTGCAAGCTAAAGCTTGCACTCCTTTAACAGTGATATGCTGAAACGTCACCCACATACGCCAGCACACTTGTTTCTGGATGATACACCATATTTTATCACTGGCGCTATTTATGAGAAACGGATGTTGTTACATGAAACTGAGGTAAAAGATATGGTGTTGAGTGTCATCAAAAAAATATTTGAAGGATTCGGTTGGCAATTGCACCATTGGGTTATGTTAGATAATCATTATCATCTTCTTGGACAAAGTTGTGAGGGCAAAGATCTCTCAGAAATATTCAGGCGTATTCACGGAGGAACCAGTGGATTCATTCGGAAAACAACAAAATGTGAACTCCCGGTATGGTGGAATTATTGGGATTATTGCCCGCGTAACGAAAAAGATTATAGAACGCGAATGAATTACCTGTTTCATAATCCTGCAAAACATGGTTATGTGACCAATTTACAAAATTACCCGTTTTCGAGTTTCCATCAAGCATTTACTGAGTTAGGCCGAGCACACTTAGTCCGTCAATTTCAAGACTACCCAGAATATAAGACGTTGATTCTGCATGAAGCAGAAGACGATGATTTTTAGTTCAGGAGCGCAAGCTGAAGCTTGTGAAAGGCAAACTGAAGTTTGCACTCCAGGGCAGCAAACTGAAGTTTGCACTCCAGGAGGACTAATAATATATGGCATTTGATTTGACCGGAATACAGAATCACAATGAGTTCTACACGCATCATTATCTGACCACACTGCTGGCAAATGATGTCAAAGGTGTTCTGTCAGCATGGGAAGCACAGGAAAAGGAACAGAATATCCCGGCGCCGCATCGTGAGATCAGGGCTTTAGGTCGTCGTTTTTTCAATATTCTTGACGAAAGTAAAAAAGAAAAAGGTCTGGTGGCAAAACTGGAACTTCAGAATGATCTGCTGGCCGACTTCTTTTCCGCGCTGGGATATGAGATTGCTCCGTCAGCCGTGGCGATTGATGAAGATCTGTCAATCCCTGTGCTGACGCAACTCGTCAAGGCGAATGGCGTACCACAACTCTGGATTATCAGTGTTGTGGATAGAGGACAGGAGCGTACCAACCCGCTTGATTGTGAATTGCAAACTGAAGTTTGCACTCCAGGAGTGCAAGCTTCAGCTTGCTCTATGACTGAAGTTTGCACTCCAGGAGTGCAAGCTTCAGCTTGCTCTATGACTGAAGTTTGCACTCCAGGAGTGCAAGCTTCAGCTTGCTCTGTGGAAGATTTTATCACAAAACGTATTTTCACTCT
>JAAETJ010000002.1 GCA_024228495.1 bacterium | reverse complement strand
CATATATGAAATGGCCTGACCTAAGCCGCAGTTGGGCTCTACCTTTCTTTGATCCAGCTGATCATTAAGCCAGGTTTCAAGCTTTTGCATTAATGGACCGCTTTGGATTTGATGAAAATGCAATCGCTCATCGGCTGTCATGTTTTGCTCTTTGGCAATCTGATCATTTTTATATACCTCTGCCAGGGTTTCGATCACATAACGGCACTGTTCGGGGAAGTTTAGGGCCACCTCAACAAACTTGCGCCGGCCATGGGCAAGGCAGTTTGCCAGTATGCTCTTGAACGCATCAGACGTATTTCGAGAAAGCGCATCACACATCTGAATGGGAGGGCTGAGACCCGAGTATCTTTGCTGCAGCAAATCGGCCAAATTTTCACCGGCATGTTTTCGACCGGTATAAAACAGTGCTATTTTTTGATCGTTGAGCGTCGAGACGATACCGGTGGTAAAAATCCCTTTGCGTTGTGATTGATCGTTGTTTTGCATCAACGCCAGGATTTTCATGGTCGTATCGTCATTATAAACGACATCGCCCTGGGCTGCTTGTCGGTTAAGTTCATAGTAGACAGGATAAAACCCATCGGCGATCTGTTCAACGATTTCCCACTGGGTCGATGCCGGCAGGGGGATGCCGCAGCTGCCCTGCAGTTGTTCAAGCCGGT
>JAAETJ010000001.1 GCA_024228495.1 bacterium | reverse complement strand
CAATGTTGGATTGTCGATCAGGGAATCCCTGTCCATCGTTGTTGATATTCTGATCAAATACGGCCTGCGCGATCGTGTCCGCGTCATTGCTTCGGGTAAACTGGTTACTCCAGCCGAGGTTGCTCTGGCATTCTGTGCTGGTGCGGATTTTGTCGCCTCAGCGCGTGGATTCATGTTCGCGCTGGGTTGCATCCAGTCACTCAAATGTAACAAGAACACCTGTCCCACCGGCATCACCACCCATAATGAAAGCTTGCAAAAGGGCCTGGTCCCGGCGGAGAAATCTGTGCAGGTGAAAAACTTTATCAATAAAATTCGTTACGGCACCGGATTGATTGCTCATTCGTGCGGCGTTTCCAACCCGCGTGCGCTCAAGCGCGAACATTGCCGAATTGTCCAGGAGGGGGGGCGATCTGTGCTATTAAGCCAATTATATCCAACACCTGAGGTGCTGCCAGAATACAAAAATATCAATTCATCCACAACTACACTGGAAGCACAATCCCATACGACTAGAGTTTCCGGCTTAGACTGAACCATTTATCAGGGCTTTGAGAAACCAAGGTGCAGAGAGTCGGTTGTGGATCAATTACGCCCAAAGAGAGTTATGGCAGAACAACTTTTTTTGATTCAGTTTTGATTTTTTTTGCTCACGGCTATTCGGGCTTACGCCCGGCCTGGGCGAGGGCGGCGCACCGGCGCCGGTCGCTTTTCGCTCCTGATTGCATGATCATTATTAAGGTATTCCGCTATATGCCAACTACGGTGGAAACGGGCTTGCTGTCACACACAAACTGGCATAATCTTGAGCTAGATCAGTGTTAATACCGGATGGTGGCATAAATTTCACCCGTCAAAGATCTTGCGATGACGAAATGAGATATGCCATAGGCAT